>JAIOXB010000020.1 GCA_021741825.1 Microbacteriaceae bacterium
GGGGCTGCGATATCGGCACAAGCATTCGATGGTATCGATGCCAAACTGTCGCGATACTCGTATCTCGTGAGCCTTCTTCCAAAGCAAATCATCGAAGAACTCGGTCTCGATGTCGAGACAGCTCCGCGGCGTTATGGGTCATTCACGCCGGCGCCGAACGGCAAGGCTGGGTTGCTCATCGACGAGATGGACGCCGAAGCCACTGCGCGGTCGTTCGACTCAATCGGTGCGGCTAGCGACTTCGTTGCGTGGAACGCTTTTTACACAAAAACCGAGACCATCGCACAACGATTGTTCCCCGGTGTTCTGGAACCACTGAAAACCGAATCGGACGTCCGGCAGTTGCTCGGCCCTGAATTGTGGGAAGAATTCTTCGCTCGGCCCATCGGGGAAACGATTTCCGATTCGTTTGAGTCGGACCTCGTGCGTGGCGTGGTCATGACCGACGCACTCATCGGAACATTCGCCTCTAATAACGACGCGGCACTCGACGCCAATAAGTGTTTTCTGTACCACGTGATTGGAAACGAAACGGGCGAGTGGAACATCCCCGTTGGCGGAATGGGTGCAGTCACGAGTTCGATGGCGGCGCGTGCGCGTGAACTGGGTGCCGAACTGAAGTCGGGTTGCGAGGTCCTGTCTATCGGCGATTTAGACGGTGGCACCGCAACAGACAGTTCGGTTCGATCCATTACCTATCGCCAGGACGATCAGACCCACTCCGTGTCCGCTCGATTCGTTCTCGCCAATGTTGCCCGGCCGGTTCTCGAATCTCTGCGCGGCCGGTCCTCGGCTCACGACATCGAAGGCGCTCAAGTAAAGGTTAACATGCTGCTGAAGCGCTTGCCGAAACTGAAAACAGAAACCGATCCCGTCGCCGCTTTCGGCGGAACGTTCCACATCAACGAAGGTTTCGCGCAGTTGCAGTCCGCTTTCGAGCAAGCGACGCGAGGTGAGATTCCCAACCCGCTGCCGTGCGAGATTTATTGTCACTCGCTTACCGACTCGACGATTCTTGGTGAATCACTCCGGGATTCGGGCGCCCAGACACTCACAGTCTTTGCCCTCCAGACACCTCATTCGCTCGTGCGGGACGCCGACAACACCGTGATACGTCAGAAACTCGAAGATGCGGTCGTCGATTCGCTCAATTCAGTACTGTCCGAGGACATCCTCGATCTGTTGCTGCTGGACGCGAACGGCAAACCCTGTATCGAGACCAAAACAACACTCGATCTCGAGCACGCCCTTGGATTGCCGGGCGGCAATATATTCCATGCACCGCTCAGCTGGCCGTTCGTCTCGGACGATTCGCCGCTCTCGACGCCCGCCGAACGCTGGGGTGTCGACACCCCAGAGCCACGCATCTTCTTTTGCGGATCAACCGCGCGGCGGGGTGGCGCGGTCAGCGGTATCGCTGGTCACAATGCGGCGATGGCTGTTCTCGAATCCGACTAGCGTCACGACTGACTAATGCTGCTGGCTTTTCCACCCGTTTTGCGGAGGGGCTGGGGTAGCACTCGACGAACCGAATGCATCAGGCAGCGTCCCTGAAACGACGAGGCTTGAGCCTTTCTTGGTTTTACTGTTAAATGTAGAAATGCAGAACATGAGTTGGACTGAAGACGATTTCGCTGAATTAGCTGAACACCTCACAAAGATGGGCGTTAACCCTGATCAAATTCGCGGTTTGAATACAAAAAACATGTCATTTGAGGCTGATTTGGACCCGGGGCAAATCTTCCTAGTTATTCATCAGTTGTCAGGAGCGCTAGAACAGTTCTACCGTGAGGAGCTCGGTTGGGTTGACTACTGGATTCTGAGGAAAGAACGTTGGGGTTTAATCCGGATGAAAATAGATGACGATGGCAAGTTTGTTAGTGCTGACAAAGATGTGACGCCAGGTGTTGACGAAGAGTTTTTCTTTGAGGGGACGCCCGGCATCGCCGAGATTGCTGCAAAAATATGGCTCACTACTGCGCTATTTCCGGCGCGCGCGCTGTATCCGTCAGGCGTCAATTCAACTCCGTTGTCGGCAAGACCCGACGGGTTTCCCTTCTGGGCAATTGGTCGTGTTGGGGACTTCATTAGAAATGCCAGTGAGAGCCTTGCGAAGAGCCAAGACGGCCATTCCAACTACGCCGCCGGCGTTGCATACGAGAAATTCTTGAATTTCTTTCCCGTCGGCGAGGTGGAACGAATCCTTCGTCAAGTTCAAAGTCTCTCTTGAGTGACCGAGGCCAGGGGCCTTTCTAATTCGCCCCCCCAAAAAAGCCGCGATTACACGTTTACACTGAAAACGCAACGACGCTTGACTTCCCCCAAAAAAGGGGACGGTTGAGCCGCGTTTTAGACATTGAACCTATTCAGGTGTCGAGCGAACCCAGAGAAAACAAGTACCCCAACCGTCTGATTCGTAGTCAGACGACGGGACCCGTCCACTTTTCGCCCGGTCCGGCACCCAATTCGTCGGGAATCGCCGACGCCTCGCGAAACGCGAGCTGCAGCGAACGTAACCCGTCACGCAGCGGCCTGGCGTGGTGATCGCCCAGTTCAGGGGCGGCGGCCGTCATGAAACCAGCGAGCGCGTTGATGAGCATCCGCGCTTCGGCGAGATCCGGCTCGACGTCCTCGGCCAGTCCGACCTTGACCGCGGCGGCGCTCATGAGGTGAACGGCGACCCCCTGCAACACCTCGACCGCGGGCACTTCGGCGATGTCGAGAGCGGCGTCGTGGTCGGCGTTGGAGGAGTCAGACATGGTGACCTTTCGAGGCGGGATGCGCGAAGTCGCGGTTACTGCTATTCTGATGGAGGTTTCGGGGTATCCCGAACAAGGAAGTGGAGAAATCCCACCTGACAATCGTAAGAAGATTTTCGGGTCGTTGTACTCCGCCGGGTAACCGGCAGCGAAAGGGTGCGTCCCCTCACGGGGTTGAGGTTTCGATGTTTCCTTGGGGCGTTGTCCGCCGCGACCGGATCACCGGTTGCACGCAGCACCAAAGGAGACACATATCACCGATCCGCGAATTAACGAGCGCATCCGCGTTCCCGAGGTCCGACTCATCGGGCCCCTCGGCGAACAGGTTGGCGTCGTCACGCTCGAGGTCGCACAGCGCATTGCGCGCGAAGCCGACCTTGACCTTGTCGAAGTAGCTCCGGAAGCGAAACCGCCCGTCGTCAAAGTTATGGACTTCGGGAAGTTCAAATACGAAGCCGCTCAAAAAGCGAAGGAAGCACGTCGAAACCAGGTACAGACCGTCCTCAAAGAGGTTCGGTTCCGCTTGAAAATCGACACCCACGACTACGAAACCAAACTCAAGCATGCCCAGACGTTCCTCAAGGGGGGCGACAAGGTCAAGGCCATGATTCAGTTCCGCGGACGTGAACAATCCCGCCCCGAGGCGGGAGTGCGACTCCTTCACAAGTTCGCCGAAGCCGTAGCCGAGTTCGGAACCGTGGAACACTCTCCGACCGTCGACGGCCGCAACATGACAATGGTGATCGCCCCACTTAAGACCAAGTCCGACGCGAAAGCGGAGTCTGCCAAGGCACAGCCCACGGCAACGGTTGCGGCACCCGCCGCCCCCGAGACCCCGCCCACAGCGGAATAGCGAAAGAGAAGAACATGCCGAAGCAGAAGACCCACTCGGGTACGAAGAAGCGCTTCAAGATCACCGGTACCGGCAAGATCAAGAAGCAAGGTGCGGGAATGCGCCACAACCTCGAGGTCAAGTCGAGCGGCGTCAAGCGCAGCCTCAACAAGGACCGAGTCCTCGCCCCCGCCGACCAGAAGGTCATCAAGAAGCTTCTCGGCAAGTAGCCCGAGACCGAATTTAAGGAACTGACATGACACGTGTAAAGAATGCGGTCAACGCGGCAAAGAAGCGCCGCACGATACTCGAGCGCGCCGAGGGGTACCGCGGACAGCGTTCGCGCCTCTATCGCAAGGCCAAGGAACAGGTCGTTCACTCGCTGAACTACGCCTACCGCGACCGTCGTGCGAAGAAGGGTGAATTCCGCCGCCTCTGGATCCAGCGCATCAACGCCGCTGCACGCCTCAATGGCATCACCTACAACCGACTCATCCAGGGGCTCGCACTCGCGGGCATCGAGGTTGACCGTCGCATGCTCGCCGACATGGCCGTCAACGACGCCGCCACGTTCGCCACCATTGCGAAGGCTGCCAAGGCTGCTTTGCCCAAGGACACGTCGGCACCCAAGGCGTAATTCGTCGCCTTACTCGTAGTCGAAATCCCCGTCGAAAGGCGGGGATTTCGCTCGTTTCGGGGCCGAAATCCAAGGGATGTCCAACAAACGTCCAAGGGATATCCAAGTTTTGTCAAAGTCGCTGTCGCCGAACGCCGTGGGGATTTAGCGTTCAGATATGCCCACCACAGGGTGCAACGACAAGGAGACAGACACCATGAAAAAATGGAGCAAAGGAATCGCGATGGCGGCAGCAGCCGCGGTCATCGGGTTCGGTGGTTTCACCGCCACCACCGCCAACGCCGCGACTAATGACCAGGTCGCCACGTTCCTCACCGACGCGGTCGCAACTCAGCTTGGGCTGACCACGTCAGACACTCTTCGCCAGCTCATCGTTGACGCGATGGCGAACAACCTCATTGACTCGGCCGTGACCGACGCCGCCGGCGCATCAGTTGACGGACTGTCGACAATGACTCCAGAGGAACTCGCCGCGCTTCTTGACGCGAACCTCACGCAGCAACTCGCAACGATCGAGCAGACGCTGATTGACCTCGGCGTGTACCCCGACCCGAACACGCCCGTCGACCCTCCGGTGGTTGTCAATGAAGATGACGACGACGTGTACGAAGATGACGACGCCTACGAGGATGAGGACGAATCCCTCGAACTCGATGACGACAACGGCGCGGACTCCGATGACGTTGATGATGATTCAGATGTCGACGCGGACGATGATTCGGCTGACGACTCTGCTGACGACTCTGACGACACAGACGACGAGAGCTAACCACGATTGACTGCGACGAGGTCCCGGGTTCGCTCGGGGCCTCGTTTCTCGTTGGGTAACATCAAAAGGTGATCACGAATCCCGCAGACCCTCAGGTCAAGGCCATCGCCCGACTTTCCCAGCGGAATCGGCGCGACGAAGCGGGCGTGTTCGTGGTGGAGGGCCCACAGGCCGTCCGCGAACTCTTGACGTTTGCCCCGAATTCGGTCGTCGACGTGTTCTACACCGCTGCGTTTGCCGAAAAACACGGGGCCATCATCCAATTGGCCGAGCGCTCACCCGCGGTGATGGACGAAGTGTCCGACAAGGTGCTCGAGGTCATGGCCGACACCGTCAACCCGCAGGGTGTTGTCGCGGTGGCGCAGACACTGTCCCACTCGCTCTCGTCAATTGATGAGGTTCGACTCGTCGCGGTGTGCGATGAAATTCGTGATCCGGGTAATGCGGGAGCCGTCATTCGCGCGGCCGACGCCGCCGGAGCCGACGCGGTCATCTTGACCGGAAACTCTGTTGACCTGCACAACCCCAAACTCGTTCGGTCGAGCACCGGCTCGATATTCCACCTGCCGATCATCGAACATGATGACCTCGCGGATGTCATCGAATGGCTCATGGGCAGGGGAGTCACGATCCTCGCCGCAGCAGCGGATGGTGAATCCATCCCATCAATGTCCACCGTCTTGACCAAGCCGACCGCCTGGCTGTTCGGTAATGAAGCCCACGGGCTCAGCGACGACGCCCGGGCGCTCGCCGACCACGTCGTGTCGGTCCCGATTTACGGCAAAGCGGAGTCACTGAACCTCGCCACCGCGGCAAGTGTTTGCCTGTATGCGAGCGCTTTCGCCCAGAGCGGCGCCTAACCGCCTCTCGTCTAGGATTGGGGAGTGTCCAGCATCTCTCCTCAGCAACTAGCAGCCGTTGTCGCCGAAGCGCTCGCCGCCATCAATGGCGTGACGACCGGTGACGAGCTCAAGCAGGTGCGCACCCAGTTTGTCGGCGACGGTTCGCCTATTTCCGTCATTAACTCGACCCTGCGCGATGTTCCCGCGGACGAGAAGGCGGAAGCGGGAAAGATTGTCGGCCAGGCCCGAGGAGAGATCAACCAAGCGTTCGCCGCTCGTGAAGCCAGCATTGTCCAGGCCGAGGAGCACACCCGCCTGATGGCCGAATCGGTCGACGTCACCGCCGTTGCCTCTCGTCGCCGTGTCGGCGCTCGCCATCCACTTAATCTGCTCATGGAAGAGATGTCCAACATTTTCGTCGGGATGGGGTGGGAGATCGCCGAAGGCCCCGAACTCGAAAACGAGTGGTTCAACTTCGACGCCCTCAATTTCGACGAGGACCACCCCGCTCGGGCCATGCAGGACACGTTCTTTGTCGAACCGGTCGATCGTCATCTTGTTATGCGCACGCACACGTCTCCCGTGCAGATTCGATCCCTGTTGACGCGCGAACTGCCCGTTTACGTGGTTGCGCCGGGTCGCGTGTATCGAACGGATGAACTTGACGCGACCCACACACCTGTGTTCCACCAGATGGAGGGCATCGCCATCGACAAGGGACTGACGATGGCGCACCTCAAGGGAACGCTCGAACACCTCGCCCGCGCGATGTTCGGCGACGGTGCCAAGATTCGACTGCGCCCCAACTACTTCCCGTTCACCGAGCCCTCGGCCGAACTCGATATCTGGCACCCGACCTTCCGTGGCGGCGCTCGCTGGATCGAGTGGGGCGGATGCGGAATGGTCAACCCCAACGTTTTGCGGGCGGCGGGCATCGACCCGGAGGAATACCAGGGATTCGCGTTTGGAATGGGCATCGAGCGAACGCTCATGTTCCGCAACGACGTCGCCGACATGCACGACATGGTCGAGGGCGACGTTCGCTTCTCGCAGCAGTTCGGGATGGTGATCTAGGTGCGCATCCCCGCGAGCCAATTGCGTGAATGGGTCGCGCTTCCCACTGACGCCACCCCTGAACATCTTCACGAAGCGCTCGTGTCCGTGGGATTCGAGGAAGAAGACGTTCACCCCAACGAGATTTCCGGCCCGATCGTGGTCGGCGAAGTGCTCGAGTTCACCCCAGAACCGCAGGACAACGGCAAGACGATTCGTTGGTGTCAAGTTCGAGTCGCGACCTCGGGTGACGACGCCGTGCGCGGAATCGTCTGTGGTGCGGCGAACTTCGAGGTGGGCGACAAGGTCGTCGTAACGCTGCCCGGCTCGGTGCTGCCCGGCCCGTTCCCCATCGCGGCTCGGAAGACCTACGGTCACGTGTCCGACGGAATGATTGCGTCTGCGAAAGAACTCGGTCTCGGTGAGGAGCACGACGGCATCCTCCGTCTGTCCGAGATGGGACTCGACCCCGAGGTCGGCACCGATGCCATTGAACTTCTGGGCTTGAGCGACTTCGCCGTCGAGATCAACGTCACGCCCGACCGCGGATACGCGATGTCGATGCGCGGTGTCGCGCGCGAATACGCCCACGCGACCGGAGTCTCGTTCAACGACCCAGCGGCGGCGGTCACCGTCACGCCTGGCGTGGGTTTCAAGTTGGCAATCCAGGACAACGCGCCAATTCGTGGCGCGGTCGGGTGCACCGGATTTGTCACCCGTGTCGTGCGCGGTCTCGACCGTTCCAAGCGGACACCGGCGTGGATGATCAAGCGTCTCGCGCTCATGGGAATCCGGTCGATTTCGCTTCCCGTCGATATCTCGAACTACGTCATGATGGAACTCGGCCAGCCGACCCACACCTATGACCTCAACAAGTTGACCGGCGGCATCACTGTTCGTCGGGCGACAAAGGGCGAAAAGCTCACGACACTCGACGAGCAGGTTCGCGTCCTGTCCGAGGAAGACCTTCTCATCACCGACGAATCCGGCCCGATCGGTCTGGCGGGGGTGATGGGCGGTGCGACAACGGAAATAGATGACGCCTCGACCGACGTCCTGATCGAAGCGGCGACGTTCGACCCCGTGACCATCGCGCGAACGGCCCGCCGGCACAAACTTCCCAGCGAGGCTTCCAAGCGTTTCGCTCGCGGGGTAGACCCGTTGGTTTCCCGGGCCGCCGCGCAACGGGTGGTTGACCTGCTCGTTGAACTGGGCGGTGGAACGGCCGACGCACTCGGCACTGACCTCGTCGAGTTCGTGCCGCGTGCCGCGATTCACCTACCCGCCGACTTCACCGCGAAACTCATCGGCGTCGAGTACTCGGCCGCCGAAATCGAAACCGTTCTGACGGACATCGGCGCCACGACCGCCAAGGCGAAAGATGGCTGGACCGTCACACCGCCGTCGTGGCGACCCGACCTGGTTGACGCTCCCGGTCTCGCCGAGGAAGTCGCACGAATTCACGGGTATGACCGCATCCCTTCTGCAATCCCCGTCGCGCCGCCCGGCAGGGGGCTTTCGCGATCGCAAGCCGCTCGCCGCCGCGTTGCACAGGTTCTCGCCGGCGCGGGACTGACCGAGGTACTCGCGTACCCGTTCGTCACAACGGAACACAATGCTCTTTTCGGCTCTGTCGACGGAACAGCCGTTCCCGAAATGACCCTCGCGAACGCGCTCGACCCCAACGTCGCGCAACTGCGTCGGTCGTTGCTGCCCGGGATTCTCGATATCGCCAAACGAAACGTCGCGCGCGGGCTCACCTCGCTGGCAATCTACGAACTCGGCTCGGTGTTCCAGCCTGTCGGTACAACGGGTTCAACGTCGATTCCCATCGGAAACGTGCGTCCCGACGTCGCCACCCTCGACGGCCTGTACGACAGTGTTCCGGCGCAGCCGTGGCACGTGTCCGCGGTGTTCGTCGGACCGGTGACCACCAAGCAACCCGGTCAGATTGCCGTTCCTTCAGGACTCGGCGAGGTTCTCGACGCGGTTCAGGCCGTTGCCACTGCGGTGGGCGTCGACGTCGAGATTCGCCAAGGATCGCATCAGGCGTTTCACCCCGGCCGCTGCGCCGAGGTTTTCGTGGGGGACGTGTCTGTCGGCTTCGCGGGCGAAGTCCTGCCGAGCGTCGCCCTGTCGCTCGACCTTCCCCGAGTCGTCTCTGCGCTCGACCTCGACCTCGATGTTCTCATCGCGGCTGCACCCGACCACGTCGTCGCCACCCCGGTGCTGGTGTTTCCCGCCGCGACTCAGGACGTGTCGCTCGTCGTCGACCAGTCCGTGCCCGCCGCCGACGTGCGAGTCGCGATCGTCGACGGAGCTGGCGAACTGCTCGAGAGCGCGCATCTCGTCGATGACTATCGCGGAGCCGGCCTTGACGAGAACCAGAAATCACTGACCTTCGCGCTGCGATTCCGTGCCCCCGACCGGACCCTCACCCAACAGGACGCGACGGACGCCAAGCTGGCCGGTGTCGCCGTCGCGGCATCCCGCCACAACGCAACGATTCGGGAATAGCTGTGGTTCGTCACTTCCGCCGTGATGACGACATCACTCCCGCCGAACAGGCGCAGATCATCGACATGGCGATCGCCATGAAAGCGGACCCTTACGCGCATAAGCCTCTGGCCGGTCCGAAGTCGGTTGCGCTCATCTTTGACAAGCCATCCACGCGCACGAGAGTGTCGTTCAGCGTCGGTGTCGCTGACCTTGGCGGAAACCCGCTTATCATTCAGGCGGGGGAGTCACAACTCGGTGCCAAGGAATCCATCGCCGACACCGCCCGGGTGCTCGACCGAATGGTCGCCGCGATCGTGTGGCGCACGTTCGCGCAGTCGGGCATCGA
Organism: Microbacteriaceae bacterium; assembly: GCA_021741825.1. Classification (GTDB taxonomy): domain Bacteria; phylum Actinomycetota; class Actinomycetes; order Actinomycetales; family Microbacteriaceae; genus MWH-TA3. The sequence continues at coordinate 9,738 of JAIOXB010000020.1, forward strand.
CGAGATGGCCGCCCATTCCGCTGTGCCCGTTATCAACTCATTGTCGGATGACTTCCACCCGTGCCAATTGCTGGCCGACCTCATGACGATTCGCGAACACAAGGGGAGTCTCGCCGGTTTGACCGTCGCGTTCCTCGGCGACGGATCGTCGAACATGGCGAACTCGTACCTCGTCGCGTGCGCGATGGCGGGAATGAACGTTCGCGTGGCGACTCCGGCAAGATATCAACCCTTGGCTGAGGCGCGAGAGACCGCGACTCGAATCGCGAGTGAGACCGGTGGTTCTGTTCTCGTCACACCCGATGTCGCCGAGGCGCTGGTCGGTGCGGACGTCGTTGTGACCGACACCTGGATCTCGATGGGTCAGGAATCCGAAAAGGAACGGCGCGTCGCTGACTTCGCGGGATACGGAGTCACGGCCGAACTCATGGCGCCCGCGCAATCGGACGGGCTCTTCTTGCACTGTCTTCCCGCCTTTCGCGGTTATGAAGTTGATGCCGAGGTGATCGACGGTCCGCAGAGCGTCGTCTGGGATGCTGCCGAAAACCGCCTTCACGCACAGAAGGCGTTGATGCACTTCCTCTTCACGTCGTCCTAACGGCTGTAACCGTAGGATTGACCAATGGCGACGAACGAGGGTTCCTTGTGGGGAGGACGCTTTTCGAGCGGTCCTTCGCCTGAACTGGTTCGCCTGTCAAAATCAACCCATTTCGATTGGCGACTAGCGCTCTACGACATCGCCGGGTCTCGGGCGCACGCCCGAGCGCTGGCCAACGCCGGACTGTTGACCAAGTCGGAACTGTCCGACATGCTCGCCGGACTCGATAGCGTTGCCGCGGCCATTGAATCGGGTGCTCTGGTCGCCCAAGAATCCGACGAGGACGTCCACGGCGCACTCGAAAACGCGCTCATCGCCGAGGTTGGCGCGGAACTGGGCGGTCGCATCCGCGCCGGCCGTTCGCGTAACGACCAGATTGCCACGCTCACGCGCCTGTACCTGCGTGACGCAGCGCGGGCACTGTCGGTCGAATTGACGCGCCTCATCGACGCACTCGTCGCGCAAGCCGAGGCGCACCCCGCCGCGATCATGCCCGGGCGAACGCACCTGCAACACGCGCAGCCCGTGTTGCTTGCCCACACCCTTCTTGCTCACGCCTGGCCACTCGTCCGGGACATCGAACGACTGCGCGATTGGTTCGCCCGATCGGCTGTGTCGCCTTACGGAGGTGGGGCACTCGCGGGTAACTCGTTGGGCCTCGACGCGGACGCGGTTGCCGTCGAACTCGGTCTCTCTCGCGCGGCGGATAACTCGATCGACGGAACCAGTTCTCGTGACGTCATCGCCGAGTTCGCCTACGTCGGCGCACAGATCGGCGTCGACATCTCGCGTCTGTCCGAAGACCTTATCCTCTGGGCCACCCGCGAGTTCGGGTTCATCGCCCTTCACGACTCGTACTCGACCGGCTCGAGCATCATGCCGCAGAAGAAAAACCCTGACATCGCCGAGCTCGCGCGCGGCAAAGCGGGACGACTGATTGGCAACTTGACGGGGCTCTTGACGACGCTCAAGGGATTGCCGCTCGCCTACAACCGCGACCTGCAAGAGGACAAGGAACCCGTCTTTGACACGGTTGACACGCTGGCAATGGTGTTGCCCGCGCTGGCGGGAATGGTCGAGACGGTGACGTTCAACACCGAACGCATGGCCGAACTCGCGCCGCAGGGGTTGTCGCTTGCGACCGATGTCGCCGAGTGGCTCGTTCGACAGAACGTGCCGTTTCGCGAGGCGCACGAAATCACGGGGGCTCTGGTTCAGTTTTGTGAACAGAATGGACTCGAGCTTGACCAGCCGTCGGACGCCGACTACGCGTCGATCTCGGCACACCTCACCGCCGAGGTTCGAAGTGTTCTGACGATTGAAGGTTCTGTTGCCTCGCGCACGGGCCGCGGCGGAACCGCACCGGCTCGCGTCGCCGAACAACTGACGGCACTCACCATCGCTGTTGCCGCCGCACGAAAGGGCATCGCCTAATGGCTGACACCACCGCGCTTCAGCGCCAATCCAACGACTCGTCGTTCCCGACTCTGTGGGACGAACTGCAGTGGCGCGGGCTGGTTCACGTGTCGACCGACGCCGACGAACTGAAAGCCCTCTTCGAGGGTGCGCCCATCACCTATTACTGCGGGTTCGACCCGACCGCCCCGAGCCTGCACCTCGGGAACCTCGTGCAACTGTTGTTGTTGCGGCGCATCCAGTTGAAGGGGCACAACCCACTGGGGCTCGTCGGTGGATCGACCGGACTCGTCGGCGACCCCAAGCCGACCGCGGAACGAACCCTCAATGACCGCGAGACGGTCGCGGAATGGGTCGGTTACCTTGGTGCACAAATCTCGAAGTTCCTCGATTTCTCGGGGAAGAACCCTGCGCGACTTGTCAACAACCTTGACTGGACACAGCCGATGTCCGCGATCGATTTCCTGCGCGAGATCGGCAAGCACTTTCGGGTCGGGACGATGCTCAAGAAGGACGCGGTGAGCGCTCGGTTGAATTCCGAGGCGGGAATCTCGTACACCGAGTTCTCGTATCAGGTCTTGCAGGCACTCGACTTCCTCGAGTTGTATCGCCAATACGGTTGCGTCCTGCAGACCGGCGGAAGTGACCAGTGGGGGAACCTCACGAGCGGCACGGATTTGATTCACAAGGTCGAGGGCGTCTCGGCACACGCGATCGGCACGCCCCTCATTACCAACTCGGACGGCACGAAGTTCGGCAAGAGCGAAGGCAACGCCGTCTGGCTCGACCCGAACCTGACCTCGCCCTACGCGATGTACCAGTTCTGGCTCAACACCCTGGACGCCGACATCATCGACCGGCTCAAAGTGTTTACGTTCCTGTCTCGCGCCGAGATCGAGACGCTTGCTGCTCAGGTCCAAGCCGAGCCGGCCAAACGCGAAGCCCAACGCACGCTCGCGTGGGAAGTCACGGCACTCGTGCACGGCGATGCGGCCGCGGACGCGGTTGTCGCCGCCAGCGCGGCGCTCTTCGGCAACGGCGACCTGTTCGCGCTTGACGCCGACACCGTTGCCGGTGCGACCGCGGAACTTCCGCAAGCGACCGTCACCGCCGACACGCTCGTGACCGCGGCCCTCGTCGAATCGGGACTGTGTTCGTCGGCGTCCGATGCCCGTCGCGCCATCCAGCAGGGCGGTGTGGCCATCAACAACGAGGCCGTCACGAGCGAAACCGACTTGGTCGGCGATCGCACACTCGCGGGCGGCGTTTCAATCCTTCGTCGCGGCAAGAAAACTCTCGCCGCACTTGTCATTGGAAAGTAGCCACGACGTGAGTAAAGCGCTGCTCGTTGTCGATGTCCAAAACTGGGGATTCGTGGGGGACTGGCCCGTGCCCGATCATGAAGCACTGCTCGAGCGCATCCGCGAACGCGTCGAGTCGGCTCGCGCGACTGGCGAACTCGTTGTCTGGGTTCAGAACGACGGCGACGCCGACGAGTTGGATGCGCCGGGCGAATACTTCTGGGAACTCACTCTGCCGCCAGCGGATGGCGAGCGCGTCTGGCGAAAGACAATTAAGGATGTGTTCGAGTCAAATCCCAATCTCGCGGGCTGGCTACGCGACCAGGGCGTGACTGAACTCGACCTTGTCGGCCTTCAATCCGAGATGTGCGTACGATCATCGACACTGGGCGCACGTGCCGCCGGTTTCACCGCACGCCCCATCCCGGGGCTACATGGCACGTACCCCGAGGGAACCCAGGATGAGTCGGGACCGACCGGTGTCACCGCCGCGGAACTATCAGCACGCGTCGACGCCGAACTCGCTTAACTGGACTTGAGCCCTCGGCGGTAACGAGACCGCGCGACACCAGCGAAAATGAGAGAAGCTAGCGACGCCACCGCCGGAATCAAACTCGTGATGGCAGAGCCGACGAGCTGGAAAACGTCGACATCACCGTATTCCAGAAGGCCCAGCGACGTATCCAAAATGTATAGTGGCCACAGGCCCACAACACAACCCGCGATAGACACGACGAACTGCGACTGGTAAAGGCGGAGGAACCCCAAACCTTCGTGAGCGTTTCGCGCCAGAAAAACCAACCAACCAGCGAAGAACACGGGGACGAGGTCGAAGAGAGTCAGGATCCCCGAAAAGGGCTGGAAAATAGTGACCCGCATCACGCAGCTGACAAGCACAACAACGAATCCGAACGCGTAGGCGATTTTGACGATTTGAGCCAGCCCCGAAGGAAGGGGCGGCAATTCGACTGGCTTCGCATCAGAAGGGGTTCCGGTTCCCGCAGTCTTTTCCTGTCCTGGAGTCGACGTAATTGATTCCGCGAAGTCGGCAGGGGTGCTCATCGATGCGCCGACGATTGCAGTGACCAGTCCCACGATGACGACCACCGCACCAGCAGGCGCGGTGAACAAGGTGTACCAATGGAGGGTGTTCCCGATGTCGCTCCCCAGGCCCGCGGCAGCAAAAGAAATGGCTAACGGTGCGAGACCGAAAAGGCACCCTGCGCCCGCAAGGATTCCGCCTGTTTTGATTTGGTTGTTTGTCATAACCAGACACTAGCCAACATCGTCCTTCAGGGATACAACTAACGAAAAATACTTGTGACACGCCCGAGTTCAGCCCTTGTTTGCTCGAGTGCTGAAATGCACGTAAGTTAGGGACGTTGCCCCAAAGACGGACCAGCGAAATGAAGGTTCGAATCAAGCGGAAACTTCAGGCCAGCAGCCAGCTCTTGCGAGCACCGGCGGTTCGGACTAGACTCGACATCTCGCCGAGGAGATTCGCATATCGTCACGATTTGCATAAGGAATACCTCGGTGCTATGTTAGACAAGTTGCCCTGATTGCGGTGTGTAAACACGTGCAGCCAGGTGCGTACGGTCCTTGAGAACTCAACAGTGTGCACTAAGTCAATGCCAAATAACCTCGTCGATCACTAGCTTGCTAGTGGTTGGCAAGATTCCTTTGGAACAAAGACGGACAAGTCAGTAGACTGTCTAAATTGTCAGAGAACAACTCTGCGGCTTCGGCCGCAACAGATTTGTCGGACTTCAGGTCCGGCAGAACTACCTTTATGGAGAGTTTGATCCTGGCTCAGGACGAACGCTGGCGGCGTGCTTAACACATGCAAGTCGAACGATGAACGCGGGAGCTTGCTCCTGCCGGATTAGTGGCGAACGGGTGAGTAACACGTGAGCAATCTGCCCTTGACTCTGGGATAACGCCGAGAAATTGGTGCTAATACCGGATATGACCCCTGGCGGCATCGCTGGGGGTGGAAAGTTTTTCGGTCAAGGATGAGCTCGCGGCCTATCAGCTAGTTGGTGAGGTAATGGCTCACCAAGGCGACGACGGGTAGCCGGCCTGAGAGGGTGACCGGCCACACTGGGACTGAGACACGGCCCAGACTCCTACGGGAGGCAG
>JAIOXB010000021.1 GCA_021741825.1 Microbacteriaceae bacterium
AAACGCTTCGGCAATGTTGTGCTCGGAGCCCTCGCAAGCGGATCCATTCCGCCGAGGGTGTCATCGCTCGCGGGCAAAGGCCCGCACCCGACCGGACTCATCGCCGGGCCGGACGCGGTCGCGTGGTCGGCGAGCGCCACCATCGATACCGACAACACGGCGGGCGACTCTCCGCCCCCAGCGCGAAAACTGTTCCGCAACTAACCGTGGAATCAGCGGCGGCCTGCGGCGGTTCTGCCACACGCGAGGGTGCCCGAAATTAGGCTGATGGCTGTGAACGAACTGGATGACGTGCGGGTCCTCGCCGAGCGACTGATTGCCACGCACTTGTCCCAATCCGACCAGCAGTGGGCATTCCGCTGGGACCACGCCCGCCGCAGAGCGGGAGCGTGCCATCACGACAAACACGAAATCTCGTTGTCGCGGCACATCACGTCGCTAGGGTCACTTGACGACGCCGAGCAGACACTCCTTCACGAGATCGCACACGCACTCTGCGGCAAAAAACACAATCACAGCCAACAGTGGCTCGACACCGCTCGGGCGTTGGGTTACACCGGCTGGGTGCGCCACACCGGCCCGACACCCGACCACCTCGCTCGGTGGCGCGGAACCTGTGCCGCTGGTCACGTCGTGCTGCGCTATCGCAAACCGCGCAACATGGTCGCGTCGTGCGTCGTGTGCAATCCGCGCTTCTCGCGCCAGCACCTCATCAACTGGGAGTTGCTGGGCTAAGCGGGCTGCTGCTGTGTGATGCAGTGAATACCGCCGCCGCGCGCGAAGAGCGCTCGGGCGTCGACCAGTTCAACTGTTCGTCCGGGGTACGCCTTTTCGAGAATTCCCTTTGCGACCTCGTCGCCCGCGTCGTCGAACCCGCACAAAATGACGGCGTTGTTGCACACGTAGTGATTGATGTACGAGTAGTCGACAAAGCCCTCATCGTCGCGCAGCGTTTCGGGCGCGGGCACCGCGATGAGGTCGAACCCTTCCGCCTCGAGCAGCGTGCGAACGTGCGCCGACACCGCGAAATCGGGGTGTTCGGGGTTCCGCTGATCGTGGTAGAGAACGGTCGTCGGATTGCAGAACGCAGCGACGATGTCGACGTGACCGCGGGTTCCGAACTCGTCATAGTCACGAGTCAGTCCGCGCGGAAGCCAGACGAATCGCGTCGCGCCGAGCGTGTCGAACAGTTCACGTTCGACCTCGTCACGACTCCAACCCGGGTTTCGACCCGGATCGAGCTGAACGGTCTCGGTCACGAGAACCGTTCCGTCTCCGTTCGTGTGGATTCCACCACCCTCGTTGGTGAGAGACGACGAGATGACGGGGACGTCGGCCGAGGCCAGAACCGTGCGGGCGATGTTCGCATCGTGCCCCCACGTCGCCCAGGACTGGGCTCCCCAGCCATTGAAGATCCAATCGACGCCGAGCAGAGCATCGCCCGGGCCTTTGACAAATGTGGGTCCGATGTCGCGCATCCACGCATCGTCGAGTTTGGCTTCGACGATGTCAACGCGCTCGTCGAGCCACTCGCGGGCGACAGCGACGGCGGACGGGTCGACCACGATCGTCACCGGTTCGAACTTCACAATCGCGTTGGCGACCGATGCCCACGCGCCGCGTGCCTCTGCGACGTCGACCTCGGTGTCACCGAGGGAGTATCCGGTGGACGGCCACGCCATCCACGTCCGTTCGTGGCGTTCCCACTCCGCTGGCCAGCGCGTCATGGCGATCAGCCCTTGAGGCTTTCGACGAGTTCCATCAGGATGTCGACGGTCGTACGGGGATTGACGATGGCAAATCGCAGGACCGGTTCGCCCTTGTACTTCGACGGGAAGCACGCGGCTTTACCGGACTCCCACAGTTCGTCACTCCACGCGGTGTAATCCTCTTGGGTCCACCCGATGCGGCGGAACACGACGACCGAGAGCATCGGGTCACGAACGAGTTCGAGGTGGTCGCTGTTGCGAATAACCGTGGCGATGTCGCGCGCAACGACGTTGTTCGACTCGATTGCCTCACGGTACGCGGCGACTCCGTGCGTAGCGAGCGAAAACCACAGCGGCAAACCGCGGGCACGACGCGAAAGGTGCACGGCGAAATCCGACGGGTTCCACTCGTCGGTATCAGTCAGAACATCGAGGTACGACGCGTGCTGAGTGTGTGCGGCACGACCAATCGACGGGTTCCGATAGATCAGGGCACACGAGTCATAGGGCGCGTATAGCCACTTGTGTGGGTCGACGATGAACGAATCAACACCACCCAATCCGTCAAAGTACGGCTTGGTGCTTGGCGCGAACATTCCCGCGAGTCCGTAGGCGCCATCGACGTGGACCCAGATGCCGTGTTCCTTCGCGGTCGTGACGACCGACGCGATGTTGTCGACAATTCCGAGGTTTGTTGTCCCACCGGTGGCGACGATGGCAAAGACGTTGTCCCACGAGTCACCAACGGCCTTCTTGATGTCGGCTCCGGTCATGCGACCGTCGGCTCCGACGGGAACCTTGATGACATCGACATCCATGACTCGAGCGGAGTGGGCAAGCGACGAGTGCGCCTCTTCCGAGGTGACGAAACTCCATCGGGCGGGACGTGACTTTCCGGCGTCCGCCAAACGGTGCTCGGCATCGAAACGCGCGGCAACGAGAGCCGACAGGTTGCCGTTGGTCCCTCCTTGGACAAACACTCCGCCGGCCCCTTCGGGCAAGCCAGCCTCGGTGGCGAGAAACTTCAGCACTTCGTTTTCGGCGTAGATCGCGCCGGCACCTTCCAGCCACGATCCGCCAAAGATGCAGGAAGCCGAAACCACGAGGTCGAACAAGATTGACGCCTCGGTCGGTGCGACGGGGATGAACGACACCATCGCGGGGTGGTCGGTGGACATCGACGCGGGAGCGAGGATCTCGCCGAAAAGGTCGAGAGCCCGGTCTCCGCCGATCCCGGCTTCGGTAACTGTGTCGGGCATGATGGCTCGCATCTCGGCAAACGGCATTCCCTTGTCTAGCGGCGGCGGGTCCAACTGCATGCGCTCACGGGTGTAATCAAAGATTCGTTCGCGGAGCGCAGCCGTAGCATCGTCGTGAATGTGCATGCGCAGTGGGTCGGTCATCGGGCCTCCGTCAGAGTGAACAGAAAATACTGTACGACCAATTACGCGAGAGCAACAGGGAATTGCGTGTTTCTCGGTCACAATCACAGGCTTCATGCGTCAAGCGTGCTCAAACGCAATCAAACGACGTTACGCAGGCCCTTTACAGACCAATCCGACTGTTATCTAAAAGAAACTGTTGCCAACGCGGCGCGAAGGACAGCACCTCGGCCACCCACGAATTCTCCGTCGATCGAATCCCGCACGGCATCGTGGACCGGGATCCAGCGGATGTCGAGTGCATCCTGTCGGGGTTGAGCCTCGCCCGTCACCGGCACGACGAACACAAGCGAGACCGCGTGTTGACGTTCATCGACAAGCCGGCCGGGGAACGGAAAATATTCGGCAACGGTCGCGGGGACCACGCTGTTGGGCAGTCGAGGAAACGCGAGTGCACCGAGATCTTTTGCAAGGTTGCGGCTGAGCGCGTCGCGAACCGATTCACCAAACTTCACACGACCGGCAACGAGTGCGGAACGCATCTCTCCGTACTCGTCGACGCGAATGAGAAGTCCCACGTCCGTGACGAAACCGTCATCGTCCACGCGAACGGGCACAGCCTCGACATACAAGAGTGGGAGCCTGCGGCGAACGCCCTCGAATTCCTCGTCGGAAAACCAGGCGGGGTCTGGCGTGCGCACGTCGCTCATGACTTCATTATTCCGCGTCTGTCAACAACCGTCGTTGACCCGCGCCGAATCCGTGAGGCAAAGGAAGAACCCCGGCCACATCGAAGTGGTCGGGGTTCTCGAGGCTTCAGCTATTTACTGGCAGCTATCGCACTGCAGCAGGTCCATCGGGTCGACGGGAACCGCATAGCCGCCAACACTGTCGTTGTCGAAGTCCATAGTTCCTCCTGAAGGTTTGCGGCGGGAGTGCCGTAGAGAAAACACTATATGTCGGGAATGACATTCGTGTCATTTCACTACATCTAGTGTTTGTGGCGTGTCGCGTTCGGTCACGAGCGCCAACGGCAATTCACGACATTCTCAGTGATCGCCGGCCGGGGCATTCGTGATTTCACCCGCGGCGGTTTGAGGTGCTAATCTCGCATGGTGCCTTCGTGGCACTCGCCCCGATAGCTCAGTGGTAGAGCACTTCCATGGTAAGGAAGGGGTCGTCAGTTCAATCCTGACTCGGGGCTCGACCTAATTAGGTTGCGGCGGGGTAGCTCAGGTGGTTAGAGCACACGGCTCATAATCGTGGTGTCGCGGGTTCGAGTCCCGCCCTCGCTACCAATTAGTTCCCCTTGGTGTGTTTTTTCAAGAAGGTAAAAGGGTCGACAGGGCTCTCGTCGATGAGTATGGCCAGGTGCAAGTGAGCACCCGAGGTAACTCCGGAATCTCCGACGCGCCCGATGTAGTCACCGGCCTTGACCTCTTGGCCAAGCTTCACCCCAATGGAATCGCGAATCATGTGGGCGTAGAGGCTCTTGAATTTCAAACCATCCACGTTGTGACTGATGACGACCCATTTTCCGAGGTACCCGTCATCGTTGACCTCGACGACAGTGCCCGCAGCGACGGAACCGAACGGTGTTCCAGTTGCTGGGTCGAAGTCAAGCCCTCGATGCTGCGTCGAGCATCCGAGGCACGGCGCGGCACGACCGCCGTATCCTGACGAAATCGGAACGACGACCGGGAAGGGCCAACGGATATTTCCGCTGTTGGTGACCGAATATGCGAAACCTGATGTGCGACCGTATGTGAGCAACAAGAGTTCGGAATAGGTCGTGACCGAATAATCACCGAGGGCAACCTTTTCCGCTTCTGTTCCCAGGGCGGCAACCTTGACCTCCTGGTCGTCGCTGCGGGTCTCGGCAGCCCATCCCATGTTTGTCGCGTTGAAACCGGTGGCGGGCAATGCGAGAACCGCAAACAAGCCACCGACAACCATGACCACAAAACTGCGGCCCAACGCGTTGCGCAGGGGATGAGTGCGCCGCTGCGGTTTTTTCGCCCGCGACGATCGCTTCGCGACGGCTTCTTCCTTCTTTCGGGCCTTTTCTTCCGCTCGCTTGCGGCGCTGCGCGCCAACATGACCGCGTTCCGCATAACTGGAAGGCACAACCGCCGAGTCAGATGTCGCGCCGGTCAGAGAAGGCTCAGCCGACGACGTTCCCGACAGCGCTGGCGGGAAACTCGCTTCGTCCCGCGGAAGTGTGGGCACCTGCTGGCTATTGTTTATCTGATTCTGGAAACGCGCGGCCTCTGATTCGCGAGCCTCCGCTTCTTCCTTCTGCCGACGGATCTCGGCCGCTCGCTTCATCGCGGCTTCGCGGATTCGCTCCCGTTCGCGTTCGCGGGCAATCTGTGCAACTTTTTCCTGCTCTGCGCGGAGTCGCATCTCGCGACGCGCAAGCGGTTGATCGGGGTTTTGGGCGCGCGATTCGTCATCCGCGCCCGAACGCGCCGAATCAGAATCAGTAGTCACAAAACCTCCACAAAAGTCGTGCTTGGCAATTGTAAGCGAGGTACCTCGGTGTCGCTACCTGAAGTCGAAATGGGCCCCCGCGTCGACGAGCACCGTTTCAATCTCGTCGATGACTTCGGGGTGTGCCGCGAGGAGCCAATCGATGTCCGGTGCCGCGCCCTTCCAGCCCCGAACTTCGGCTCCGGCTTCGCGGGCGATGAGGACTCCTGCGGCGTGATCCCAGGGCTGCAACATGCGCTCGAAATAGATGTCAAGCTGGCCTGCGGCCAGGGCCGTGAGGTCGAGTGACGCCGCTCCCATTCGCCGGATGTCGCGAACGTGTGGCATCACCACGGCCATCACCTGCGCCTGTTGAGTGCGGATTTGTCGAGAGTAGGAAAACCCCGTCGACAACAACGATTGCCCGAGCGACTCGGGGCGATTGACCGTCAGCGGCACTCCGTCCGAAAATGCGCCGCCGCCCAGAACTGCGGTGAATTCGCGGCCGCTTGCCGCGTTAATCACAACGCCCACAAGTTCCGTCCAATCACCGGGAGTGGGATCGCCTTCGACGACCGCGATGCTGATCGCATACTGCGGAATATCGTACAAATAGTTCACCGTGCCGTCGATCGGGTCGACCACCCAGGTGAGGGAAGTCGATCGATCAGCTCGGCCGCCTTCCTCCCCGAGGAAACCGTCCCCGGGCTGGAGTTCGGCAAGCCTCGTGCGGACGAGGGCCTCGACCTCTCGGTCGACCGCCGTGACGATGTCGACCGAGGACGTCTTGCTTTCGGCGACCGTCACCGTCCCGCGACGACGCTCTGCAGAGAGCGCGGCCGCTTCCCGAGCGACGACGAGCGCCGTCTCAAGAAGCTGTGCGTACATGCTTCTATTGTCTCGCAGGTTACCCGTCGGTTGCTCCGTCTAATCTCGGGGTATGGACTCGTGGAACATCGCGTTCGGTGTTGTCGCCGGCCTTGTCATCGCGGGGGGTGGTTTCCTCGCTGTTGGCGCGGTGATTGTGGCGCTGTTTCGATGGGCGACCGAATTCGTCACGCCGCAGAATCCGGAGCTTGAGGATGAAGACGAAATCGATCATCGATTTTATTGACGAAACTGTTCGAACCCTTCACTACCGTTGGAATGACGCCCGCAGTTTTCTCAATTGTGGGCTCAGTAACGCCCGTGCCGCTGCACGCCGCAACGGAATGGGCAACGACCCCAACAGGCTCATGATTCCGATGATGATGCGTGTGTTGATAGGCACGGTTACCCCGGACGTGCGGCACAATTCCACTACCGCGTGAAATCGAGATTCCGCCTTTGTGAATTCGTTGCCAACCGCGAGCGGCGCGGCGAGGTCATAAGCGAAGAGACTCACGAACCGTGGATAAATGTGTGGTTCGAGCTCGCGTCGTGTCGCCTCGGGTAACGAGGCGATGAGCGCGTTGACCCGGCGCAGATACACCAGACGACTCTGCGCCATCGTCGGCGAATGAGACGAACTGTCGGGGTTGAGTGTCCACGCCACGACCGGCAGATCGAGATGGATACCCCGGAATCCCGCGAAGTGGGCTCGAAGGAAAAAATCGTCATCCTCATAGCCTCGAAGTTCCGGGTGGAAGCCGCCGATTACGGAATACATTTCCCGCGAAATGATGCTCGCCGAAGGAAGAATGAACATGTCCGACGTGAGGAAATCAACTGTCGTTACCTTCGGGTGCGTCGAGTGTGATTTGATCACCCGCTCGAGGATGAGATCACCGTTGAGGTCGATGCGTTGCGCGTCGCCGTAGACATACCCAACGGACGGTGAGCGTTCGGTCGTCCATGCCGAAACAAGTTTTTCGATGTGGTCCGGCAAGAAGTAGTCGTCTTGGTCGAGAAAACAGATAAGTGGTGACGATGAATTCGCAACGCCGGTGTTCCGAGCCGATGATTGCCCCGCGTTTTCCTGCCGAATGACCTCAAATCCTAAGGACGCCGACAAGGCACCGAGGGCCTTGGCTTCGGAGTCCCGCGAACCATCATCGACCACGACGATCTCGTGTGCCGCTCGGGTCTGGTTAATGACACTTCGCACCGCGCGTTCGATGAACGCCGTGCCGTTGAAGAAAGGGATGACGACGACTACGGCATCAGCATCGGTCATCGCCCGGACCTGTGAAACGTTTTCCGAAATGCGATGACAACTCCTGCCGCGGTTCGCGGAGCTATTCCCAGAACGGCAAACGCAATCGTTTTCACCAGGGCGACCCCAAAGACCCACACGTTGCCGACGAGGCGATTTCCGCGGGAGAAGCTCGACCTAGCGAAGAGAAACCGCTCTCGGTCAAATGTGTAGCGAGGGTAGCGCCGTCGGAAAACAAGTTCGTTTCGAAGTTGAAGTTCGGCGGCGCGGTCTCGCCCGAAACTCGCTCCGCCGACGTGAAAGGCAAACGCACGGTTGGCCAGGGCGATGCGCCAACCGCCTCGCCTGATCCTCATGGAAAAGTCATTCTCTTCTCCGTAGCCAGGGGAAAAAACGGTATCGAAAAACCCGAACTCACGAAAAAGCTCTCCGCGGATGACCATGCAAAACCCGACCGCGACCGGCACGGTGGTTGATTCTGGTTGAGTTTTGGCCCATCGTGCGAACTCCCGCGACGCGTCGGCACGGGACAACCCCGCGAGATGGGGAATTGATGCCAGCGACGCATTATCACTGCGGGGACACACGATGCCCGTGCTGTCCTCTCCGCGAAGAATTCGTCTCATTTCCGAAATGGCGCCCGGTGTCACCACAACGTCAGAATTGACAAGCAAGACGTCATAGTTTTCGACGTTCACCGAGCCGAGTGCCGCGTTGAGCGTTTCGACAAGTCCGAGGTTTCCCGAATTTGTCACGAGTCGGAACGAGTCGGGGTACGTCGCCAATTCGCGTCGTAACGCCGTATCGACCTGCATGGATTCCGGCCCACGATCATTAACGACGATAACTCGATCAGAGGCGCCGCGCGCTTCGGGCGCAAATGAACGCAGGCATTCAATCGCCAATTTCACGTTGCCAAAAACGGGAAGCACCACCAATAAGGAACGTGCGCTCGCGCGAGTGCTCACTGCCAATCGTCCGCCCCCCCCTTATGGCCAATCCGACGTCGGCGGCAACGGCGGTTGTGAATAGGTACTCAATGTATCGTTCCTCAAGTTTTTCCGAAGTTGTCTCAGGTTCGGCTTGTCGACGTGCACGACAAATTGGTTTCCGACCATCCCCGCACCGGTGAAAGGCAACGTGAAGAACTTTACCGAGTCACTGGAAATCCCCGCGAGTTGAGCTCCGAGTGTCACGATGAATCCCGAATTGAGTCCCTTGTCGACCAACATCGAGCGGCCAATCGATCGGGATAACTTCGCCAGTTTGTTGGGGTTCGCGAGAACATCGATGCTCAGCACCTTCTCGATGAACCCCTTGATGAAGCGTTGTTGGTTCTGGATTCGCGACACATCACCCTCTGAGAATGCATGACGCTCGCGGACGAACATCAGCGCGCGGTCCCCTTCGAGGACGAGCGGACCTTTCTTAAAATGCTCAAGGCGCCCGTCGAACACGTCGAACGACACGGGATTGTCGACGGGTACGCCGCCGATCACCGTGGTCGCCGTTTTGACGCCGGTGAAGTCGATGAGTGCTACGTGATCGACCTGCGCATCGAGGAGGTCTTCAATTGTGCTGACCGCGAGTTTGACCCCGCCATACGACAGCGCCCAATTGATTTTCCCTGTCCCGTAGCCGTCAATCGGGACCCACGAATCACGGGGAATCGAAATCACCTGAACGGATTTGCGGTCACCGGCGATGTGCAGAAACAAAATGGTGTCCGACCGAGACCCGGTTGCGTCGAGATTCGTGCCCAACGATCCCCGCGTGTCGGTTCCCATGAGCAACAGATTGAGGGCACCGAAATCCGTCGGTTCGGGTCGTAACGTTGGCGCCACAAATGGTTCGTCGACGACGTTGACGCTCGCGTCAAACTGTGCAGCAATGTACGCGCCATAGCCGGCTAGGCCGACACCCACGACGAGGACAGCGGATACTACATACAGCGCAACACGGATGACAATTTTCTGGATGCGCTGGCGGTTACGCCGGCGCGCAGCTTCACGGCGCGTTACTGGGAGATTGTCCAGCATTACTCAAGCCTAATCCAGCCCCCCCTAAACAACGTTTAAAACGGGGCCATGCTAACGTTGTCTCTGGCGGGCTCGGGAGTTTCCGAGCATTATTCGGAGGATTCTCGATGCGGAAAACGTGGCGAATCGCGCAAATGTTGGCGGTCCAGGACCTCAAATTGTCGTATCGGCGCTCGACTCTTGGCCCGTTCTGGCTGACGATTTCCAGCGCGGTTCAAATTGCGACAATCGGAATCGTTTTTTCCACCATCTTCAAATCAGACATTTCCGTCTATGTCCCCTATCTCGCGACCAGCTTGTTGATTTTTACC
Source organism: Microbacteriaceae bacterium (assembly GCA_021741825.1). Classification (GTDB taxonomy): domain Bacteria; phylum Actinomycetota; class Actinomycetes; order Actinomycetales; family Microbacteriaceae; genus MWH-TA3. The sequence continues at coordinate 10,048 of JAIOXB010000021.1, forward strand.
TTCATCACGGGATTCCTCAATGAGAGCAATATGAGCTTTATCCAGGCTGAAGGCATCATCCGGCAAATGCATTTTGACCCTTCGATGTACATCGGGCGAACGGTGATACGTAACATTCTCGGATTTGCCCACAACCTTGTGATTCTGCCCGTCGTGTTCCTCGTCCTCGGAACCCCGTGGACGATCGGGATGCTGATGGCGATTCCAGGGTTCTTCCTCGTCCTCGTCAACCTCTGGTGGCTTGGGCATCTTTTCGCACTGATCTCGCTTCGCTTTCGAGACTTTCCGCCCATTTTTGGTTCCATCATCACTGTGGCTTTTTATTCGACTCCCGTCATGTGGTTCAGCGACCAGGTTCCTGACGGGGAATCAAACCCGTTGATTTCGGCGAATCCCCTGTTCCACCTCCTTAGCATCGTTCGTTCGCCTCTATTGGGCGAAATGGCCAGCGAAGCGTCGTGGGTGTTTTCCGCGACGATGGCAGCAATCGGCACCGCCGCGGTCTTCGTTGTTTACCGGCGCTACCAACACAAGATTGCGTTCTGGATCTAAGCCATGTCACACATAACACTCGACAAGGTCTGTCTAGACTTCCCCGTGTACAACGCCGATGCCCGGTCGTTGAAGTCTTCCTTGGTGAACGTCGCAACCGGTGGTCAACTTCGCCCAGGTAACAAGGGTGGCATCACCGTTCGCGCCTTAGACGACATCAGCCTGTCAATCGGGGCGGGCGAGCGAGTCGGACTCGTGGGGCACAACGGCTCGGGAAAATCCTCTCTTTTGCGCGTGCTCAACGGCGTCTATCGGCCGTCGTCCGGGACCATCAACGTCGATGGCGAGATCGGATCGCTCATCGACATCAACATCGGAACCAACCCAGAAGCGACCGGGCTCGAAAACATCACCATGTGCGCGGCATTGATGGGTATTCCCAAGAGCACCGTCGCCGAGAAATTGACGGAAATCATCGATTTCTCCGAACTCGGCAACTACATCTCGATGCCCGTCCGGACGTATTCCTCCGGAATGCAAATGCGACTCTTGTTTTCCATCGCCACGACGATGAGCCCACAGATTCTTCTCATGGACGAGTGGCTATCCGTGGGTGACGAGAGTTTCGTCGAAAAAGCCGAGGAGCGCCTCGGGAAGCTCGTGTCCGAAACCGACATCCTCGTTTTTGCAAGCCATTCACGAAAAACGATCACCTCAACGTGCAATCGATTGATCTGGCTCGAACACGGTCGCATCAAGGCCGACGGAGACCCCGAGTCAATCGCGAACGCGTATTTCGGACCGGAAAAAATGCGCTAGATCTGCGGTATTCCTTATCAATCCCCGGTGCGCGCACGCACAGAAGACTACTTCCCGTCAGCGGATCTGTTACGAATGAAACGGGCGATTTTGCGGAAGAGCGGCTGGGATGATCGTTCCACCACCACAAACAGGTGTTCGATGCGCTCATTAATTTCCGCGATTGACTGAGACAACGACGCGGACATCTCGGTAACATTCTGGGTGCGCGCGAGTTCCATTCTCGTCTCGGCCAAGATTCTGCCGAGCTCTTCGACTTGCCTGTCACGTTCTCCCAGCGATGAGGTGGACTCAGCGTGCTGTTTCTTGAGCGTGGAAATCCGGCCAGCGAGGTCTGAAACCATCGCGCGCAATTCGACGATGTCGGGTCCGCCGTCGTCCGAGGGGTACTCGCGCGCGAGATCGGCGCGAACCGTGCCTTTCCAGGCGTCGATAAAGGTATCGCGGGTGATGCGTGCAGGCAGGTGAGGGCTCAGTTGAGACCACAGGTAGTCAACGTCCCGCGCGAATTCCGGAAAGTTGAGTAAAACAATCGGGATCTTTTTCGCGGTCGCGACCTCGATAAGCGTCCACAACCCGGTTGACAAGACGCCGCCAATTTCCCGCGCGTTCGTCGCACTAATGGCCCCACCGGGCACTCTGCCCCACGTGTCCCAATTCCAATGGTCTAGTTCCGGGTTGTCGACAAGCCGAGAGACCCGTTCGTTCTTGCTGCGACTGATGCTGGCGTCGCGGAGGCTTCGAATGGGAATAATCAGCGCGCGATATTCACTCCAGACCTCATCCGAAAGGCTTTCGGCGTACTCGTAAAGCCACGGGTCTTTGTCGACGTCAAACGGGCTGCCGATACCGATTCGAGATTCCCGTCCTGCGTTGACCTCGTCATGTTCCGTTTCACTGCCGGGGGTATTCAACCCGGCGGCGTTCAGGATTTTCACGAGCAACGATGTCCCGGATCGCCCCGGTCCGGCAATCGCGATTTTCGTCGGCGCCACATCGTCTTTTGTCACGGTCTTATTCTACGACCAGAGGTTCAACCGCGTTCCTGAATGTTTCTTCAGCAACCGGTGCAATTCTCCTTGACGTGCGAGCGGTTCGACAACGTTGTGGTCGGCTCCATTCACGACAACGACCCTGGCTCGCGGCAACCTGCGGCGGGCCTCCGCCGCGGTCTCGATGTCTCTGGCATGCTCGCCGCCGGCGAACAACGTCAAACCCCGTCCTCGGTCGCTCACCGGCTCCGACGAGCGTCCGAAGTCGCCCGTCAACGGAAAACGGGCGATTTCGTCGTCAGAGACTCGGGGTAAACCGAAAAGCAAACGGCGGCGCGCGCCGAGAGCGTGACCAGCGCGCGAAGCCGGAAGTGACCCCCCGCTCGAACCCATGACCGTGTCGATGGTTAGACCTTCGGACTCGGCGAAATCGCGAATCCACTCCACCGTTGACGAGAAATCGTTGCTCAATCCAGGGAGTCCTGCCACATAAAACTCCCAGCCTCCGCGAAGCATGAGCACGTAGGCGGGCCGTCGAGGCAAGTGCGCAAGAAAAACCCAGGATGGCACCATCATGCGATTAAGGCCACCCGTGAAAAGCACGACGAGCCGCTTGGGCGTTCTCGAACCAAACCCTGCGGTCCGAAAGAGGGTTGCGGATGGTCGGTTCCAGACCCGGACAAAGTCGTGGGAGTAGGAGAATCCCGTGACCGTCGACAATTCTGCAAATTGGGTTCGCCACTCGGCTTCACGCGAAAACCAGACGTTAGTTTCAGGGTTTGCGCGGGCCTCCATGTCTGAGTTGAAGGTGCGTGCCTCGGCCGGGGTAATGATGTTCTCGAACGCAATAATCGATTGGTTGAGCTGGTTTATCGTTTTCGCCGAAGACCACAGGCGACGGAGAACGTCGTTAGCGGCCAACATGATTGGCCAATTCTCTCTCAATTTCACCGAGTGACGTAAAGGACATCAAGTCCTCGGGTGTGATACTCCAACCGAAGCGAGTCTCGAGTTCGATACAAAACTGCATCGCCGTGAGGCTATCGATGCTCAGGGATGACAAGGGGACATCATCGTGATCCGAGAAAACGTTCGAATCCACCCTTCCTCCCGAAATGGTGAAAATCATGCAGACGCCGAGAATCTCGATGATCTCCGCTCGAAAGTTCACGATTGGTCCTTTGGATGTCAGTTTCGCGAAGAAGTGGTGGTGGGTGAGGGATTCGAACCCCCGAAGGCTGAGCCAGCTGAGTTACAGTCAGATCCCTTTGGCCGCTTGGGTAACCCACCAGATGCGTTCCGAACCGAGATGACCATCGACAAGGCGCGCAAGTCACAATCGTACAATACGCGGGCGGGGCTGCGCGACCCTCGCCTAAACTATCGGCATGGCTGATTCCTCTTTTGACATTGTTTCCAAAGTCGACCCGATGGAACTCGACAACGCGGTGAACCAAGCACAGCGAGAGATCGAAACCCGATTCGACTTCAAAGGCGTCGGCGCCGAAATCGACAAAAAGTCGGACAAGGTGAACCTCGCGGCGAGCAGTGAAGAGCGCGTCAAAGCGGTCCTCGATGTGCTCGAGTCCAAACTCATCAAACGCGGCATTTCACTGAAGTCACTCGAGGTCGGCAAGCCCTTTGCGTCCGGCAAGGAATACCGCATCGAAACCACGGTGAAGAACGGCATCACAAGCGAACACGCGAAAGAAATCGCCAAAATCATCCGCGATGAAGGGCCGAAGTCGGTCAAGCCTCAGATTCAAGGCGAAGAACTTCGCGTCTCGTCAAAGAGTCGCGATGACCTGCAGGCGACGATGCAGTTGATCAAGGGCAAGGACCTCCCGGTCGACGTGCAGTTCATCAACTTCCGCTAGAGCCACTGAAGCATCAGCGATGCAGCCGTTCTTAACTCGTTCGTTGTCACGGCACTGGTCCCCAACAAGCGATTGAATGTCGCCAGGTTGACGGCGTGAAGTCCTTCATCGCGTAGGTCGTCATCACTGACTTCGACATCGCAGTCAATCACGTCGAATCGCCCGAGCGATCGAAAAAATCGAGATCCCTCTTCTGTTTGCCAAACAGTCGATTTGATGTCGCCATGTGTGAGCAACCTTGTGACGATGTCTGGCACGTTGTCGGTGCTACTGGACGTCGACCACTCCACGTCTGTACACAGACCCAATTCTTCCGCCAATCGGATGAGAACCACTCACTCGCCGCGGCGACGCGCCAAAACGAGTGTGTTGATTTCCACACCGCTCGTCACATAGATGGGTTGCGCCCACTCATTCACCTCGCGACTTGTACTTGAGGAGCGGATGAAACGAACCCACTCTTTCCCAGTGACGTCCCGCAACCGTTCGGGCGTCACGGGGACAAACGCCGGTGTAGACCGCACCTGCCGTCGGGCATTGTCCAAATGGGTCAACACTTCGCTCATCGCGTCGCGTTCACCCTCCGGATGAAAACTGGCCGACAACAAACGTTGAAAGTC
>JAIOXB010000022.1 GCA_021741825.1 Microbacteriaceae bacterium
TTCCTCGGAAGAGTCCTCGGCCGGCTCGGTTGGGGGAACCTGCTCGTCGTTGTTCTGTTCGTTTTCCGACATGGCTATTTCGACGAGTCCTTGTCGTCTTTGGCTTCTTTGTCTTCCTCGTCATCGACAACTTCGGCGTCGATGATGTCCTCGTCATCCTTGGTCGACTCGGGGGTCTCGTCGGCAGCGGCGTCGCCCTGGTTCGCATAGATCGCGTCTCCGAGCTTGCCCTGGCTGGCCTGGAGTCGTTCAACCGCAGCGTCCACAGCGGCGTCATCGGTTCCCGCGAGCGCCGTCTTGAGTGCGTCGACATCGGCTCGGACCTCTGATTTGACGTCGTCGGGCAATTTGTCGTCGTTCTCTTCGAGCAGTTTCTCGACCGAGTACGCCATCTGTTCGGCTACATTGCGCTTTTCGGCCGTCTCGCGACGGGCATGGTCCTCGGCGGCGTGTTCTTCCGCTTCGCGAACCATGCGCTCGATGTCGTCCTTCGACAGCGAGGAACCGCCGGTGATCGTCATCGACTGTTCCTTGTTCGTTCCCTTGTCCTTGGCGGACACGTGAACGATTCCGTTGGCATCGATATCGAAGGTCACCTCGACCTGCGGCACTCCACGGGGTGCCGGAGCAATTCCGGTCAGTTCGAAGTTGCCGAGAGACTTGTTGTCGCGCGTAAAGTCGCGCTCTCCCTGGAACACCTGAATCGACACGGACGGCTGATTGTCGTCGGCGGTCGTGAAGGTTTCCGAACGCTTGGTCGGGATGGCCGTGTTGCGCTCGATGAGCTTGGTCATGATTCCGCCCTTGGTCTCGATTCCGAGGCTCAACGGGGTGACATCGATGAGCAGAACGTCTTTGCGCTCTCCCATAAGGACACCGGCCTGGAGCGACGCGCCTACTGCGACGACCTCGTCCGGGTTGACGCCCTTGTTCGCATCCTTGCCCGCGAGTTTCTTCACGAGTTCGGCGACAGCGGGCATACGCGTCGATCCGCCGACGAGAACGATGTGGTCAATCTCGGAAACCTTGATCTTGGCTTCCTTGATTACGTCCTGGAACGGTTTCGCCGTGCGTTGCAGCAGGTCGGCCGTCAGTTCTTCGAACTTGGCGCGAGTGATGGTCTCGTCGAGGTTGGCGGGGCCGTTCTCGGTGAGCGACAGATACGGAAGCTGCACGGATGCGCTCATCGAGGACGAGAGCTCCTTCTTGGCCTGTTCGGCCGCTTCCTTGAGACGCTGTTTGGCGATCTTGTCTCCTGACACGTCAACACCGGTCGTCTCTTTGAACTGCTTGGCAAGGTAATCGACGATTCGAGCATCCCAGTCGTCACCACCGAGACGGTTATCACCGGCGGTCGCGCGAACCTGGATCGTGCTGAAGTCGTCGTCCTTGCCCACTTCGAGGAGGGACACGTCGAACGTTCCACCACCGAGGTCGAATACGAGGATGAGCTCGTCTTCCTTACCCTTGTCGAGACCGTACGCGAGTGCTGCGGCGGTGGGCTCGTTGATGATGCGAAGGACGTTCAGTCCGGCAATCTCGCCCGCTTCTTTCGTCGCCTGGCGCTCAGCGTCGTTGAAGTACGCAGGGACAGTGATGACCGCATCGGTCACTTTGTCACCGAGATAGGTCTCGGCGTCGCGCTTCAGTTTCCCGAGGATTCGAGCCGAGATTTCTTGCGCGGTGTACTTCTTGTCGTCGACGTCCTGCGTCCACGTGGTTCCCATGTGGCGCTTGACGGATGCGATCGTGCGGTCGACGTTCGTTACGGCCTGGCGCTTCGCGGTTTCTCCGACGAGCACCTCGCCGTCCTTCGTGAACGCGACGATCGACGGAGTCGTGCGGAAGCCTTCCGCGTTGGCGATGACGGTGGGTTCTCCACCTTCGAGTACGGCGACAACCGAGTTGGTCGTTCCGAGGTCGATTCCAACAGCTCGTGCCATTGTGTCTTTCCTTCCCGCCGTTGCCGGCGATATTTCGGTTTGGTGTAAAAATCTCGCGGTCGCCCCCAGTCTGAATGACAACTTGAGCCGCGTTGTGTCAAGTTTGACATCTGTGCATAACTTTGTCAAATCAAAAACGCAAAACTTGAGTGTGTGTCGCTCAGGTCTAAAGGTTTCCGCACGGTACTTCCCAAATTCACTTGGCACGCGCTAGCGTTATGCCATGACGAACAACGCCGTTAATCAAGCCCGTGGCAAGACTCCTCTCATCCAGACAATCTCGTGGGCACTGTGGGACTGGGGAACATCCGCCTTCTCTGTTCTCATCACGACTTTCGTGTTCGCGCGATACATCGTGTCGGACTACTTCATCGATCCCGATGTCGTCGCGGCCTACAAGCCTCGGCCCGATGTCACCATCGAAGGCGGCTTTGAAGAGCGCGTTTACAACGCCGCGAGCTCGGCACTGACGGCAAACCTCGGTTGGGCACTCGCCATCGGAGGTGTCGTCGTCGCTATTCTCGCGCCCATTGTCGGGCAGCGAACCGACCAGGGCGGCCGTCGCCGTCGCTGGCTCGGAATTAACACTCTCGTTGTGATTGTCGCGACGCTTGCGATGTTCTTCGTCGAGGGAACGCCCGACTTCTTCATCATGGGCCTCGTTCTCATCACCGTGGCCACCGTGTTCTACGAGATGGCGAACGTCAACTACAACGCGATGTTGTTGCAGATTTCGACGCCGTCCAACGTCGGTCGTATTTCCGGCTTCGGTTGGGGACTCGGCTACCTGGGTGGAATCGTCGTTCTCGTCATTGCGCTGCTCGGGTTCATCCTCGCCGAACCCTACTGGTTTGGAGTGACCGACGAGGGTGGTATGAACATTCGTTTCATCGCGCTGTTGGCCGCGGTCTGGTCCGCGATCTTTGCGATTCCGGTGTTGTTGTTTGTCCCCGAGAACACCGCGGTCGACCCCGACGCCAAACTTGGAATCTTCGCTTCCTACGCGAAGGTGTTCCGCAAGGTCGCAAGCCTCGCTAAGAACGCACCAGAAACCTTCTACTTCCTGTTGGCGAGCGCCGTCTTCCGTGACGGACTCGTTGGCGTGTTCACGTTTGGCGGAATCCTCGCGGGCAAGGTCTTCGGACTGTCCGACACCGAGGTGATCTTCTTTGCTATTGGCGGAAACCTCATCGCGGGACTCGGCGTTTTTGCGGGTGGTGTGCTCGACGACCGATTCTCCTCGAAGGGTGTCATCGTTGGCTCACTTCTCGGGCTCGTGATTTCGGGAACGATGCTGTTCATCTTGCACGATGGCGGCCCAATGGTCTTCTGGGTCTTCGGCCTTTTGCTCACGATGTTCGTCGGACCGGCGCAAGCCGCGGCGCGCTCCCTTCTCGCTCGCCTTGCCCCCGAAGGAGGCGAAGGCGAACTGTTCGGTTTGTACGCCACGACAGGCCGCGCGATCTCGTTCATCACGCCCGCGCTCTTCGCGTTCTTCGTCACCCTCGGAGGTGCCGACTACTGGGGCATCCTCGGGATTGTTGCGGTGCTGGCGCTCGGACTCGTGTTGATGTTGCCGCTGCGACTGAAGTTCGTTCGCTAACTAGCGACCGATTTCCACGTCGGGAAGCGGCGTTGCTGAAACATCGCCGCGAAGGCGCTTGAGCAGCACCTCGGCCGAAATGAGACACATCGGAAGCCCGATGCCGGGAATCGTGCTGGACCCGACGTAATACAGGTCGTCGACCTTCTTCGAGACGTTGCCGGCACGGAACACCGCGCTCTGCATGAGCGTGTGCGCCGGTCCGAGCGCGTTGCCCTTCCACGCGTTGAGGTCGTTCTGGAAGTCGGCGGGGCCGACGGTTCGACGAAGAACGATGCGATCGCGGAAGTCGGGGATTCCCGCCCAGTGCGCGATTGCGTCAATCGTTCGGTCCGCGATTTCCTCGATCGATTTGTCGCCCTTGCCGTCGAGCCCGCCCTTTCCGAGCGTGACATCGGCGGGGCAGGGCACGAGAACGAAAATGTTTTCGTGACCCTTCGGTGCAACCTCGTCGTCCGTAGCGGACGGCCTGCACACGTAGAAGGACGCGGGGTTCGGCATTGTGGGCTTCTTGGCAAACACCTGCGAGAAATTTTCGTCCCAGTCCTCGGTGAAAAAGAGGCTGTGGTGGAGCAACTCGGGAAGTTTCCCTTTGACGCCGAGGTACAAGAGCACCGCGCCCGGGCTTGGTGTCTTGTTCTCCCACCACGTGTCGGGGAAGGTCTGCAGTTCGTCCGGCAACAGTTGCGTCTCGGTGAAGTGTAGGTCGGCACCGGACACCACGATGTCCGCCTCAATCGTGTGCTCGGCACCCTTTGCATCCCTGTAGGTCACGCCCGTTGCCTTGGCGCCGTTCTCTTTGTCGATGGTGATCGATGTGACCGGTGAATTCGTGTGAATTACGACGCCGGCCTTGATAGCAAGGTCGCGAATTGCGTGGATGACCCGCGTGAATCCACCCTGTGCATACAGCACGCCGTCGACGAGGTCGAGGTGGCTCATGAGGTGGAACATCGCAGGTGCATTAAAGGGGCTCGCACCGAGGAATACCGCGGGGTAGCCCAGAATCTGCTTGGCTCGGGTGGACTTCACGTGCCGACCAACGAACGACCAAATCGTGCCGGTCAGCAGGCGAACGAGCGTGCCGAGGCGGCCGAGGACCTCGCGATTGAAAAGCGGCAACAGGCTCTGGAACGATGAATACAGAAAGTACTTCTTGGCGACCTCGTAGGTTTCCGTCGCGGAATCGAGGTACTTTCCGACGGCCGCTCGCGAACCCGGCTCAATCTTGTCGAACATGTCGATGTTCTTGTCACGTCCGACCTCAATGTCGACGTGCTCCGAGGGCTTCGCACCCTTCGGTTCAAAGAACACGCGGTAGCCCGGGTCGAGGAGGCTGAGGTTCAGTTCTTTCGCGCTCGACGATCCCATCAATCGGAAATAGTGGTCGAACACCTCGGGCATGAGGTACCACGACGGTCCGGTGTCGAAACGGAAGCCGTCCTTTGACCACGTGCCCGCGCGACCGCCCACGTTGGGCAGCGATTCGAGCACGGTAACGCGATACCCATCCTTGGCGAGAAGTCCCGATGCGCCCAGCCCGCCGATTCCGGCTCCGATAATGACAACGTGTTTCTGGGTCATGGATCTACTTTCCGCCGCGCACAATGACGCGAGCTGCGATGAGGAGTTTTTCAAGGTCGTTCACGCGGATGCGCGTCGATTTGAGAATATCGGCCGGGGTTTCGCGAATCCGCGAATTGAGTCGGGCAAACAGGCCGTGCGCGAGTCCAACCGCGCGGGCCGCATCGCGGGGCAACAGGGGGATAGTCCGCGCAGCCGCGTCAAGATCGTCGGAAATGTCATCACAGAGGCGGTGTTTGTCGTCTTCGGCAAAGGCGGCAATGGTGACGCCGGGGAAGTACGCGCGCCCGAGGTCGTCGACGTCGGCCGCGAGATCACGCAAGAAGTTAACTTTTTGAAACGCCGCCCCCAACGCCCGCGCCCCGCTGTACAGGGTTCGCGCGGTTTCGGGGTCGGGCTTGTCGTCGCGGATGAACACGGCGAGGCACATCAACCCGACGACCTCGGCCGAACCATAGACATACGTGTCGAACGATTCCTGCGTATAGACGCGGTCCGTGAGATCCATTCGCATCGAGGTGAAGAACGGTTCCACGATGTCTTTTTGAATGTTGACGTCCCGAGCGGTGAGGGCGAATGCATGGACAATCAGGTTTGTCGAATATCCGGTTTCCATCGCGGCGTATGTGTCGGCTTCGAGAGCATCGAGTTGTTGGCCAGCCTCTGTAGTCGTGAGGCCCGCCTCGACCGCCACACCGTCGACAATTTCGTCGGCGAGGCGCACGAGCGCATACACGTTGTCGATGTGTTGACGCGATCCCGCGGACAAGATGCGGGATGCCAGCCCAAATGACGTCGAATACTCGCGGATAACGAGCGATGCCGATTGTTCGGCCACACGGTTGTAGAGGGCGAGGCGAGTCATCGTTTCGCCACGAACGTCAGGGTCTTTTCCAACAGCACTATCTCAGGATAGCCTGAGTAATCATGAGCGCAGTTGAAGAATTGGTCGTCCTCCTCGCCGAGGACGGTACACGTGTCGGGACCGCACCGAAAGCGACCGTCCACACCAATGACACCCCGTTGCACCTCGCCTTTTCGTGCCACGTGACGAACGTGGCCGGCGAGATTCTCATTACTCGGCGAGCCCTGTCAAAGCTGACCTGGCCCGGCGTGTGGACCAATTCCTTCTGCGGACATCCCGGCCCTGACGAGTCGATGGAGGACGCAATTCGCCGACGTGCAGAGCAGGAATTGGGCATCACGGTTCGCGACATCAGGCCGGCACTTCCCGACTTCCGCTACCGCGCTATCGATGCCTCGGGAATTGTCGAAAACGAGATTTGTCCCGTTTTCGCCGCGACCGTGGTTGGCGAACCGAACCCGTCGCCCGCCGAGGTCGCCGAATGGCGCTGGGTTTGTCCCGAAAAACTCCGTGCTGCAATCGAGGGCGCGCCTTTTGCGTTCAGCCCGTGGCTCGTGTGGCAACACGAACAACTGATCGAATCACGCCTCGACTAAAGAGCGGTTTTGTGGAAGTTCTTCCACGAGCGTGACGCCGTCGGGCCTCGCTGGCCCTGATATCGACTGCCGTACTTGTCGCTACCGTAGGGATGTTCGCTGGGTGACGAGAGTCGGAAGAAACACAACTGCCCGATCTTCATGCCGGGCCACAACTTAATCGGCAGCGTTGCGACGTTGCTCAGTTCGAGGGTGACGTGCCCGCTGAACCCGGGGTCGACGAAACCCGCGGTCGAGTGAGTCAGTAGACCAAGACGACCGAGCGACGACTTGCCCTCGAGGCGGGCGGCGATGTCATCGGGAAGGGTCACGAGCTCGAACGTCGAACCGAGCACGAATTCCCCCGGGTGCAGGATGAAGGCTTCCCCCGGGTCAACTTCGACTCCGCGCGTCAAATCGGGTTGTTCCTCGGCCGGGTCGATAAACGGGTACTTGTGGTTGTCGAACAACCGAAAGAACTTATCGAGGCGCACATCAATGCTGGATGGCTGAATCATCCCCAAATCGAGCGGATCGAGCTGGACACGTCCCGATTCGATTTCGGCACGAATATCGCGGTCACTGAGAAGCATGAGACGAGCCTATCGTTTCGGCGTTCTCAACCGGCTTTGGCGAGCCTGGCGGAGATCAGCCGGTTGAGCGAGATGTTGTTCTCGGCTGCTTCGGTGGCAAGTCGCTGATGCAATTCAGGCGGAATTCGGAGCATAAGTTTCCCTGAGAAATCCCGTTCAGCTAATGGCGTCGGTGGCGTCTCCCCGCCCTCGATCATTTCCATCACGATGTCGGCAACGATTTGCTTGATGCCCTCAAACGCGTCGCGCTCGCTTTCATCAAGCCAGGCAAGAGAGGGGAACTCGGCGACCGTGCCGACGAATTCGGAGTCGCGCGCACTCCATTGAACGCTGTATTTGTAATGAGTCGGATCAATCATGATTACCATCCCTCTCCATTTTGTCTATCAGCTCGAGCAGTTGACGAACCTGATACCCCTTTGCTGATTTACCGCGCGATTGAATCACAATGCGCGGGTCGTCGAGCAGTCCGGTTCTAAAAACGATGTGTGAGCCTCCGTCGTGGTGCGGTGCCCCAAAAAGATGCACACAAACCGCTAGCAGCTCGGCAAAGCGCGCATTTTCGGGGTTGTTCCGCAGATTACGCAGTGATTTTTCGATTTTCGTCACCGCGGAACGATATCAATAATGATATTACTTTTCGTTGGTTGTCAACAGACTGTTTTGGCGGGGGTCGTGGTTTCGTGTCGGTGGTCGGGTATACCCTAAGCGACCTTCCGCCAACCAGGGAAGCGAACGGAGAATGGATGCAGATTTCGATGGACGACGCGGTGACGCAATACATCAAATCAACTTACGGAGACTCGCTGATGACGACCGGCTGGGTGCTGGTCGTCTCTACCGCCGAAGGTGCGCTGGCAGGTGCCCCGAACGGTTTCGTCATGATTCATAACGAAGGACTGCCGCAACACACGCAGCTGGGACTCCTTCAGTCGGGCGTCAATTCCGTGACCCACGACCAAATGTTCGAGTGGCTCGGACAATCAAAGCCTAAACCGCCACCCTTCTAGGCGCTATTCGAGGAAGTCGTTGTCCTTGGCGGTGCGCATGAAGTCGACAACGCGCCGATCGACCTGGATGTCGGTGGGCTGCAGCGTGCGGGATAGGAAGACCCCGTCGAGCGTCCGGATTCGCGAGAAAGCCACATAGGCCTGGCCGTTGGCGAATGCGCCGCGCCCGAAATCCAGGACGGCGGAATCGAGCGTCTGGCCTTGCGATTTGTGGATCGTGACCGCCCACGCCAACCGCAACGGGTACTGCGCGAAGGTCGCCATCACATCGGCTTCGACGCTGTTTGCTTCCGGGTCGTAGGTGTACTGGATTTTTTCCCACTGAACCGGCTGGACTTCGACGGAACTACTCGGGTCGGTGTCGAGTGCAACGTGCACCGCTCCGTCAACCTTGACGACGGTGCCGACGGAACCGTTCACCCAGCGGCTTCCGTCCGCGACCGAATCGTTCCGCAGGAACATGACCCGAGCGCCAGGTTTTAGCTCGAGCTCTTCCTCAGCCGGCAATTGTCCGCCGAAATCACCGTCGATGATGGCCCGCGCGACCTTCACCTTTCCCGGCAGTTCTTTGAGCGCTTTCGCGTTGATGCTGTTCGCACTGACGTTGGTGGTCGCCAGGGTCACGGTGCCCTCGGGGACGGGCCTGCGCGCACCGATGTCGTTGAGGACCGCGCCGTCGGTCGACGTCATTTGACCGTTGCGCATTCGATCAAGAATGTCGCGGAATTCGGCTTCGTCCTGCCGTTTGACGTCGGTCAGTTCGACGACGCGCGGTTGTGCCTCGCCCCACACCTTCGAATCGAAGAACCAGGGGGAACGATAGTTGTCCATGAGGTATTGCTTTTCCGGGCCGTCCTTGAGCACGGGAGGAAGTTGATACGGGTCGCCGAACATCACGACTTGGACGCCACCAAACGGTTCGTTCTTCCGCCCTCGAGTGGCGCGCAAGCGGCGATCCAGGCCGTCGAGCAAGTCGCAGCGAACCATCGAAATCTCGTCGATCACAACGGTATCGATTTTGCGCATCAGAACCCGTGCGTCGTCCGAGAGCGGATAAAACTTGGTGTGGTCGGTGACCAGGCCGATCGGGAGTCGGAACAGCGAGTGAATCGTCTGACCGCCGACCGTGAGTGCTGCGACGCCCGTCGGAGCGCCGATAACGAGTGATTTAGATGTCTGCGCGACGAATTCCTGTAGCAAGGTCGATTTGCCGGTGCCGGCTCGTCCCGTGACGAAAACGTGTTCGCGAGTGCCCTCAATGATGTCCATCACGCGAGATTGTTCAGGCGTGAGTTCAAACACAATGGCGCCTTTCGTCGGATTCTCCAGAGTACCCGTCAGTCCTTTCGCAGCGCGGAGGCGAGGCGGAGTTGGTGACAAATCCGCGACAATTCACTTGTTGGTCGGGCGGCGCTTTTCGAGTTTCTCGAGCATCACGTTGTATTCGTCGAGTTCGGCGTCGTGATCTCGTGCCGCCTGGCGGTCGGATCGTTTGGCCTCGCGCTCGTCCGATCGAATCCACGACCGCACGACCATCGCCGACAGGATGAGTGTTGGCAATTCGCCGATTCCCCAGGCGATTGCGCCACCAATCTGTTGGTCGAGGAGCGGGGAATCACCCCACGTTCGTCCCATCGCCCCAAACCATTCGGGCAAGAGAAGCGATGTCCCCGTCATGAGCGACAGCCCGAAGAACGCGTGAAAGCCCATCGTCCCCATCAGAAGAATCATGCGAACGGGGTACGAGGTTCGATGCGGTGATGGGTCAACCCCGATGAGCGCTTGGACGAACAGATATCCCGCCAGCAGGAAGTGCAGAATCATCCACTCGTGTCCGAGGTGGGTGGTCGACGCCCAGGACAGTAGCGGCGAGTAATAGAAGACCATGAGCGAGAGCGCAAAGACCACGGTCGACACGAGGGGGTGACCAACGAATCCGATCCACTTCGAGTGAATGATCCCGAGGAACCACTCACGCATTCCGCGAGAGCCATCGTGGCGGACCTCAATTGCCCTGGCGACCAGCGTCACCGGCGCGGCCAGAACAATCCCGACAGGAATCAGCATCGTCAACAACATGTGTTCGATCATGTGCGCGCTGAACAGGAATTCGCCGTACACCGCGACTCCGCCGCTCGTCGTGTAGACGAGGATCGCCATGGCCCCAACCCACACAATCGGCCGGTGAATCGGCCAGGCGTCGCCACGGCGGCGAAGTCGTTCGACTCCCCACAGGTAAAAAATGCTGGTGAATACCGCAAACAGAGTCCAGATCAGGTCGATGTTCCAGGCCGTGAACGCCGTGGTCCACGTCCATTCGCCGGGCAGAACTCGTCCCATCAGAATCTCTGCCGGTGTCATCGGCCCAGACAAGGTCTGCTCGATGGGGGGAGCGATTCGCGCGAGCCCCGTTGCAAGCCCGACAACAACGCCGAGGATCGCCGTTTCGAGAACCGCAAACCCGACAACCCCCTTCGCCGAATCGAGGCGCGGCAGGACGGCACGGCGCCAGCGCGCTCCAAGCAACGCGAGGATGACCGTAGCTGCCGCCTTGAGCAAGACGAGGATTCCGTATTCAGACCCGAGGTTTTCGACAGTGCCGATGCGAATGATTGCACTGGTGAAACCCGTGATCGCGACGATGGCGATCGACAACAGCGCGATCGAGGAGTACCGCCGAAGCGTGTCAGCCCGATCGGCGCCAAAGGCCATAGCGACCACCGTCGCGACGAGGCCTCCGGTCCACAGCGAGACAAACACGATGTGCAACACGAGGGCGTTGACCGCCAATCCGTGGTTCGCCATCGTTCCCGAGTGGCTCATCTCGGCGAATGGCCAGGCAGCAGCCACCGCGACGAGGAAGGCGAATGCCAGCCAGAACGGACGGCGGGTGACTGCGGCCACGGTCGTGGCAGCAATGGACAGTGCCGTTGCGATCAGCAGCAATTGCCCGAGGTCTGTGTCTGTCAGGAAGAACCCGAAGTTGGCGTCGAATCTCTCGTCGACTCGCAGTTCGGACCCGACAACGATGAAATACGTGAAAATCGTGTACCCGACGAGCGACAGGGTCCAGGTGATTCCCGAGCCCACGATCAGGGTGAGGACCCGATCGGCGGGGGTTCCGGGCGGCAAGACAAACAACACGACGGCAAGCCCGCCGATCACAAGCCCTCCCGCGAGGGAAACGGCCATTTTCAATATCGGAGCGCCCCAACGGACCAGATCTCCGGCGTCACCCAGTTCGCTTGCGCGGCTTGCTCCGCCGAATTCCATGGCGAACCACAACCCCGCGATTGCTGCCACCACGAGGGCGAGCGAAACAATCAGGCGTGGGCGATTCACCGTTTGAGCCTACCGAGCGATTCTGGGCAAAGAGAAAGGGACGGAGTTTCCTCCGTCCCTTTCCGAAAGCAAAAGCTACTTGACAGCAGCCTTGAGCTTCGAACCAGCCGAAACCTTGACGCCCTTTGAGGCGGCAATTTGGATGGTGGCACCCGTCTGGGGGTTGCGTCCCTGACGAGCGGCGCGGTTGGTGCGGTCGAATGCGACCCAACCGGGGATGGTGACCTTGTTACCCTTGGCAACTTCGCCGGCAACAGTGGTGAAAAGAGCGTCAAGGACACCGTTAACGGTGGCCTGGCTCTCTCCGGTGTGTGCGGCGATTGCCGCAACGAGCTCGGATCGGTTCATTCGAGTCCTCCTGAGACTTTGTTGATGAAGTGCTAATCCTTGAGTTTCCCCAAGTTTTAGCGCTTTCAGACTACCAAGAAGACTTCTTTACGCCTGGCAATTCGCCACGGTGTGCCATTTCACGGAATCGGACACGCGAGATGCCGAATTTCGAGAGGAAACCGCGGGGACGGCCGTCGATCGCGTCGCGTCCGCGAACGCGAACAGGCGATGCGTCGCGAGGCAACTTCTGCAATCCGAGACGTGCGGCCTCGCGAGATTCCGCGGTTCCGTTCATGTCAACGAGCGCCTTCTTGAGCTCGAGGCGCTTGGTCGCGTAACGAGCGACAATCACCTTGCGCTGCTCGTTACGAGCAATCTTGCTTTTTTTCGCCATGGTTAGCGCTCCTCACGGAATTCAACGTGCTTGCGGACAACCGGGTCGTACTTCTTCAGTACGAGACGGTCGGGGTCGTTACGACGGTTCTTGCGGGTGACATAGGTGTAACCCGTGCCAGCGGTGGAACGCATCTTGATGATGGGACGAATGTCCTGCGACTTCTTAGCCATTAGAACTTCACCCCGCGAGCAATCAGATCACGCATGACCGCGTCAATACCGCGGACATCAATGGTTTTGATTCCCTTGACCGAAAGGGTCAGGGTGACCTTACGACCGAGAGTCGGCACGTAATAGGTCTTCTTCTGGATGTTCGGATCGAACCGACGCTTGGTACGTCGGTGCGAGTGCGAAATGCTGTGTCCGAAACCAGGAACGGCTCCGGTCACCTGGCACACTGCTGCCATGGTTTTCTCCTTGTAGTTACCGTGGGGGACGAACCCCACCCAAGATCACTTGTCTGCAACCGAATCGGTGAAACAGTCGCGGTGTGCACGCGTGAACGCGCAACCTCTCAAGGGTACGGGATTAATCGGCGACGCACAAATTCAGGCGGAACAGGCGGCGCATCGACCATAGATGTCGGCGATGTGCGAATCCGTGACGAATCCGTGCTCGCGGGCGGTTCGAGCCGCCCATTCTTCAATTTCTCCGCCGTCAACTTCCACCGTTGTCGCACATTCGGTGCAGACGAGGTGGTGGTGGTGTGCGGTTCCGCACGCCCGATAAACCTGTTCGCCGCCCCGCGCAACGGTGTCGGCTAATCCTTCGTCAGCAAGCGCCTGGAGCGTTCGATACACCGTTGCCAGTGACGGCGCGTCGTTTCCGAGAAGACCGTGTAGTTGTTGGGCAGAGACAAAGTCGGTCGCTTCGGTCAACGCGGCCACCACGGCCGATCGTTGTTTGGTGCTGCGCTTCACCCCACGAGCCTAGTCGTGGTCCTTTACGCCCTTGATGTGGATGTGATCGTCGTGATGTTCGATGCCGTGTTCTTTGTCGAGGTCTTCGTGGATTTCGTGGCGAAGTCGCGGCAACAGCCATCGCTTGTATACGACCCCGTAAAGAAACGCGACGAAGAGTCCGTCGAAGACAACCTGCCAGATCAACTCTGAAAGGATGTGCGCCGGATCAAGCGTGATTGCCCACAATTCATCCCAGAATGACAGTCCTGCTTCGTGCGCATCGGCGGCGAGCTTAGTTATGTTCATTCCCACAGCATAGCCTTATTGAGAATGATTGTCAATAACTAGTCCAGCAGCATCGCGGGTTCTTCGATGATGCTCGCGATATCCGCCAAGAACCGGCTGGCGACATCGCCGTCGACAACCCGGTGGTCGAACGACGCGCCAATCGTCGTAACCGAGCGAACCTCGACCCGACCATCGACGACCCACGGCTTTTGCTTGATTGCACCGAGGACCACGATCGATACCTCGCCCGGGTTGATGATCGGCGTCCCCGTGTCGACCCCGAACGACCCGAGGTTTGTAATGGTGATTGTGCCGTTCGACATGTCGTCGACGGTGGTCTTGCCGTCTCGGGCTGTAACCGTGAGGTTCTCCAGGCCAAGGGCCAGTTGCTTCATGTTGAGCGTGTGCGCCTCTTTGACGTTCGGCACGATGAGTCCGCGGGGGGTGGCCGCCGCGATCCCGAGGTTGACGTAGTGGTGAACGATGATGTCCTTGTCGGTCCACGACGAGTTCACGTTGGGGTTTCGCTGAACCGCCCAAATAACCGCGCGTGCCATGACCAGGAGGGGCGAAACGCGAATGCCCTGGAAATCCGGGGACGCCTTGAGTCGCTTGACGAAATCCATCGTTCGTGTGGCGTCGACATCGACGAATACCGACACGTGCGGCGCTTCGAACTTTGATTTGACCATCGCGGTCGCAATCGCCTTGCGCACGCCCTTGACCGGAATGTATTCCTCGCGCTCGCTCGGCCATTCCGGGGTTTCGACGTTGCGGAACACGGTCTTGACCTGCGATTGGCGAACGACGTCATCGCGAGTCACCTCACCGCGAGCGCCCGTCGCCAGAACCTTCGAGATGTCGACGCCAAGTTCCTTCGCGAGCTTGCGAACGGGTGGCTTCGCCATCACCGGAGAACTGCCGGCGGGAGGATAAGCAACGGGCTCGGCGACGGCTTCGGGAAGAGATAGCTCTGTGGGTGCGCTGGGCTGGGTGCGCGAACCGCGCCGTGACGCCACCTGGCCGGCACTTCCATAGCCAACAAGCACCGGCTCGGCGGCGGGTTCCGCTTTGGCCTTGCCCTTCGACTTTGCTGCGGGCGCGGCCGGCGCGGCGGCTGGCTCGGGTGCAGCGTGGAGCGTTGCGGGCACGCCAGTCGCGGAATCGACTTGAATGATTGCCGTGCCAACGGGAACGGTATCCCCCTCGCCGGCAAGCAGGGCCACGATGGTCCCCGCAAACGGGCTG
>JAIOXB010000023.1 GCA_021741825.1 Microbacteriaceae bacterium
CAACGGCAGAAAGAAGCGGTCGGTAAAACAGTCTTTGGTGCAGGGAGCGAACGTCCCGTTTAGTGTCATTCCAGTGAGTTAGCAGCGCGTCACTTGTCTCAGCGAGCCCTGAGGCCCGTGCAACCACGCGTAACGTTTCCGGATCGCGCGGCATGAGATGCGTTCGACGAAGTGCAAGCAGTTGGACGCGGTGCTCCAACACGCGCAATTTACGATAATGATCCGAAAACGAGAGCGCTTCCGGGCGTCCGATGTATCCCCCATCAGACAATCGGGTAATCGCGGTGAGGGTGTCTCGGACACGAACCGTCTCGTCATCCTTGCCGTGAACCAATTGCAACAACTGCACAGTGAACTCCACGTCGCGCAGACCGCCCGGACCCAATTTAATCTGCACGTCTCTGAGCTCGGCGGGAATGTTCTCCGTCACTCGCTCGCGCATCTTCTGGACAGACTCAACGAACCCTTCGCGAGCGGAACTCGACCAGACGGCGTCAGAGAGCGCCGCCAAATAGTCGCCACCAAGCTCCGCGTCACCCGCCATCGGCCTCGCTTTGAGCAACGCCTGGAACTCCCAGTTTTCTGCCCAACGCTCGTAATAGGCGACGTGCGATTCGAGTGTTCGCACCAGAGCGCCTTTCGCGCCCTCTGGTCGCAAGTTCGTGTCCAATTCCCAGAGTGCTGGCTCGAGGCTCGGCTCGTTTACGGTCGCGACAATCGAGCGCGCCCATTTGGTAGCCAACGCCACCGCGTCGTTGTCCTCTATCCCTTGCGCGGCGCACACGAAAATCACATCGACATCCGAAACGTAATTGAGTTCCCGAGCGCCCGCTTTTCCCATGCCGACGATCGTGAGCGCCGTGTGTTCCTTGATGTTCGCGGGTGCATCGACGGTGTCTTTTGCCAATTGCAGAGCTGCGTCGAGGACCGCTGCCGCGAGGTCAGCCAAAGCAGCGCCCACGTCGTGGATGACGGCGGCTGCGTCCGGTTGCATCAGGTCCCACGCCGCGATTGTCACCAGCTGTTCGCGATACCGGATGCGAATCGCATCAACGGAATTCGCGCCCGACAAAAATGTGCGATATTTCACCTCCGTCGGAAGTGATGCGGGCGGAAGCACGCGGTCGAGAGCATTCGGTTGTCGAACAAGGAATTCGGCGAGGCCGTCACTGGCACCCAGCACTCTAATCAGAGCTTCGCGATGATCAGCGACGGCGAGAAGGGCATCGAGCGGTTTTCGTGAGGAATCCGCCAATCGACTCAACCAGCGCACCGCGTTGTCAGCACTCGCCGCCGACTGGAACCACTCGGGTTTGAATCCGTATGTTGCAAGAATGTCCCGTGCGCCAGACAGATCGGCAAACCCGATTCGGGCCAGATCGGTGAGGCTCGGGGCTGCGGCCATGCCTACAGTTGGCGGAAGTTCGTGTCCAACTCCCACGGTGTCACCTGGCGGCCGTAGGCGTTCCACTCCGCTTGCTTGTTCCGAATAAAGAAGTTGAACACTTGCTCGCCCAGAGTTTCGGCAACCAGTTCGCTCTCTTCCATGTAGTGCAACGCGCGGTGGAGGTTTTCCGGGAGGGGTCGGTAACCAAGCGCCCGACGCTCGGTGGCCGTGAGGCTCGCGATGTCACCTTCGGCTTCAGGCGGAAGCTCGTAACCCTCCTCGATCCCCTTCATGCCGGCCGAGAGAAGGAGCGCATAGGCGAGGTAGGGGTTTGCGGCCGCGCCCAAACCGCGATATTCGATCCGAACGGACTGTTCTTTGCCCGGCTTGTACATCGGGACGCGCACCAGTGCAGACGTGTTGTTGTGACCCCAGGTGATAAACGGTGGAGCTTCACCGCCTCCCCAGAGACGCTTGTACGAATTGACGAACTGGTTTGTGACGGCCGTGATCTCGTGAGCGTGGGTGAGAATTCCCGCGATGAACTGGCGGCCGATTGTCGACAACTGGTAGGGCTTGCTCGCGTCGTAGAACGCGTTGGAGTCCCCCTCAAAGAGAGACAAATGGGTGTGCATTCCGCTTCCAGGGTGGTTTGCGAGGGGCTTCGGCATGAACGTCGCGTATACACCCTGTTCGATGGCGGCTTCTTTCACGACGGTTCGGAAGGTCTGGATGTTATCCGCAGTCGTCAAAGCGTCGGCGTACCGCAGATCGATTTCGTTTTGGCCCGGACCCGCTTCGTGGTGGGAAAACTCGACCGAAATCCCTAGGTCCTCGAGATGGCGAACCGCGTTGCGACGGAAATCGTGCGCGGTTCCACCAGGAACGTTATCGAAATAGCCGGCTTCGTCGACCGGAACGAGGTTCGCCTGGTTGTTGTCTTTGAACAGGTAAAACTCGATCTCGGGGTGCGTATAGAACGTAAAGCCCTTTTCGGCTGCCTTTGCGAGAGCGCGTCGCAGAACGTATCGCGGGTCGGTTGCCGCGGCTTGACCGTCGGGAGTGGTGATGTCACAGAACATGCGTGCCGTGGGGTCAACCTGGCCGCGCCACGGAAGAACCTGGAAGGTCGTGGGGTCCGGGTGCAACAGGACATCCGCCTCGTACACACGAGTGAGTCCTTCCACCGATGAGCCGTCAACACCGAGTCCCTCGGCAAACGCGCCTTCGACTTCGGCAGGGGCAAGCGCGACGTTCTTGAGCGTTCCCGAGACGTCAGTGAACCAGAGACGAACGAACTTCACACCGCGTTCCTCGATGGTGCGGAGCACAAACTCCTGCTGCTTTTCCATGGGGCTCCTTCGACGCTTTCCCTGCGCTACTAGGCTACTTGTTATGTCGAGGATTCGGTTCGCGTTAGCCCAACTGAACCCCATCGTGGGTGACGTCACGGGCAACTCCCTCTCGATCGTCGCCGCGGTCTCGGACTCCTACGCCCGCGGTGCCCGGGTGATTGTCACGCCCGAGATGTCCATCACGGGGTACCCGGTTGACGACCTTGCATCGAGTACCGATTTCATCCGTCAATCCGAAGCGGGCGTCACCTCACTCGCAACTCGCCTCGCGTCCGACGGTTTTGGCGATGCCGTCGTCGTCGTGGGCTATCTCGCCGAAGCGGCGCAAGCCGAATTCGGCGGGGCTCGTGCCCACAATTCACTCGCGGTGCTTCACGACGGAAGGGTCATTGCGTCCTACGCCAAGCGCCACCTTCCGAACTATTCCGTCTTTGACGAAGAACGGGTTTTCGTCCCGGGCGACGGAACTCTCGTTCTTGACCTCGGCGGTGTCACAACGGGTTTTCTCATTTGCGAAGACCTGTGGCGTTCCGATGGACCTGTCACCGAACTTGCCGCCAAGAACCTGGACGCGGTCGTCATCATCAACGCGTCGCCGTTCGATACGGGTAAGGACGACACGCGCTTTCCCCTGTTGGCCACACGCGCCGCTGAATTCGGCGCGACGGTCGTGTATGTCAACGCGGTGGGCGGGCAGGACGATCTTGTTTTCGACGGGGACAGCGCAGTTCTGGACATTACTGGCTCAACAGTGTTGCGCGCCGCACGGTTCGAGTCAGCCTTGGAACTCATCGATATCGCGGGTAACGGGACGTCGTCGGATGGCATCGCACTCACCGAGCCGACCGATGACATCACTCCCTTCATAGGGGACGACCTACCCGACATCGAGGCCACGTGGCAAGCCCTCGTGCTCGGTGTGCGCGATTACGTGACCAAAAATGGATTCCCCTCCATCGCCCTGGGGCTCAGTGGCGGGATTGACAGTGCCGTGTGTGCCGTCATCGCCGCCGACGCAATTGGGGCGAGCCGAGTGTTTGGCGTTTCGATGCCGAGCAAGTATTCGAGCGACGGGTCAAAGGATGATGCGCGTGCGCTGGCAGAGACCGTCGGCTGTCACTATGACGTTCAGCCGATTGCCGAACTCGTCACCCCGTTCGAAACCCAATTGGGACTGACGGGTGTTGCCGCCGAGAACATTCAGGCACGCGCTCGCGGCATGATACTTATGGCACTCAGTAACCAGCACGGGCATTTGATCCTGACGACGGGCAACAAATCCGAAGTGGCGGTTGGCTACTCCACGATGTACGGAGACACCGTGGGCGGTTTCGCGCCACTCAAGGACGTGTTCAAGACGCTCGTGTGGGACCTTGCCCGTTGGCGTAACGCTTCCGCCGAATCCCGCGGCGAAGCTCCGCCAATTCCAGTCAACTCGATCACGAAGCCGCCCAGTGCGGAACTGCGCCCCGACCAAACCGACCAGGACTCGTTGCCGCCCTATGACGTTCTCGACGCGATTCTCGACCACCTTGTCAGTCGACGCGATTCGATCGAGTCCGTTGTCGCAGCCGGGTTTGATCGCGCGACGGTGGAGCGCATCGCGGGCCTCATAGCCGGAAGCGAGTGGAAACGCCGTCAGGGCGCTATCGGCCCCCGAATCTCACGTATGGCGTTCGGGCGCGAACGTCGGCTCCCCATTACGGTTCGCCACACGCCCGGCTTGGGCTAGTCAGCGCTGCGCTCTGCCACGCGACCAGGTGGTTGACGACTAACGCTCGTCACCGTCTTCTTCGTCACGCCATGCTTGCGCCCGCTCAGCGGCAATCTGCGGAGCGCGCTCGGCTTCCTCACGGGTCTCGAACGGGCCGTCGCGATCGCTGCCGAGAGACAACGGACCTTCTTCGACCTCACCGGTTCGATGGTTGTACCACCACGCCATCAGCTCTCCCTCAGTAGAATGCCATTATCGCCCCAACTGGGCACACCCGTACCCGGAGACCGACATGACACAGACAATTGGCATCGACATCGGTGGGACCGGCATCAAAGCAGCAATCGTGGACGTCGTATCGGGTGAACTCATCGGCGAGAAAATCAAGGTCGGCACCCCGGCCGGGGCGATCCCCGGCGATGTCGCTCGGGTCTGCCTCGACTTGGTCGAGCAGCTAGACCCAGACGGTTCACTGGCGGTAGGCGTGTGTTTCCCCGCTGTCATCATCGACGAGGTCGCGTTCTCGGCATCCAACGTCGACCAATCCTGGATTGGGCTCAACGTCGGCGATCTGCTCGAGGCCACACTCGGTCGGCGCGTACACGTCGTCAACGACGCCGACGCCGCGGGGTTCGCTGAATACAAATTCGGCGCCGCCAGGGACGTTCAAGGGCTCGTCCTCGTGACCACCCTGGGCACCGGAATCGGCTCTGCACTGATTTACAACGGCGTGCTCGTGCCAAATTCCGAACTCGGTCACATGACACTGCCGGGTCGCCGAGGTCGCACGGCGGAACAGCTCGCAGCAAATGTCGTTCGAATTCGCAAGCGCCTTTCCTGGAAACGCTGGGCAGCGCACCTTCAGGTCTTTTACGGAACCCTCGAGGCGTTGTTCTCGCCCGACCTTTTCGTCGTCGGGGGCGGGGTCTCAAAGGAATACGAGCAATTCCTGCCTCTACTGTCGCTGCGCACACCCATCGTGCCCGCCCAACACTTCAATAACGCGGGTATTCTCGGAGCTGCAGCGCTCGCTCCGTTTACCAAGTAAAGCGAGGGGTCGGCCGATACGCCGGGTTCTGTCGTGGACGGTCATCTCTCTCGACGCCGCGTTACCGCGGAGTTCTAGCAACCTACCCGATGCCTCGGCGAGCAACGTCAATGGCATCTGTCTGGTCTTGCTCCGGACGAGGTTTACCAAGCAAAGCCGGTCACCCGGCCTTCTGGTGGTCTCTTACACCACCGTTTCACCCTTACCCTTGCGGGCGGTCTATTCTCTGTGGCACTGTCTCGCGGGTTACCCCGGGTGGGTGTTACCCACCTCTGGGCAACTCTCCAAACAAGCCTGTTGTCATTTTCGTGCCACAAACTGCAATATTGAGGAACACTAGTTGCTTTCAGCGCGACGCTGCCGAAGTGCAAACAAGATTGCCGCGGTGGTTAAGGTGCTGGCCGCCAAAAAAGCCACAAGTAAACCGCCATAGAAAAAGTATGTGTAACCCCAATCAAGAAGCGGCTGACTTGCCTTGACGTTTTCAGCCTGCCAGTGACAGATTGGCGAAAGTGGCCACAGCGACATCTCCACGCCAACCTCGACGCTCTCCGGAACCTTCGCCGCGAAATAGATAGAATCTGGGGTCATATCAAGACACGATCGATAGCCATTCCTGTAGACACCGTATTGACCCATAAACAACACCACCGAAACAACCAGTGACACTCCGAAGACTATCCTCAACAGAAGTGTGACAACGTTTTTTGGATGAGATTTCACCGTTTCGCCAATTCCTTCTACCAACTTCCTGCGCAATAGGAACCCGACGTGAAGTCCACTTTTTCTATTGCGCCCTTGGCGACCTTCCAACATAGATTCGGCCCATACCTTTTCCTATTCTTATTCAGAATGATGGCATGGGCATCATGGGGGTTTCCATTGCCATCACTCCAAGGAACAAAAACGTTTCCACCCATACATAACGAGAGTTCAAGTAAGCCAGAAGTAATCCCACATGACACTCGCTCAACGGCATCTACCGTAGAACCAATTTTGTCAGAAGCGTCCGATGGGGTGTAGCCGTCGAATCTGCTGGTCCATCCCGAGCCGCGATATGCCCAAATTGTTGTATAAAGTCTAAAATCGCCACCGGACATTTTCGGTAACTTCTCTGGATTGCGAAGCCCAATCGCCATGCTGTTGCGATTGCACTCGTCCCACAGATCAAACCAATCAAGGTAGGCACCAATTTTCTTAATCTGTGAATTGGTCCCCCCTGAAGGGTCAGAGACATGGACTGCCCAACTAGCGCCGCCCATCTTTGCGACCAATATCTCCCTGGAAGTTGCTGACGCCCAACTGCAGTCCGCCACCAGGTCCAAACAATAGGTGTTGGCCAGATCGACCGCCAAGCCGCTACAACGGAGCGCCTTTGACGCGTAGTGATTTCCGTAAACATCGTTTGCGAACTCGGCGCCGAAGTCTGGGTCAATGTTGGTCGGCTTCCTTGTTGTTCCATTCCAATAGTAGGCAGACTGAAATTTGACCCGGTCCTTACCCGCAGTGTCTTTGTACTTTGTTATCTGGACATTTGCGCTACTGGGTTGCCAGTTCTTCGTGTACACAGGTGGCGTAACAAGAATTGGCGCCGGTGCGATTGCCAAGTCGCCCCACGTTGATTCTGCTGTGCTGAAACCTGATGCAACGCGCACCGACTCCTGTTGAACCGAGTAAGCGAGACTCGCCCCTAGGTCAATCACAGACCCAGAGGTAACGGCGCTGGCAGTGAAAATCGGTTTAGTCGTAATTATCTGTGCCGGCAACTCACCCAAATGGCTCAACATCGAAACGCCGTCACTCATTGACTGCATTCCGCTGTAGGGTTTGTCGACAATGACGTGGGTGATTGCGGGGTCGGTCCCGAACTCCGTGTCGAATTGATCGAGCCATACTTGCGTGCTCTCACCAACTTCTGGGTACCATTCACCCACAACGTCAGAGCTTTCAAATCGGTAACCCACCACCGTCTCAGTGCGACTGCTCATCACATCGACGGCATCGACCAGCGACACCGCATGGTCGAACGGAATGTGAACGGTGGGCGATTCCACCGTCGCAGATGCCACGCCGGAAGACGCCTTGAATTTTGCCCATGCACTCCAGTCACTGTAAACGGAGCCGTCATTCGTTCGCGCTCTGAGATGATAGCGAGCGCCATCGGTTAGTGCAGAGAAACCGCATCCCATCACGCGGCCACTGTAATCTGAATTTGAGATACACGAATCTACTTTTGCCCCAACATTTCCGAAACCATCATCATCGAACAATTCGACTTCGGCGGTCAACAAATCAGAATCATCGTCAATGCCAGCGAGTCCGACAATGGGACTCAGACTCGACACAATCTCTCCTGAATGCGACTCGGCCGGGTTCACATAAACAATGGTCGGCTCACTCGGCGCTTCGTT
The DNA here is from genome assembly GCA_021741825.1 of Microbacteriaceae bacterium. Taxonomy (GTDB): domain Bacteria; phylum Actinomycetota; class Actinomycetes; order Actinomycetales; family Microbacteriaceae; genus MWH-TA3. The sequence continues at coordinate 7,916 of JAIOXB010000023.1, forward strand.
ATGCGTGATAAACGACCAAACCACAGAGTCTCGAACGGTCGAAACGCCATAAAGACCGTTGAAGCTATCGACGGCCTGGGCTTTCCAGTAATAGGTCGTATTCGCTTTCAGCACGTCATTCGGAATTGTGATCTCGGTTGGTTCATACCAGTCGCTCTTCAGCACGATAGAACTAGTGTCAAAACTGGGGCGTGTTGAAACGAGGTACCGAACCCACACGCCGTCACCGGTCGGATCAACTGCCGCCACAGAGAGTGACGGAGTGAGGCCGGCGATTCCGCCATCCGCTGGCGAGTCCCCATTCATGCCGCTGATGCTGGGAAACGCCTTATACGTGAGAGTTAGCGACGTGTTCAATTGCTTGTAGGTGTAGGCACCCGCCGTTTCTGCACCGCGACTAGTGAGGTATCGACCGAAGTTACCTGTGTCTACCGCCGCCGCGTAATACTCCGCTAGTTTGTTCGTGTTGACAACATCGTTTCCAGATCCCACGGTTACATTGCCGAGCTTGGCGCCAACGCAGGAGTAACCCAAACAGGGCGCCTCGTATATTCCACCGCCCGAATAGGCGTTTACGGTGCCATTGACATAAACCGCTTTGAAACTTGCATCGATGACCTGCTTGCCAGCAAGACCGCTGTACGAATACTTAGCTTGTGTGCGCCAATACTTATTGGTGCCGGAATCACGAGAGTTACCAACATGGACCGCATCGGTACGCGTCGCGCCATCCGACTTATAGGCGCGGAAATTGGTGTCCCCCGCCGTGACTGACGGGTCAATGAAAACGGGATAAACGCGGGCTCGATCAAAAACCCATTGAGGATCAACCGTGATTATCAACTTGTAATCCAGGCCATTCGGAACAATCTGCGTCCCAAGGGAAATGGAAGCGGGCTCCTGGACTTCGTCAATACCTGACGAATCCCACGCAACAGGTTGAGGAATGTGAAACTGCACAACCCCATCTGCGTTAGCAAACTCGATATCACCAAACTCGTTCTTGGCAACCGTCAACCCTGGAGCGTGAATATCCCACGTCCACCGAGTTTCACCCAACTCGGGCGCTTCGGAGAGCACAATGGTCTCTTTGACCGCCGCACCCTCCGTGTCATAACGAAGGTCAGCGCCACCAATAACGTCGTCGTACTGGACTGCATCATCAGTTCCCTGCACTCGATTGATGCGGCTATTGTCGACATCGTTCAATCGGAAGGTGATTTCCGAGCCACCGTGCGAAGCCGTCATCCCACCGTTAGCGCGATTCGCAAACTCGGGTGACATTGGATGTAAATCAGCTGACCACCCCGATGCGTCATGAGAAATGGCGTCCGACGCCGGAACCCATTGACCACCACGCCGGACATTGATTGGCTCATACGAGACCACAACAGTGAACGTGCCATCGGAGTTTTGGTAAGTATTGGCGTATTCGTCGCGGTCTACGAGATCTGAATCCTCAGGGTCGAATCCAGAAAAGGCGTTCGGCAACGCCCCCAAAGCAGGCGCCTCATCAACAAAAACGGTCGATGACTGAACCTGATTCGACTCCGTGGCCAAAGCCGCAGTCGGCTCGAGACTTGCGCCACCAACGAGCACTAGCATCGTGGCAGTCGCCGTCAACATCGCAATAAGCGAACGAGCCGTAGGAATAGTAGAACCCATGTGATTGCCTCCGATGATGGCGTCGACAACGCTGGCGCCTCGGCTCGAGCAGCATCGCTCTGTGGTCAGCGTACACACAAATCGTCAATTACTCACGTTTTTGCTGACGATAGACGATTGCGAGGTGAAGGGGCGAGGGGTCGGCCGATACGCCGGGTTCTGTCGTGGACGGTCATCTATCTCGACGCCGCGTTACCGCGGAGTTCTAGCAACCTACCCGATGCCTCGGCGAGCAGCGTCAATGGCATCTGTCTGGTCTTGCTCCGGACGAGGTTTACCGAGCAAAGCCGGTCACCCGGCCTCCTGGTGGTCTCTTACACCACCGTTTCACCCTTACCCTTGCGGGCGGTCTATTCTCTGTGGCACTGTCTCGCGGGTTACCCCGGGTGGGTGTTACCCACCATCCTGCTCTGTGGAGCCCGGACGTTCCTCGGCACCTTTCGGTGACGCGACCGCCTGGCCGACCCTCTCGCTTCTCAATCGTAGTGATTAGCCGAAGGAGTCGCGACGGTCCATCGATTCGTTCGCAACGGCATCGGCGCGGGAATTGAATTCCCGCGCAATCCACTCGAACGTCACTTCGGTGCCGGCGATAATCGCGTGGGCCTCGCGCGCAAGGTCGCGCATGTCGGGGTGTTTGATTTTCCACCGGCCCGACATCTGTTCGACGACAAGTTTGGAGTCCATTCGCACGTGGATGGGTGCAACGGGATCGAGCTCGCGAGCCTTTCGCAAACCGCCCACAAGTCCGCTGTATTCAGCGACGTTATTGGTCGCAATTCCAACGAAAACGCCGACTTCCGCCATAATTTCGCCCGTCTCTGCGTCGATGACGACTGCTCCTCCAGCGGCCACCCCGGGATTTCCCCGCGAACCGCCATCCGCTTCGACGATGAATCGCGTCACAGACCTGACTCCGCGGTGCGTATCAGGATGGCATTGCTGTCGGGGCACATCAACACGTCGTCGGCATCTGCGGCTCGGACATCCTGGATTTGCCCGGGCGTCAGCGTGACACCGCTCGCCGAGGTGATTCCTGCGCGCAAGTGTGATGCGCCAACACCGTATCGTTCGCGTTGGCGTTCGTATAGTTCTATCAAATCTGCAGGAAGTGTGGCAACGATGGCCGCGCGAGCAGTGACGATATCTGCGCGTCGACGGTTCGATGCGTCAATGTCGGACCGCAGTGCATCCTGTGAGGCGGCTCGAGCCTCGTGAAAAGAGTCTCGTGCGATTTTGATGGCGTTCCAGGTGCCGGCAATGTCGTCGCGTTCCGTCAGCGCTTCCACTTCTTGTTCCTCGAGCATCTCAATACGACGTTCCAACGACTCAATTTCGTGTTCGAGTGACGTCAATTCCTTGGAGTCCGTTGACCCCTTTTCGCGTTCACGATCATGGGCGATTCGAGCTTTGGCAACCTGAATATCGGATTCGAGGTGTTCGCACCGACGCTCAATCTCGTCGTGTCGGTCCGCCCACTCTTCCGCCTCCCGGACGAGGCGTTGGTACTCGGCATCGGTGTCCAGCGCAACCAACGCAGATTCTGCATCGGCGACCGTCCGATTGATCATCAAATCTTCGGTGTCAAGCGCGAGAACGTCGAGAAGTTTCGCCTGTGCCTCCGCTGGCGCGCGTAAAGCCACTACTGCATCACCGCGAAGGTCCAGGGGTCGGTGTTGATTTCAGAAACAGTAACCGCGACACCGGGTTGCGCGGTGCGGAATTCCGACGCCGCGGTGTCGAGCCACAACCACTCGGCCGCCCAGTGCGAAATGTCAATGAGTGCCGTGTCGTTCCCGAGACGAGCCTGTTCGCGGAATTCCGACGCCGGGTGATGACGCAAATCGCTCGTCACGTAGACGTCCGTTGCCATCACATCCTCGTTGGCAAGAAGAGCATCACCCGCTCCGGCGCAAAGTGACACCGAACTCACGGTACGGGCGAATTCTCCGGACACTCGGACGCCGCCCGCGGTCGCCGGGAGCTTCGACGCGATGTGGCGAGCGAAATCTCCGAGAGTTTGATCGGCGACATGCCCGATGACGCCCAAGCCACCGCCCAAAACATTGGGGACAATTGTGCGCTGGAAGGACACTCCCAGCGCTTTGGCCAACGATGCGCTCGTGCCCGTGGGAACACGGTCTCCGTTGGTGTGAACACCGATTGCCCCACACCCGCCGCGAATGAGACGTGCAATCAGCTCGCCTTTGTAGCGGTCCTCGGCGACGGTCGAAATTCCCTTGAGCAACAGCGGGTGATGAGCGACGAGTACATCAAATCCGCCGTCAATCGCTTCGGATACTGTCGCGTCGGTGATGTCGACCACGAATAGTGCAGAGGAAACCGGGTGAGTCGGGGCGCCCGAAATATTCCCGGAATTGTCCCATTCCTCCTGTCCCGCGAGGGGCCACAATTCATCAATCGTCGCGGTAATGTCCCGCAGTAACGTCGTCACGGCGGACCTACGCGTTGCGTTTCGGGCGTACGACGCCGAACGTCGAGACGAGCAGTGACAAAACGAAGGTGAACACGAGAATTCCCGTTGGAACGACGAGCGTTACGGTGCCCGAAAGCCCGAGCGATGAGGCGAGCGGCGCGATCGCGCTGTCGTAAATGTTTGCGAGCCCTGGCACTGACCACGACGTGAGGGCGAGTCCGACGACCATCAAGAGCATGGCAAAAATCGCATTGAGCACTCGCGCAACTCCGCTGAGTTCGCGACGGGACGCGACCGAGGCTCCGGCCATGAGCCCCACGATCACCATGAGCGGGATCGACACGAACGGAATTCCGGGCAGAACCGCGGTGATGTCGCCGGCAACCCCGGTCAGGTCAAGCCCGAGAACCGTCAGCGGGACAATAAGGACAATCGTGCGAATGAGCCAGGAGCCTGCCGCACGGTCATCACTGACCGTGGTCATCATGAGGGAACGACCAATCAGTGCGGTGATGAGCACGAGGGGAACCGCAAAAGCGATTGTCCCCGCGAGGAAGGCCAACTCGGTGCTCGACGCAACGATGTGAAGCGCCGGGTTGGACCCGACAAAAACGTTGCCGAGAGCGTCAGAACCTATCCCCGCGAGCAGGACCCATGCGGCATAGCCGATGCCGGCAGCGAGTCCGATGTACAGCGAAATCCCGTACAGTGGCTTTTCGTCGCGTCGAACAAGAGTCGCAACGCCGGACTCGACGCCCGCAAACAAGATGACGCAGATGGGGATAATTCCCGTGGCGATGATGATGTTCTCCAGCGTGAACGCGCCAGCGGAGCCTGAAGTGGCAACAACCGCCATCCCGATGATTATCACAACGGCTGGCCCGACGAGAGTGAATCCGCCCAATGCCAAGAGCAGGCCTCGGTAAGCCGCTCGCGGGAGTGACGCGATGCCGAAGCCCGCCAGCACAATGACAGCCACCACAATCACCGAGACGTGCGCTTGTGGGGCGAATTGGGCGAGAGTTGACGTCACTCCGGGGATTGAACTGAGTTGCAGCCCGACTCCCTGCGATGTCGCGAGAAGGACGGTCAGCAGGCCGACAAGACCAGCGAGAGAACAAAATATCGAGAGAACTGTTCCTCCGGCAACACCCGCGGCGCGTTGGATCGCAGCCCGAGTCGTGAGCGCATGACGAATCGATGTTGACCGTGCGAGCAGAACCAATGGCGTTACGGCAAGGAGAGCCACCCCAACGACAAAGATTCCCGCAGGGCCCAGCATCGACTCGACGCTTCCCGGGACCGGAGAGCCGAACGCGGTGAACACGGCTGACGTCACGGGAATCAGGACGGCAAACACCGTCGCCATGAACATCACGGCGCTCCAGCCCCGATAACGCCCGTTGACCGATGCCGCGGAGGAAGATTCGTCAATTCCAACCGTCTTCGGTGTCGGCTCTGCGACCACGGCGGGGCTCGCGGCCGGAGTCGTTTCCGATGCATTCGGTGTGGCTGCGATGACGTCGTCAATCGCCGCACTGGGCGAATCCATGGCTGGTTGATCGCCCAGGGAAAGCGACGCAATTCGAGGGTCGACGTCAGCAAAAATCTGTTTCAGTTCGTCAAGTAACGGCTGGGCCTCACTCGGTTTCGCCGTTCGCAAAACCGCGACAAATTCCTTCGCGGTACGAAAGTCATCTTCCCGCAGAGTCACTTGCGCATCGAGCATTCCAATTTGCTCTGAACTCGTCATGTCCGCGGACTCAACAAACACCGTCGCGATCTCTTCTTCGGACATCGATTTCCGTGTCGGAACAACGAGACGTGCAGGCGCAGCCGGCTCGCGAAGACTAGGTTGCCCCGTAGCCACGGTCGGGAAAAAATTCACGTCGGAGGCCGCCGGGATTGGCGTTGATCCCACGGCTGGCAGGATGGGCACGAAATCCGCGTTTTCTTCGGAGGCTGCGACGAACGACGAACGACGGGGTCGACCAAAGAGGTTTTTGCCGTTTTCTTTATCCGCAACCATGATTACTACCTTAACGCCACGACGTCGTGGAATCGCGGATTTACGGGGAGCGCCGTGGCACTGTTGCGACCGCGACGCCGCTCACCAAGAGTGCGATTCCGACCCAGCCGATGGCGGGCAACACTTCACCCAACAGTAGAACGGCCAAAATCGTTGCGAAAACCGGTTCGAGAAGGGTTACCAGGGTCACGAGCGAGGCACTCGCGCGCGTCAGCGCATAACCGAATAACAGGTACGCGAGCACCAACGGTCCCAGGGCGAGATAAACACCGCGGGTGAGGTTGTCTAAATCGGAAACGAGCGGACCCCCGGTGACCGCGAGAACGACGAGCAACGGTAACGCCCCCGCCCCGAAAACGGCTCCCATCGAGCCTCGAAAGCTCGCTCCGGCAGCGATCACGCGCGAACCGGCGACCGAATACAGCGCGTAGGCCATCCCGGCGATCAACGCCAGCAGCACACCGTTGAGACCAACCTCACTCGTTCCACCACGGGCAACTCCGACAAAAACGAGTCCCGCGCCAGCGATGACGACCGCGAGGAACCAGGGCCGAGTTGGTCGCCTCTTGGTCGCGAGCCATTCGATAACACCGGCGAAGAGAGG
>JAIOXB010000024.1 GCA_021741825.1 Microbacteriaceae bacterium
GGTGGCGGCGAAAGAATAGAATGAATCTCGATGAACGACGATGACCTAGACGCCTACGACCGCGACGCCGAACTGCAACTGTTCCGCGAATACCGCGACGTCGTCGCGCAGTTTTCGTTTGTGGTCGAGACCGAGCGCCGGTTTTACCTCGCAAACGACGTCCAGCAGGTCGTCAAAGAGGCGGGCAACGATTTCTATTTTGAGTTGACGCTCACCGATGTGTGGGTGTGGGATGTGTACCGCGCCGACCGTTTCGTCAAGTCGGTCAAGATTCTGACGTTCAAGGACATCAACGTCGAAGAGACGGGCAAGAAGGAACTCAAGCTTCCGCGCGACCTCGCGATCGGCGAAAGCTAACCTTTTCGCACACCGCTCTGTTGCGGTGAGTTCTCCACGGTTCGGGTTGATACTCGTCCGCTAGATCGTCACGTGTCCGACCCTGTTGGGGGAGGAACAATGGCACTGAAAGACGAACTGGGGCGTTGGGGCGAGGTGGTCGCCGGTGATTTTCTGGTCGCGAACGGCTACGAGGTACTCGACCGAGGGTGGCGTTGCCGTCACGGTGAAATCGACATCATCGCTCGGTACGGACGCACCGTTGCGTTTGTCGAGGTCAAGACCCGTCGGACCGGGCGTTACGGGCATCCGCTCGAGGCGATCACCCCGGCGAAGTTCGCGCGATTGCGGGTACTCGCGGGCGAATGGTGTCGGGTCAACCGGGTGCACGCCGGAACGGTTCGAATCGACGCGATCGGAATAATCGGTGACGGGCTCGCCGTCGGTAGCCTCGAACACCGTGTTGGGGTCATCGAATGACGGTCGGCCGAACCCGATCCATCGCGCTCTCGGGACTTTCCGGGCATCTCGTCGACATCGAGGCCGATATTGCGTCGGGGTTACCCGCGCTCGTGCTCATCGGGTTGCCCGATGCGTCATTGGGTGAATCGAAAGACCGCGTTCGCAGTGCCGTCGCCAACTCCGGCTACGCGATGCCACCCACTCGCGTGACGGTGAACCTTTCGCCCGCGAGCCTGCCGAAACAGGGCAGCGGATTCGACCTCGCAATCGCATTGGCGATTCTGGCGGGAACGAGGGACGTGCCGGCTGAGTCCGTCGCAGCGTGTGTGCATGTCGGTGAACTTGCTCTCGACGGTCGGGTCCGACCGGTTGCGGGAATTCTGCCCGCGGTTGTCGCCGCTCGTGATGCCGGGGCTAGACGAATAATGGTGCCGGCGGGAAATCGCACCGAGGCGGAACTCGTGCCGGGCATCGAGGTCATCGCCGTGGCGAGTCTTGCGCACGCCCTGCGAGAGCACGGTGCCGACATCGTGGTGCCAGACGTTGACGTAATCGAGCCCCCGAGCGAGGCCGAACCGATTCCCTCGTCACGAGACCTATCGGACATCGTCGGGCAACCCGATGTCGTTGATGCGCTGGTCACCGCCGCGGCGGGCGGTCACCACATGTTTTTGCTCGGGCCGCCCGGCGCGGGGAAAACGATGCTGGCGGAACGGCTCGTCGATATCTTGCCCGACCTTGAGACGGACGCATCACTCGAGGTCACGAGCATCGCATCGCTCGCCCGAGTCGCCCAAACACGCCAATTGGTGACGCGACCGCCATTCATCGCACCACATCACACGGCGACGGCCGTGGCGATCGTCGGGGGTGGATCGGGCGTGATTCGCCCTGGAGCGGTGTCGCGAGCGAGTCGCGGGGTGTTGTTTCTGGACGAAGCTCCCGAGTTCGCTACAACAGTCCTCGACGCGTTGCGGCAGCCGCTCGAGTCGGGTGACATCGCGATCCATCGGGCAAATCAGAGTGCCCGTTTCCCCGCGCGCGTTCAACTGGTTCTCGCGGCGAACCCGTGCCCGTGCGGGAACGCCGGCGTGGCGGACTCGACCTGTGTGTGCACTCCCGATCGTCGCCGACGGTACCTGGCGCGATTGTCCGGGCCGATTCTCGACCGTATCGATATTCACGTGCCCGTTTCGCGGGTGTTGCGGGCCCACCTGTTCGATGACACCGCACCGAGAATCACGACCGCACACGCGCGGGAACGGGTGGTGGCAGCGCGCGCGCTGGCAAATGACCGATGGGGTCCCGACCGCCCGGAGGCGACCGAACTGCGGTCTGGAAGGTTTCGACTCGCTCCGGTCGTTGTTCGCGCCCTTGATTCCGCGCTCGACCGCGGCGCCGTCACGATGCGCGGATATGACCGGGTTCTGCGCATTGCCTGGACCCTGGCTGATTGCGACGCCGTTTCCACACCCAACGCCGACCACATCGGTCGTGCGCTCTACCTACGACAAGGAGTACCTGCATGACAACGACCTGGAATCTCTCTGACACCGATATCGATCGCGCGATGGTGCCGTTGCGACCTGACGGCGATGAGACCGACCGTCGCGACGCGTTCGCCGAGGTCGCGTGGGGGTTTCTGACCGAGCCGGGGGATCGCGTCGCGGGAGCGTTGATTCGGCAGTGGGGAGCCGCCACCGCACTAGATCATGTGTTGGCTAGACCCGCGGCGTCAACGTTGACCACTGATGAACTCTCGGGGTCCGATGTCGCCGAGGCCCTCGCCCGCTGGGAACCGCGCATGGATGCTCCGGCACTCTTTCGATCGTTGTCGACCGCGGTTTCGGTCGGGGCGAAGGTTGTCCGCCCCACCGACTCGGTGTGGCCGGCGGGTCTCGTCGATCTCGGTGATCACGGGCCTCGTGTGCTGTGGTGCCGGGGCGACGTCGCCGCGTTGCCCCAGCCCTCCAGTGCCGTGGCCATCGTCGGAGCGCGTGCGTCGACGGGTTACGGCGAACACGTCGCGATGGATTTCGCGGCGGGTCTCACCTCGCGGGGATTCACCATCGTGTCGGGAGGTGCCTACGGAATCGACGGAATGGCACACCGCGCGACGCTTGCGTGTGGCGGTTCGACGGTGGCGGTCCTCGCCGGCGGAATCGATCAGTTGTATCCGGCTGGACATGACGAACTTCTGCGGCGAATCATCGCGAGCGGTGTCGTCGTCAGCGAGGTGAGCCCGGGTGGTGCACCAACTCGATGGAGGTTCTTACAGCGCAACCGGTTGATTGCAGCCACCGCAGGCGCGACGGTCGTCATCGAGGCGGGATATCGCAGCGGTTCGCTGAACACCGCGACCCACGCCCGAGACCTCGACCGACCGATTGGCGTCGTCCCTGGTCCCGTCACGAGCGGTGCGAGCGCGGGGTGTCACCGTTTACTGCGAACGAACCCTGCAACAACACTCGTCACGTCGGTCGGTGACGTCGCGGAACTGTTCGGAAACAATACCGACGGCGAGAAATTCGCTACCCGCGACTCGGACACCGTCATTCGTGTTCTCGATTCGCTGTCGTCGACGCGAGCTAGGACAGTGAGCGAAATCGCATCGAAGGCGGGGATTGAGGTCACCACCGTGAGCTCGACCCTTGGGTTGCTAGAAGCGGAGGGCCGAGTTTTGCGTCTGGTCGACGGATGGTTGCGACGCCGACAAGAATGATGCCCCGTGAGCAACCGTCGCTCACGGGGCGTCATCACCAGGGTTAAGCCCGCTGACGTCGGATTGCGACAATCATGCCCGCAGCGATAAAGGCAGACGCGAATCCGAGAATCCAACCCGAGTCACCTCCCGTGGTGGCAAGGCCTTTGCCACTGGAGCTGTCGAGGTCGCCTGCCCCAATTTCGCCACCGGCAAGCATGAGATAAGCGCCATCGCAAACATTGAAGATGTCCTCAAGGTTTGATTCGGCAGGATCCTGGTCACCGTAAAGGTTTGACCAGCACAAGGTCCATCCATCGAGATCATTTACCGACACGTTTTGCTGCGGTCCCGAGGGGTAATATCCCGGCAAGGTATCCGCGGTGAAGATGAAACGGCCGGTGGTAAACGCAGGCTGCGCGAGGTACTCCTCTTCGTTGTCGAATGCCTCGATTGGGGCGCGATTTAAGTCGTAGTTATCGCCAAGGCGGTAGCCGTCGCCGACGTAGTCAGTGTCGTTGAAGGGTCGAAGATGCCACGATAAACGTGACCATTCATCGGCGCCTCCATTGGTGTCGGCAGAATCGAGTTCCACGGTTGCACCTTGGACGGCAAAACCCATCGAACTTTCGGGTTGGAAATACCACTCACTGCCGTTGTTGGTTGTGGTGTTGTTCCCCGTCGTTTCTGCGATCACGCTGGCGCGCTCTCCCGCTGCGAGGAGTGCGAGCGTGTCACCCAGGTAGGTTGTGGCGTTTGCAGGAGTTGCGGCGATTAACGCGAGACCTCCTGAAATCAGTGCAACAGTGAAAAATTTTTTCATCATTCGGATCCTGACTTTCGGGGGCATCGGCTTGCCGAGTACGGAAGTGACGATACCACTTTTGCCTAATTGAATCAAGTAAACGTGCGCACATTCAACCCAGCGATAGTCTGCTGTCATGCTCTTCGATGACTCGAAACCATCCCACGTCATCGCGCACATTTCCGACACGCACCTTCTCGGCGGGAATCGCAGACTTTTTTCCACGGTCGACATCGCGGGGAACCTCAACCGTGTTCTCGACCGACTCCGAGCGGGCGATCAGAAAATCGACGCGCTTGTATTCACGGGGGATCTTGCCGATGTTGCTGAAGTAGATGCCTATCGCTGGTTGCGCGAACAAGTTGAACCCGTCGCCGCCGAGCTGGGCGCTCAGATCGTTTGGGTGATGGGCAACCATGACGAACGAATCCCGTATTCGCGTGAACTTTTCGACGACGAGAGTGACGCGGTTCAGGACCGTGTTTACGACGTGGGCGGTCTTCGAATCATTTCACTCGACACGTCGGTGCCGGGTTACCACCACGGCGCGATCACCGACGAACAGCGGGCGTGGCTCGCGCAGGAATTGGCGACTCCGGCCCAACACGGCACTGTTCTTGCGATGCATCACCCGCCGCTCGTCGCTCACAAGCCGCTCGTGCGACTCATCGAACTCGAGAACATGGACCTTCTCGAAGCCATTGTCCGTGGATCCGATGTTCGCGCGATTGTGGCGGGGCACCTCCACTATTCGTCGTTCGGAAACTTCGCGGGTATCCCCGTTTCGGTCGCCAGCGCAACGTGTTACACCGTTGACCTCGGGGCCGACAAGAGCCTTCTGTTGAGCGCGGTGGACGGCGCGCAATCGATCCAACTGGTGCACGTCTATGGCGACTCCGTCGTGACGTCGATTGTTCCGGCCGAGGCATACTCTCAAGTCTCGGGCTATCCGGCGACCCTGCAGGCGATGGTGGAAACCATGACCCCCGACGAGATTCGCGAGATGGTGTCGAACAAAACGTCAGATTTCAACACCGCCGAAAGAGAGCAGTCAGCGGACCTCTCCTAATCGACAATTCGATACGCTAGAGGGACGTCGTCACCGCCAGGGTGATGAAAACTTATGGAGATTTCGACATGTTCTTGAACAAGACTTACCGATTCTGGTCCGCCCTCATTGCGATGGTTCTGTCGACCGCTGTCGCCGGCGCGATGTTCTTCCTGTCGGCAACGACGAACGAAGAGACTGCCCCCGAGAGTGGCGCACCGACCGCATCGGAATCGGCCGAGGTCGCCCGAATCAGCGCGGAATTCCCCGACTCTGCTGGCACGTCGATTTTCCTCGTGTTCACCAAATCGTCAGAACTCTCTGACGACCAAATCACCACCATCAACGAGAACGTGGCGGACATTTATGCCGAGCACACGGATCTCGAATTCGCGATTCCCGCCCAAGTTTCCGAGGACGGAACGACCGTCTCGGCCATCATCCCGCTCGACAAAACAAACGTTGTCGATGACCAAAAAGAGCGCTACGACGATATTCGCAACACCGCTGAGACCGGTTTGACCGGCGTAGATCTCTACTTGTCGGGGCCGGAAGGTTTCGCAATCGATATTTCGAACGTGTTCGCCGGTGCTGATGTCACGCTGCTCATTGTCACCGCGAGCGTCGTCATCGTGCTCCTTCTCATCACATATCGTTCGCCCATCTTGTGGATCGTTCCGCTGCTGGTTGTCGGTCTTGCCGACGGTCTCGCCGGTGCGATGGCCAAGAAGGCGGCCGACATGCTCGGAGGCCAATTGGACGGTTCGACGACCGGAATTTTGTCCGTCCTCGTGTTCGGTGCCGGAACCAACTATGCGCTTTTGATCATCTCGCGTTACCGAGAGGAACTCTTGAAGTTCGAGTCTCGCGCCGACGCGATGGCGAAAGCTGTCCGAGGCACCGCCCCAGCGATTCTCGCCTCGGGTGGAACGGTTCTCGTCGTGATGGCGGTACTTCTTTTCGCGCAGTTGGATTCGAGCCGCAACTTGGGTCTCGCCGGTTTCGTCGGAATCGCCGTCGCCATGATTTCGGGCATCATCGTCTTGCCGTTCGCCCTTGTTCTGTGGCCGCGCTGGATCTTCTGGCCGCTCACCCCTAAGTTCGGTACCAAGCCCAAGCGCGAGAGCATGTGGGCGCGCGTAGGCAAGGTCATCGCTCGCCGACCGGTTCTGTTCAGCATCGGCTCCGCACTTCTTGCCATCGGTCTCGCGCTCCCCGCGCTCGGCATTCAAACTGGACTCACCGCGAACGAACGATTCTTGACCAAGCCCGGTGCGGTCACCGGAATCGAAATCCTCTCGGACAAGTTCGAGGAATTCCAGGGCTCTGGATTCACCATCATGGCTCACGATGAGGACGTCGAAGAAGTTCAGGCGTATCTCGACGACAACAAGGATCTCTTGGTTGAGATCCCCGCGCCGCCCGTGTTTGCGGCTCCGCCGATCCCCGGTGTTGTCATCGCGCCGGCACCCGAACCGGAACCCACCTATTCGACGGTCGGCGAATCCAACGACGGTTGGACGCAGATCACGGCGACCCTCGACTTCGCGTCCGAATCGGATCAGGCAAAAGAAGTGATCGCGACGTTGCGCACCGGGCTCGATTCGGTTGGTGATGGTGACGCTTTGGTCGGTGGAAACGACGCTCAAGTGCTCGACACCGAACTCGCCATCGACGCCGACCAACAATTGGTGTTCCCTGCGGTGCTCGCTGTGGTGTTCATCATCTTGGTCCTCGTCCTGCAGTCGCTGGTTGCTCCGGCGATCCTCCTCGCGACCGTTGTGGCCTCGTACTTCGCCGCCATCGGATCGTCGTGGCTGTTGTTCCAGGGCATCTGGGGATTCCCGGCTCTCGACGGAAACGTCATCGTGCTGTCGTTCCTCTTCCTTGTCGCTCTCGGTATCGACTACAACATGTTCCTCATGACGCGTGTGAAAGAGGAATCCGAACTGTTGGTCAACGGCAAACCCGTGGGCATCAAGCAGGGAATGGTCACCGCCCTCGGTGCGACCGGCGGAGTCATCACCAGCGCCGGTGTTCTGCTTGCTGCGGTCTTCGCGGTTCTTGGTGTTCTCCCGCTCATCACCCTCACGCAGATTGGCGTCATCGTCTGTGTCGGTGTGTTGCTCGACACACTCCTCGTGCGAACGGTCGTCGTCCCGTCGCTGACCTTCTTGGTTGGCGAACGCATGTGGTGGCCTCGCAAAACGGGTGTGTCCAGCAAATAATTCGCGGTTTTCACGCGCACACTGGTTGACATGAGAGTTGACGAGTCTGTCGCGCGCTACCTCTTTGAACTAGAGGCGGCGCGCGACGCCAGCTCGCACACGGTGCGCGCCTATCGCGGTGACCTCGATTTGTTTGTGCAATCCTTGAAATCGGCCGAATTGACCGAATTGTCCGACATTTCGCTGGAGGACTGCCGGTCGTGGGTGTGGGCGATGTCCACCGCGGGGGATGCAGCGAGTTCGATCGGTCGACGGGTCTCGGCGGTCAAGTCCTTCTTCCACTGGGCACACTCACGCGGGGACATTCCCGCCAATGTTGCTGCTCGGCTTTCCGCCCCGAAGAAGCCCGCGCACCTTCCGCGCGTGGTCGCGGCGACCGCGATGGGCCACGTGTTGGACGACCTCGCGGCGCGGGCCGCGACAGGAGACCCCATCGCCGTTCGCGATCTCGCAATCTGGGAACTGCTCTACGCCTCGGCGATTCGTGTCTCGGAGCTCGTCGGAATTCGCCTCGACGACATCGATTGGTCGGATTCGACGGTTCGGGTCTTGGGAAAGGGCGCAAAAGAGCGGATAGTCCCGTTCGGGGTCCCGGCGCGCGCTGCGTTGCTGGATTACCGCGACAACGCTCGCCCCGCACTTCCCGTCACGGCAGACACCACGCACCTGTTCGTTGGCGCTCGCGGAAAACCGCTCACGACGCGGACCGTCTATGGCGTTGTCGCCGCCATCATCGGGGCCATGCCGGGTGCCGGGCCGAAGGGACCGCACATTCTGCGGCACACCGCAGCGACGCACCTGCTAGATGGCGGAGCAGACCTTAGGAGTGTGCAAGAAATCCTCGGGCACTCGAGCGTCGGTACGACTCAGATTTACACCCACGTGTCGAGCGAACGTCTGAAGAAGGCCTACGCGTCGGCTCATCCCAGAGCATAGGAATTAATCCACGAGTCGTAAATGACGATTCGGGGCTGAAGTGGCAGGAACGGCGTTGGGTCGACGTATTCGCCCTCAACCCTCAAACCGAGGTGCAACGCATTGTCGCCGAGGTGCCCGCCGCGCAGAAAACCGACAATGTCGCCCGCGTTGACGACGTCACCGAGGAGGACCGCAGGTTCAATCGGTTCCAGAGTGACGTCGCCGTCCTCGAGGGTTCGCAGCACGATCACCCCGCGGCCAGCGACCGGACCCACGAACGTCACGCGCGCAGCGACGGGCGCTCGAACCTCAGCGCCGGGCGCAGCTTGGATATCAATACCGCGATGGCCCGCCGACCACGCGTCCGCCGGTTTCGCGAAGCCGCGAATCAACTCACCGACCAACGGCCACGACCAGCGCGAGTCCGCATCGGCTCGAGCCGTCGGCATCATCGCCAACAGAGCAATCAACACAGCAATCAGTGGGGGAGGAAGGCGCAAGGTTGAGGTCACGGCACCACTGTTGTGGTCCGGCGAGACTTCCGGTCGAAGCTCGTCGTCAACAGGGCAGAAACCCCCGTTTGTTCGCGCTGTGGAGAGCCTGTAGACTGAAACAACGTTCATTTCGGTGAACGAATTCGCGTGTCCAGCAGTTACACGAAACCATTGGTCCCTTCGGGGAGGAATCGGTACGGACACCAGGGCCAGACATCCGTCTGCGCAACAACCACAACAAAAGGAGCACGGCTATGGCCGTCATCACAATTCGCCAAATGCTCGACAGCGGCGTGCACTTCGGACACCAGACTCAGCGCTGGAACCCGAAAGTCAAGCGCTTCATCCTGACCGAGCGTTCGGGCATCCACATCATCGACCTTCAGCAGTCGCTCGCTCACATCGACGCGGCCTACGAGTTCGTTCGCGAGACCGTCGCCCGCGGCGGCACCATCCTCTTTGTCGGCACCAAGAAGCAGGCACAGGAATCGATCGCAGCCGAAGCCGGCCGCGTCGGCCAGCCCTATGTCAACCAGCGTTGGCTCGGCGGGCTCCTCACCAACTTCCAAACCGTCCTTGGTCGCCTCGAGCGCATGAAGGAACTGGAACAGGTCGACTTTGAGGACACCACTAAGGGTTTCACCAAGAAGGAACTCCTCATGAAGCGTCGCGAGCTCGAAAAGCTCCACAAGTCGCTCGGTGGAATCCGCAACCTCACCAAGACCCCCAGCGCGATCTGGGTTGTCGACGCCAAGCGCGAACACCTCGCGATGAGCGAAGCAGCCAAGCTCGGTATCCCCGTCGTCGCAATTCTCGACACCAACGCGGACCCCGACGAAATCCAGTTCCCGATCCCCGGTAACGACGACGCGATTCGTTCGGTCGGACTGCTCACCCGCGTGATCGCGGACGCCGTCGCCGAGGGTCTCGTTATCCGTCACGACAAGCCCGCTGCGGCCGGAAACGTCTCTGCCGTCGAGCCTCTCGCCGACTGGGAGCGCGAGCTTCTCGGTGAGGTCGCCGATGTCGCTGCCGAAGCCCCTGCGGCCGAAGCCCCCGTCGCAGACGAAACTCCCGCTGACGAGGCACCCGCCGCTGAAGCCGAGTCCGCTGACGCCGACTCGACCGACAAGTAAATTCACACAGAAAGCACAGACATGGCTGATTTTTCATTAGAAGACGTCAAGACTCTTCGTGAGCGCCTTGGGACCGGAATGGTCGACACCAAGAACGCTCTCGTCGAAGCCGGTGGCGACATGGACAAGGCTGTCGAGATTCTTCGACTCAAGGGCGCAAAGGGTAACGCCAAGCGCGCTGACCGCTCGACGAGCGAAGGCCTCGTTGCCGCCAAGGAAACCGCTGACGCGGTGTACCTGATCGAGCTCGCCTGCGAGACCGACTTCGTTGCGAAGAACGAAAAGTTCATCGCGCTCGCGGATGTCGTCATCGAGGCGGTTGCCGCCGCCGGAGCCGATTCGACCGAGGCCGCTCTCGCTGCTCAGGTCGGCGGACAGTCGATCGCTGACCGTATCGCGGACGACGCCGCCATCATTGGCGAGAAGGTTGAACTTCGCCGCGTTGTCAAGATTGCCGGTTCGCAGTTCGCTGTCTACCTTCACCGCACAAGCAAAGACCTGCCACCGCAGGTTGGCGTCGTTGTTGCCTATGAGGGCAAGGACGAAGAGACCGCTCGTGCGATTGCACAGCACATCTCGTTCGCTGACCCCCAGTACCTGACCAAGGACGAGGTCCCCGCGGACGCCGTCGAGGCCGAGCGTCGCATCGTCGAAGAGATCTCGCGCGGAGAGGGCAAACCCGAAGCCGCTCTTCCCAAGATTGTCGAAGGCCGCCTCGGCGCCTTCTTCAAGCAGGTCGCTCTTCTCGAGCAGGACTACGCGCGTGACAACAAGCTCACGATCACGCAGGTTCTCGCTCAGGCTGGACTCACTGTTTCGGGCTTCGCCCGCTTCAAGGTCGGCGCCTAACACTCATTCTCGTCGGGAGGTTCGCGGAAACGCGGGCCTCCCTTCGGCATTTCCTCGATGCACTCGGTACTCTGGAACTGAAAGAGAGGTTCCATGTCGACGCGCCGAGTCCTTCTGAAACTGTCCGGTGAAGCGTTTGGCGCTGGAACCCTGGGGGTCGACCCCGACATCGTCAGTGGCATTGCCCGCGAGATCGCCGAGGCCGCCAAGACCGTGCAGGTCGCGATCGTCGTCGGTGGTGGAAACTTCTTCCGCGGCGCGGAACTCAGTCAGCGCGGAATGGATCGTTCGCGCGCCGACTATATGGGAATGTTGGGAACCGTCATGAACGCCCTTGCACTCCAGGACTTCCTCGAACAAGCCGGTCAGCCCGTCCGAGTTCAGTCGGCGATCGAGATGACTCAGGTCGCCGAACCGTATATTCCCCTTCGCGCGATTCGCCACCTCGAAAAGGGTCGTGTCGTCATCTTTGGTGCCGGTGCCGGACTTCCGTATTTCTCGACCGACACGGTCGCCGCACAGCGCGCCCTCGAAATCAACGCGGTCGAGGTCCTTGTTGCCAAGAACGGTGTCGACGGAGTTTACGACGACGATCCCCGCACCAACGCCGGTGCGAAAAAGATCGACACCATCACGTACCAGCAAGCCCTCGAGCAGGAACTCAAGGTCATCGATGCGACAGCGTTCGCGCTGTGCCGTGATAACAACCTTCCGATGCGGATTTTCGGTATGGAGCCGGGCGGGAACATTGCCAAGGCCATCCGTGGCGAAGACATCGGCACGGTGGTGAGCAATTAGCCCAGTCGTCCTCCTGCTGATTGCGGGTGGCGCCGTCGCGCACGCGGGGTGGAATCTTCTGCTCAAGCGGATTGGGTCGTCAACGCCGACCGTTCTGTGGTGGATCAACGTGGTCGGCGCAATCCTCATCGCCCCAGTCGGAATCGCAACCCTCGTGGCGGCCGACTTCGAATTGAATTGGTTGTTGCTCGCGGGGCTCTGCGGGGTGTTCGAGGTCATCTACTTCCTCTTGCTGCAACGCGGCTACCGGGACGGCGACGTGTCACTCGTTTATCCACTCGCGCGCGGCACGGGCCCGACTCTGTCCGTCCTCGGCGCGATCCTCATCCTGGGCGAACGCCCCTCGCTCGTCGCCCTCATCGGTGTCGCGGTCATCATCGCGGGTATCGGTGTCATCTCGACCGCCGGTTCGCGGACGGGAACGCGCGCTCCGCTCAGTTCTGTTCTCTATGGGCTCAGTGTCGGTGTCATGATCGCGTGCTTCACGGTGTGGGACGGCTGGGCCGTCGGAACTCTCGGTCTTCCACCCATCGGGTACTACTGGATGGCACTCGTGGTCCAGGCGATACTGTTCACCCCGTTCGCGATTAGAGGCCGCAACAGCGTGTCGACGTTCCGCGCGAATCCGGCCATCATTACGGCCATCGGACTGCTCGGACCGGCGTCGTACATGCTCGCTCTCACCGCCGTTCAATTGAGCTCGGTGTCGCTTGTTGCTGCCGCGCGCGAGTCGAGTGTCGTACTCGTCGCGCTGGGTGGTGCAATCTTTTTCGGCGAGAAACACGTCGTTCAACGAGTGATCGGGTCAGTCGTTGTTGTCACGGGAGTCGCCCTCCTCGCACTCGGCTGAGGATTAGACTGGCAACAACACAGGAGGAAACCGTGATTGCTGAAACCATCGCCGAAGTGTCCGACAAGATGTCGAAGGCCGTTGACGTCATCAAAGAGGATTTCCAGACCGTTCGAACCGGTCGCGCGAACCCTGCGTTGTTCCAGAAAATCATGGTCGACTACTACGGGACACCAACCCCGCTCGCGCAACTCGCGAGCCTTCAGAACCCCGAGGCACGGTCGCTCGTCATTACTCCCTACGACAAAGCTGCCCTCAAAGAAATCGAACGTGCGATTGTCAATTTCCCGAACCTGGGCGCAACGCCGACGAATGATGGCAACCTCATTCGCGTGACGATGCCCGAGATGACCGAGGATCGCCGCAAGGAGTACGTCAAGATCGTCAAGGCAAAAGCCGAGGACGGACGCGTGGCGATTCGAAACATTCGCCGCAAGGGCATCACCGACATTGAAGCGATGAAGTCAGACGTGGGCGAGGACGACATGGCACGTGGTGAGAAGGAAATTGAAGCTCTCACAAAGCAGAACATCGATGCAATCGACGACGCGCTGAAAAAGAAGGAAACCGAACTCCTCGAGGTCTAATGGCTGATTTAGAAAACGCCATCCGGGACGCGGGGGCCGTCATCGAAGCCCGCACGGGTAGAAACCTTGTCGCGGCACTCCTGATCGGGAGTGCTCTCGGCGCTGTCTTCATTTGCAGCCTCATCTTTGACAAGCAGTTCTTTATGGTGTTCCTCGCCGTGTTCATCGGATTCGGAACCTGGGAATTAGCGACCATTTCGCGCACGGACAATCGTCACGTTCCGCGAATTCCGATTCTTATCTCGGCCTTGGCTATGGTTCCCACGACCTACTATTTCGGCGCGCTCGGGCAGTTGTTGACTCTTGCTGCGGGAATCGGCTTCACGATCGTGTGGCACGCAATCCAGCGATGGCTGTCCAAGACGACGGTTACCGACCGCGACATGAT
>JAIOXB010000025.1 GCA_021741825.1 Microbacteriaceae bacterium
GAAGCCCGTCCTGCCCGGTCAACACACGACGGCACCGGCGATGTTCGAGCGGATTGCCCAGATGGGAACCGGATCCCCGATCAACTGGGTGTAACTAGCGACGACGCAATCGGTTGAGGACGAGGCGCAACAGGTTCGGGCGCAGATTGTCTATTCTCGATTGAAGTTTGATAATTTTGCGCTCAAGTTTTTGATAGTCCACGGGTGATTGAGGCTTCGAATTGTCAGAGTTTGATCCGTCCAGGAATCGTGACTGTGTGAGTCCCGCGAACACAACCAGGGACATCGCGAGGTCTTGGCTAACATCGGCTATTCGAGTGCTTTCGTCAATCCACGCCGCCTTCGGGGATTTCGGGGAGCGAAGGAGAGACGTGATTTTGGGCTCGAGATTACTAATTCGGGCATCAAGTACTGCCGTCGCTTCCCCCACCTTCATTTCGGGGAGGATCGTGCCCGCCGGGATTGACGCAAGTTGCCATTCTTTCTCGCGCTCACTGTCGGTCATCGAGAACTCTGCCGAACCAGTGTCAAACGTGAAGATTCCCGCCGGCTTTTTGCGCAATTTGTTTCCCTTGCGCGCGGTAATCCCCTCTCTGCTTCGGTAAGGGAGATGGAGAACCTTGATTGTCGCTGACCGTGTTGCCGGGTAGCGCTCTTTCGTCGAGATGTTCATAACGTGGTGATTCCCAAAGTTGATCCAGTCGCAGTCCCCTTCGCTGCCGGGGACAAGTCGCATAATCGCTTTCGAGCGACGGTAGTAAAAAGGGAAACGTCTGAACTGCGGGTTGCGTTCTTGTCGGCTCTCGTTTGGCGCTAACCCTTTATTGGCACTGTATCGAACGCTGGATAGAGCGCCGGGGGTGAAGGTTTGGACTTCGTGCGATTGATAGAAATTGATCATTTCGCATCGAAGGGACATTGTTGACTCGTTATCGAGCCAGTCCACAATTTCATCGACGAGGGGACGCTCGGACCCGACAAAAAACTCGTCGGCATCAAACGCGATGAACGCCTCGAACCCGTCTTTGCGCGCCAAATTTGCCAGTGCGGTCAGTGTGACCATCTGGGTGAATCGAGGGCTCTCTTTGCGAACCCAGTGAATCACGGCATTTTCCGGAATCGTGCTGAGAAATTCGTCGCGGGGATTACCGGTCGAGCGGTGGTCGGCCAGATAGAAATCTGTGACGCCTTGGCTCACGAAGTGCGCGATGACCGAGGCGGCAATGTCCCAGGAATCAAAAATCATGGACCCGGCTGCCACACGCGATTTCACTTTAGATGCCACGGTAACCACCGTACTACAGCGCTCACGTGCTGGATCGTTCGGTTCAGGACGTGCGACGACGAGCGCGCTGGCGCGGCGCACCGGCTGGCTTATCCGACATCGAACCGGCGGACCGGTTCGATGCATTTCCGCCCGAGTTTCCCCCAGAGTTCCCGCCGCCGCGGGCCGGGCGACTGGTCGACTTTTCCACTCGAGGACCGGAGGAGGCCTTGAGGCGCCCCTTCGAGCCCTCGGGGATGTCGAGGTCGGAAAAGAGGTGGGGTGATGACGAGTAGGTCTCGGTCGGTTCGAGCGGCAGGTCAAGCGCTCGTGAAATAAGCGCCCACTTGTGCAGGTCATCCCAGTCGACGAAGGTGACGGCGATTCCGGTGCGACCTGCGCGGCCGGTTCGACCGACGCGGTGCAGGTACGCCTTGTCGTCCTCGGGGACGGTGTAGTTGATGACGTGGGTCACATCGTCGACGTCGATTCCACGGGCCGCGACATCGGTCGCGATGAGCACGTCTTTCTTGCCCGCTTTGAAGGCAGCCATTCCGCGCTCGCGCGTTTCTTGGCTCATGTCTCCGTGGACGGCAACCGCGTTGAATCCTCGATCGGTAAGTTCGTCCGTCACTTTCGATGCGCTGCGTTTCGTCCGAGTGAAAACGATGGTCTTGCCGCGACCTTCCGCCATGAGGATTCGACCAACAACCTCGTCTTTATCGAGGTTGTGCGCGCGGTAGATGACGTGCTTGATGTTGGCCTGAGTCAGACCTTCATCGGGTTCACTCGCACGAATGTGGATCGGTTTGGTCATAAAGCGACGAGCGAGCGCGACAATCGCGCCGGGCATCGTGGCCGAGAACAACATGGTGTGGCGCTTTTCCGGAATTTGGGCAAAGAGCTTTTCGACGTCGGGGAGGAAGCCGAGATCGAGCATGCGGTCGGCTTCGTCGAGGACCATGACTTCAACGCTGGCTAACGAGAGCAATTTCTGGCCCGCGAGGTCGAGCAGACGACCGGGGGTTCCCACAATGATCTGCGCACCCGCCTTGATTTTGTCGACCTGTTCCTCGTAGGACTTGCCACCGTAAATCGCGGCGACCGTGGTCGTGCGGTTACTCGTCGCCAGTTCCATGTCTTCGGTCACTTGGACGGCAAGTTCGCGCGTCGGCACCACGATCAGCGCTTTGACGCCGGGAGCGGGGTCCAGCCCCATCTTTTGGACGAGCGGAAGGCCGAAACCGAACGTCTTTCCCGTGCCCGTTTTGGCTTGACCGATGATGTCTTGGCCAGTCAGCGCGAGCGGAATCGTCTGTTCTTGAATCGGAAAAGGCTCGTTGATGCCACGAGCGGCGAGCGCATCGGCGATGTCATCGTCGATGCCAAGATCACGGAAAGTCACAAAACACCCAATCGGTTGGTAAATATCATTCTACCTGTCGTCGGGAACTGCCTATGCTGGGGTGGTGGCAAGCCTATTCCGAAAGAGTTCGCGATCCTCCACCTCCAGTGCTCGGAGTCGTTCGAGGGTCGCCGACGGGAGCGCGCGCGTCGAATTCACCGACCTCGCGCCATCGCCCGATGTCTTTCTCGGTCAGAGCGCCTACCTGTTTCTGCGTTACGCCGAGTCCGCGGCACGCCACGCTCACGACGCGACCGACCTCGAAACGGAATCGACGCTCGCGATTGTCGCCGAGGAGTGCTTTGTTCGATTTTCGAGATTGGCCGCGACGTTGGACAAATTGAAAGTGGATCGCGTCGCGGCGATGAGTTCGTTCATCGCACCGACGAGGGAATTTGAACGTCGGATTCGCGGACGAAACTGGGTGGAACGACTCGCGTGCACCTGGGTGACAATGGCGTTCCTTCAGGACTTTTGGCGCCGACTGGCTCAGGGTCTTCCGACGAAGGTTCGCGCTGATGTCATCGCGGCGCTCGACGGCGACAAGATGATCGACGTCCTTCGAACGGAACTGGAACGCCGCATCGCCCTCGAACCGGGACTGCGACCCACACTTGCGCTGTGGTCGAGACGGCTGGTCGGCGACACGATGCTCATGGCCGAAAGCGCCCTGCTAGCGAACCCGAACCCGACACCCAAAGAGGACGGTCTCGGACCCGTCTTCACCGAGCTCATCACATCTCATTCGTTACGAATGGACGCGCTGGGTTTGACCGCCTAGGAAACGAAGCCGACGGGCCGCGACTGGGCGGTGCCAAATTCGATGTAGGCGACACTGTTCGCAGCGATCAGGTATTCCTGACCTTTGGCGTCGTTGAGTCGAAGAACACCGTTTGCTTGAAGAGCGGCGGTGTACTTTTGCTCGATGTCGGCGACGCTCGCGTCCGTGTCGAAAGCGAGTTCGCGGGGGGCGTGTTGAATTCCAATACGAATGTCCATGCCTCAAGGCTAATAGGCGTCAGACCTCAGTTGTACAGTCGAGTCAATGACAACTTTCGAATTGGACGAATCCCAACGCGCAGCCGTTTCCGCTGCTGCGTCGGGCGTCCATTTCCGCATCGTCGGTGCGCCCGGTTCCGGCAAGACGACGGTGGTCAGCGAAATCGTCGCGGCCCTCATCGAGCGCAGCGGTGAATCCGCTGTCCGAATCCTCACCCCGTCCCGCCAAGCGGCGACGCGCCTTCGAGACCTCGTCGCACTCCGGGTCGGTGTTGCCACCCGCGGACCCCTCGCACGTAGCGTTTCGTCGCTCGCGTTCGAAATCGTCAGCGCAGAACAGGGCAACGGTTTCACCGCTCGACTCATGTCCGGCGGTGAACAAGACTCGGACATCAAGGCACTTCTCGACGGAGAAATCGCTGACGGCACGGACGGGTACTGGCCGGCGTCGCTCAACGCCGACGTTCGTCGCCTTCGCGAATTCCGCACCCAACTTCGCGATCTCTTGTCGCGCAGCCGCGACCTCGGGCTGGTCGACGAATCGAGCGATACCCCGTTTGCGGCTCTCGCTAACCTCGCGGCCACCGCAGAGCTTGGTTCGACACGTTCCGACGACTCTGAAAGCCCCTATGCGGCGTGGGCGGCCGCGGCGAAATTCTTCACGACGTACCGACTTCTCGTCGCGCGTTCGCGCGCCGGCCAGGTCGACCCCGCCGAACTGGTCGACCGCGCTCGGTACATCGTCGAATCAACGGCGTCCGACGCACCGCGGATGGCGCTCGTGGTTGACGATGCACACGACCTCACTCCATCCCAGTGGCGGTTTGTGATTTCCTGGGCGAAACATCGCGGTCCCGTCATCGCCGCCGGAGACCCGGACGTCGCGACCGCGGGGTTCCGTGGCGGTCACGTCACCTTCCTTGACGACGCCGATGTGACGTGGGGTTCCACTCACGCCCTCACGACAATTCATCGCCAAGGCGGGGTCATGCCTTCCCTCCTCGGAACGATTGCGTCAACGATCGGCGGTGGCGTCCCCGAGATTCGTCGTGCTTATCCCAGCGCCCCCGAACCAGCCGTCGCTCGATCTCTTTCGGGTTTCGACCTGCTCAGCGCGACCGCAGCCTCCCCGGCTCACGAACGCGACGTCGTGTCGCGTTACATCCGCGATGCGGTTGCGCGCGGGACTTCCTACGGTGACATCGCCGTCGTCGTTCGAAGTGGGTCGATGGCGGAATCGATGGTGACACACCTCAATTCGATGTCAATCCCGACTTTCTCGGAAACCACGGGTTCGCCGCTTCGCGACCACCCGGCAGTCTGGTCGCTTCTCAACCTTGTCAGCATCGGAATCGGGCGTGAGCCGTTGACCGCCGGAATCGCGCAGGAATTGTTGCTTGGTCCTTTCGGGCGACTCACAACGCTGGATCTGCGACGTTTCCGTCGCAACCTGCGTAAAGCCGAAATCGCGTCGGGCGGGAATCGGCTCGCTGATGAACTCATGCTCGAGGCGCTCACGGAACCCGGAACATTCGAAACCGAGGTGAAATTTGCTGCTCCCGGTGTGCGATGGATTGTCGACACGATCCGAGCACTTCGACTCGTGGCCGATCGGCAGATAGACGAACTACTGTGGGCCGCGTGGGCCCGCAGCGACAGGGCAAAGTCGTGGGCGACGGCGACACTTGGCACCGGGCCCGCCGCAGTAAAGGCACACGAATCACTTGACGCCATCATGGCGCTGTTCGGTGTTGCGGCGACCTCGCTCGAGAACGTCCCGACGGAATCCGCAGACGTGTTCCTTGACCGGGTACTCGGGCAAACCGTGCCCAACGATTCCCTCACGCCCCGCGCGACCTCCGGTTCGGTTCTGGTGTGTACGCCGTCGGCGACAGTCGGTCGCGAGTTTGACGTTGTCGTAGTCGCGGGGTTGAACGACGGCGTGTGGCCCAACACCCGCGCCCGAAGCGCACTGCTCAAGGCCAACGAACTCGCGTTGGTTCATGCGGGAATCGACCAGCGAACGGTGGATCACCGGCGTGATGTGATTTTCGACGAGGTGCGATTGTTCCTCGTCGCGATGTCGCGGGCGCGACACCGAATACTGGTCACCGCGATTCAATCGGAAGACGAAACGCCGAGCGGATTGTTCCGAATGGTCGCGGGCGAAAAATCCTCAGGCGATGATTTTTCCCGCGCGACCCCCGCAGCGAATGCCCGCGGCGGAGTGTTCGTTCCCGAAAACATCGACGCCAGCATCGGTGACATGGTTGGGCGTCTCCGACACCTGCTCATGTCGCCGACCAGCTCGACGGCGGAACGGGCCCGTTGTGCTGCGGCCCTCCGTGAACTGGCCAATCGAGGGGTCGCGGGCGCTCACCCCGATTCCTGGATTGGGTATCGCCAAACGACCCCGATCGAATTGTTCTCGGGTACTCACGTGCCCGTGTCGCCATCCAACCTCGACACCTTTGACAAGTCGGCGCTTGATTGGTTCGTTTCCAGCGTGGCCGGCGGCGCATCCGGGCTGAGCGCGGCGATTGGCACCCTCGTTCACCGAGCAATCGAAGTTGCCCCCGCCGGCACTCGCGACGAATTGTGGGCCGCTGTCGAAGAAAAATGGAACGAAGTGAACTTCGACGCACCGTGGTTGCGCATGCAGTGGCTCGCGACGACGCGGTCCGTGATCGATGCGCTCGCCGACTACGTTCGCGACGTCGCGCTCGATGGCCGGCGTGTTCTGGACAGCGAAAAATTCACCACCGTCACTCTCGCCACCAATGCGAAGGGCGGTCTGGACATCGTGGTGGGTGGAACAATCGACCGAGTCGAACAGCATTCGGACGGATCGGTGTCCATCATCGACGTCAAAACGGCCAAAACCCCGCAATCGGTCAAAGCCACCGAGGCCCATTTGCAACTGAAGGCCTACCAACTCGCCTTTAGTCACAAAGCACTGGGCGACGCCGTTGCCGAGGCAACCAAACTTCACTCGGCCGGACTGCTCTACCCCCGCGTGGCGAACAAAAACTCGCTGTACACCGTGCGCACCCAGTCCGCGATGGACGCCGCCGCGCTCGACGACTTCACCAACATGGTCATCGCCATGGGCGTGGCGATGCATTCGGAACGGTTCATCGGACCCGAAACCGCACCCGAGTATTCGGGTGTCCGCGACCTCGAAACCACGTGGGTCAGAATCTCGGAGGTCAGTTCTGATGAATAATCTCGATCCCCGCATGTTGGACAAACTCCTCGGACTCGGGTTCGAGCCCGTTTCCGAGCAAGCCGACGTCATCGACATGAGCCCCGAGGGGATTCACCTGGTCCTCGCGGGCGCTGGCAGCGGCAAAACAGAAACCATGTCGCTGCGTGCGCTGTGGCTCGTCGCGACGCACGGGATTCGTCCAGAGGAAGTCCTCGGTTTGACGTTCACCCGAAAGGCGGCCCGCGAACTCGCGGAACGGTTCCGACGACGGATCACGCTCCTCCGAAACCGTCGTGCCGAGTTCGCGGCACTGGGCGTCAACGTCGACCACCTGGCCGACGACGACCACGGTTTTGCGACGCCGACCGTGTCCACCTACAACGCTTTCGCTTCGGAAATCTTTGCTGAGCACGCCGCTCGAATCGGGTGGGACTCCGATTCACCCGTAATCACCGAAGCGACGGCGTATGCGATTGCCCGCGAGGTTGTGACCGCGTGCGCCGATCCCCGCCTCGGCGAATATGACTTTTCGCTCGATGCTGTCATCGATGCGGTCATTCGACTGGCGGCGGAACTGGGTGAATTCGACGTCACCAATGACGACGACGTAATCACCTACGCACGCGCGGTTGCGGAACGTCGCACGCTTCCGGGAAAATCAACGCTCGACACCGAAAAATTCCGAACGAAGTTGAACGCCGTCGGAGCGCTAGAGGTCTTGCTTCCCCTCGCTCGCGGGTTCGTCCTCGAAAAGCAGCGCCGCGGCGTTGTCGAATTCTCGGATCAAGTGACCTTTGCTCGTCGCATCATTCAGCAGTTCCCTAGTGTCGCGCAGTCCTACCGGGACCGCTTCAAGGTCGTCATCCTCGACGAATACCAGGACACGTCGTTTTCACAGACAAGTTTGTTTTCGGAACTCTTTGGCCCCGAGCGCGTCACGGCCGTCGGCGATCCGAACCAGTCGATCTACGGTTGGCGAGGTGCAAGCCCCGCGAACGTGGCGTCGTTCCACGATGACTTCCGCGTTGCCGAAGGCAAGCGTACTCATCGGCCACTCGTCACCTCGTGGCGTAACGGGACGTCGATCTTGGCGGCGGCGAACGTCATTCTCGACAATCGCACCGAACAAAACCCCCTGGACGTCGATCGGCTGAACTCGTTCCCTGACGCGTCACGCTTTGACATCGAGGGCACTTTCGCCGCGAGCACATCAGTCGAAGCGGATCGCTTAGCGAAGTGGTTCCAGCGGCACCTCGACCCGGCCACATCGGGACGAAAAACAACTGACCCGCCACCCACGATGGCAATGCTCATTCAAACTCGTACGCACCTCGACACGTTTCTGCGGGCTTTCGATGACAACAATGTCCCATACCGCCTGTTGGGTGTCGCCGGCATTTTGGGCAACCCGTTCATCGCGGATCTGTACTGCGGGCTTTCGGTCGTTGCTGACCCGGGCAAAGGAGCCCGACTTGTTCGACTCCTCGGCGGAGCACGCTGGCAAGTATCGGTTAACGATCTGTGGTCGCTTCACAATCATGCGCGCAACGTGGCGAAGTCGTACACGACGAAAGACCAACGCGCCCGACTCGGCAGTTCTCTCGTCG
This sequence comes from Microbacteriaceae bacterium, assembly GCA_021741825.1. GTDB lineage: Bacteria > Actinomycetota > Actinomycetes > Actinomycetales > Microbacteriaceae > MWH-TA3. Next base: position 8,484 of record JAIOXB010000025.1, read on the forward strand.
AAGACGAAGCAGACTCGCTCGTGGACGCACTCGATTCGCTTCGATACACCGCTCGCGACGTCGTCGAGACGGACACTGTGTATGACAAGCGCGTGTCGTTCAGTGACGAGGGTTGGGAACGACTCGTGAACGCCGCCGAGTTCTTCCACGACCTGCGGTCGCACGTCGACGTCTCGATCCCCGATATGGTCAACCTCACCGCCACCGCCCTTCAACTCGATGTCGAAGGGGCGGCGTCACTTCATCATTCACCCGCCGCCTATCGCGAGGCCTTCGACGATCTCGTCCACTCGTATCTCGCGATTCCGTCCGATCATTCGCTTCGCGGTTTTGTCAGCTGGCTTTTCGAGGTGGAAAAGCGCGAACGGATGACTCCGCGAACCGACGAGCCGGAACCCGGAGTTGTCCAGGTGCTGACCGTTCATTCGTCCAAGGGACTCGAGTGGGATGTTGTCGGCCTACCGCGTTGGACTCAGCCACCCATTCCCGCCAACGGGAGTCTTCGGGGGGACAAGTCCAAAGCGGCCAACGAGATGGGGTGGTTGCAACTCGGTGCACTCCCTCGAAAATTCCGAAGCGACCGCAAGTACTTGCCCGAATTCAATTGGGAGACGGCGACCACCATCGATGAACTCCTCGCGGAGTCCGACGCCTACACGCTTCGACTCAAAACCAGGTTGATCCTTCCCGAAGAACGACGGTTGATGTACGTCGGCGTGACGCGCGCGCGCCACCACCTCTGGATTTCGGGTGCTCATTTCGAGGGCAAAGGCAAGACGGCGAAGATTCCGAGTACCTATTGGGAAGAACTTCACGCCGCGGGGCTCTTGGACAAGGCGATTATCGATCCGATTCCCGAGTCCAATCCCGACGGTGACGGAATCGCGGTCGAGTGGCCCCCGCGTGACCCGCTCGGTCGAGCGAAGCATCGCGCCGCGTACGACGCCGCAGCTCGCGCCGTCGAGTCGTCGACAGATTCGGTCGATCCGGCCGATGCTCGCGCCATCGAACAACTCCTCGCGCACGAAATCGTCGGGTCAGCTGATATCCCCGTGCGCATTCCCGCGTCACGCTATGCCGAGTGGTCGATGGACCTCGCCAAAGTGCGGGAAGGTAACCGGCGTCCCGTTCCCACACGCCCCTACCGCGCCGCGCGTCTGGGAACCGAGGTGCACTTGTGGATTGAACGCGGTGCCGTCGACGATGATTTCGTTGACGGATGGGACGAAGCGAACGACCTCCCCGATTCCGACGACGGAATGCAAAAGTTGAAAGACGCCTACCTTGCGTCGCGATGGCCGGGGCTGAAACCCGAGCACACCGAACTTGAAATTCTGCTTCCCCAGGGAAAACACATCGTGGTGTGCAAGATCGACGCGGTCTACCGAATCGACGGTCGGTGGGTTGTGGTCGACTGGAAGACCGGAGCGAAGCCAGCCGAAGCGGAGAAGGACGCCAAGGCGATGCAGTTGGTGTTGTACCGCCGCGCACTCGCCGCACTGTTGTCCATCGACGTGGCCGAGGTAGACGCGGTGTTGTACTACATCGCCCACGACTGGGAATGGACCGTAGAGCCCGAGCGGCTCGCCCGCCTCGACGCACTTCCGCCGATCGACTAGCTACAGCGGTTCGGTCGTCGGTTCTTCGCGCTGCACGGTCGCCGTGGGCGCCGGGTTCTCGCCGAAAACCAACGTTGTTGGCGATTTCGGTGGGGCACCGAGATCGGTCGCCGAATTGTCGGTCACCGCGGCGAGGAGATCGTTCAACATGACAACCGCATCGGCAACGATTCCGTCGTCGTTCGAATCGGTACCGTGAATGAGCCAGCGCGCGACGTCAAGTTCCGAAGCGAAACGCGCGCGATGCGCGAGGCGTCGATCGTTCGTCGGTCGTTCGTTCGCATAAATGTTCATGAACTCTGCGGCGTCATCTGCGCCAAACCGGGCGAACACCCGCCAGAGGTCGTCGGCGGGGTCGGCGACGCGAGCTCCAGCCCAGTTGATGACACCTGACACTGTTGCTCCGTCGACGAGGACGGCATCGAAATCAAGATTTCCGTGCGTGATGGTGGGAGTGAACTGCCACATGCCCGCGTCCTCAATTGCAGCGTCCCAGCGATCGAGGAGGGCGCTGGGCACCTTGGTCGTCTGGTGTGCGCGGTCGATGATGCCGGCGGCGTCGCGCAGGCTGTCGAGCGAGGTCGTCGCGGGGATGATGTTTCGCGTGACAATCGACGCGGGAAGGCTGTGGATGGCCGCGATTGCCGAAGCGAGCGAGGGGATAGTGACGCGCGCATCTTTGAGGCTCGACAACGGCGTTCCGCTCGTCTCCTCGGTAACGACGATTCGTCTCGAGTCGTGGGTTCCCGCCGCGAGAGTGTGGGGGACACCAAATGGCAGCCGCTCACGCACCCCGGCTCCGAGGAGTTGCCCGACACGGTGTTCTGCGTTCTGCAGGTCCGCCGCGGGTGCGGTGAGGGGTGATGAAATCGAAATCACGCGGTCGTCCGCGGTCCGGCACGTAACTCGGTCAAACTCGGCGGTCGATGAGTCCCGGTAGCCGTCGATTTCGAGGGACGGGATCTCTGCAACCGCCCACGCGGTTAGCATGATGGGGGACAATGCCATATCGGTACTTTAAGCCGAACCCGCGTCCGTTCAGGTTTGCCACGCGAGAGGAACACGATGAGCGCACTCATTGAATCTCTCGATGAAAACCAACGGAAAGTCGCGCTCGCGCTCGTCGGCCCGGTTCGGGTGCTCGCCGGCGCTGGTTCCGGAAAAACGCGCGCCATCACTCATCGCATCGCGTACGGAGTCGAAACCGGTGTCTACAGCGCAGAAAAGGTTCTCGCGCTGTCCTTCACGGTCAAGGCTGCGGGTGAAATGCGAAGTCGGCTCAGCGAACTTGGCGTCGAGGGTGTTGCGTGTCGCACATTCCACTCCGCGGCCATGCGTCAATTGGCGCACTTCTGGCCGGACCTCATCGGCGGAGATTTGCCAAAAGTGCTGCACTCCAAAGCGGCGACGCTCAAGCGTGCAGCAGCGCAATTGAACATTCGTGCGACCGACGAACTGTTGCGAGGAATAGCGGCCGAGATCGAATGGCGGAAAGTGCGACTTCTGTCAATGGACCACTACGAGACGGTGTTACCCGAGCGACCACTTCCCGGGGGGCTTTCTGCGGACGCGACGCTCGCGCTCGTCCAGAAATATGAAGCTCTCAAGGACGATCAGCGCAATCTCGATTTCGAGGACACGCTCATCGCAACGCTCGGAATGTTGAACGCTGAAAAGTGGGTCGCCGACCGTGTTCGCGAACAGTTCCGCTTTTTCGTCATTGACGAATACCAGGACGTTTCACCCGTTCAACGTGCCCTGCTGGATGCCTGGCGGGGGGACCACTCTGAAGTCTGTGTCGTGGGTGACCCGAACCAGACGGTGTTCGGATTCGCGGGCGCGTCGGACGAGCACCTTCTGCGGTTCGAATCGGAGTTCCCCGGCGCGACAACGGTCGAACTGGATCGGAACTACCGGTCAACTCCCGAAATCGTCCGACTGGCGAACTCGACGGTCCCGAATTCACCGCTGGAACTTGTCTCGATGCGGGAATCTGGTCCAGCACCCCGCGTCATCGTGTCGGCGACGGACGAAGACGAAGCGCGCTCGATCGGAACGGCCATCCGCGCTGCAATTGATGGTGGTACCGATCCGGCGGATATCGCGGTGCTGTATCGCATCAACGTGCAGTCCCTCGTGTTAGAACATGTTTTAGGCGAGATGCGAATCCCGTTTCGAGTGCGCGGAGGACGGTTCTTTGATGAGCCCGTCGTCACCCAGGCACTCGTCTTGGTTCGGGGTCGTCTTCAAACCGATCCCGCCGCGAACGCACGCGACACCATGGCGCTCATTTTGCGCGAACATCTGGGATGGCTGTCCAAGCCACCCGCAAACCCCGTTGATCGGCACGCGTGGAACATCATGTCGGCGCTCGCGCAGATTGCCGAGAACCTTCCGGCCGAGGCAACCGTGATTGATCTTGCAGCAGATTTGAAGCACCGAGCCGACAACGAGATGGAACCGGCCGTGTCGGCGGTGACACTGTCGACGACCCACAACGCGAAAGGCTTGGAGTGGGACACGGTGTTCATCATCGGAATGAGCGAGGGATTGTTTCCACTGTCCTACTCGATGGGTGATGGACCGATGCAAGAGGAACGTCGACTGGCCTACGTTGCGTTCACTCGGGCAGGACGATCACTCACGTTGAGTTGGGCGGAACGCCAGAAGGCGTCTAGTGCGGCGCGAACGCGCAGTCGGTTCATTCCGGAACATCTGGAATAGCGCGACAACCGCACTCCGGATGCAGGGCGTGTGGTGACACCGCGCGATTGAAGGTCGCGGCGTCGACACGAACCGAGTACCCGCCCCCCATCGGGTACAGGCACAGTGATTCCGCGGCCGCGTGAATCGCGAGATCGACGGAATCGGCCGCGGCCGTCCGACGCCACATTTGGGGGGCGACAGCGGACCACGCCGGATCGTCGTCGATGTGCGCCAACTCAACACAGCGAATGCACGCGGTTTTTCCGGGAATCACGACCGGGCCGACGCGAACGCTCGATTCACCGAAGACGATTGCGCAGTGCGGGATGTCCCGACCGAGCCAGGGTTGGACGTCGATGGGGGAGACGACAAAGTGACTGACGAGCAGGACGAAATCGACGTCGACTGCCGAGAGGTCGGAACTGGACCCCGCGACGACGGTCGATCGTGTCGACCCGGCCCAAGTGCGAGCGATGGTGTCCGTTGCGGGGGCGACACCCACGACGGCGAGTCGCGGCAGAGTAGCGCGCGGGGTTCGATGAAAGACTTCGCCGCACGAATCAATGAGGAATCGAGCCGCGGTTTCGCCGCCCACGATCGACGCGAGTCGAGCGACGCTCGTTCCCCTCACCAACTCGGCGATCCCCCTGGCGCTCGTCAAATCAAGCGGGCCCAGACGCGCGTGCTCGGGGTCAAGCCCGAACTGAACCGTTTCGGAAT
>JAIOXB010000026.1 GCA_021741825.1 Microbacteriaceae bacterium
GGGTCGATGGCGCCAGAGGCGATCTGCACAGCAACGTAACCGTCGATTTCTTCGGTACGAAGCTGGGTGACCACATTCGGGCTCACCGCAACCACGGTGACGGGAACAAACTTGTTGTTCTCGTCCCAGGCCTGGGTCATTCCGAGCTTGATGCCCAAAAGACCCTTCGTGTTCTTAGCCTTAGTCATGGGGTGTCCTTAAAGCTTGATTTCGATGGAAACGTCTTCGGGCAGGTCGAGACGCATAAGCGAGTCGACCGCCTTCGGAGTCGGGTCAATGATGTCGATAAGACGCTTGTGGGTGCGCTTCTCAAAGTGCTCGCGGCTGTCTTTGTACTTGTGAGGTGAGCGGATGACAGCAATGACATCCTTCTCTGTCGGAAGCGGCACGGGGCCGACGACGGTCGCACCCGCACGGGTCACCGTTTCCACGATCTTTCGCGCCGAGGCGTCGATTCCGGCGTGGTCGTATGACTTCAACCGAATGCGGATTTTTTGTCCCGCCATGATCCACTCTTTCTTTCATTTCACCGACAAGGTTGTCCGTGAGCACTTTGTGCTTGCGCACCACTGTTCTTCTATCAACTAGCCCGACCGGCACACGTGGAAACCACGCGAGCGGTAAGCCGTGTTGTCTGTCGGCGGACCAGGTAAATGCGGGAAACCGCGGCCTGATCACTTCCGGACAGTGAGCGACACAACGAAGTGCCGCGTATACAACTTCACTACTCTCTCACAACCCCGACATTTGTGCAACTCGGGCGTGTCGCTTTGCGCGTCCCACCCCGCACCACTCCTTCTAGCCCCCGCCACCCCCACCACCCCTCGCCCCACACCTGTTCCTGCAGACAAACCATCCCTCCCCACCTGTTCCTGCATACATATCTCGAAAATCGCTTGCTAGCTCAGTGATTCGCCGATTTGTCTGCAGAAACAGGTTTTGGTGGTTATGAGTTGTGTGTGGTCAACTTGTTACATGCCCGATGCAAATCTTGTCCTGCTCGCGATACCGGCGCTGGTGGTTTTCGGCATGATTGTGCAACTCGTTCGTGCTCGCCGCCGAGGCCTTCGCGGGCGAAGCGCCTTCGTTGCGATTTTCACGCCCGTCAGGATTCTGATGCAGGGTGAGGCTGCTGGACGGGGATTACCCGCCGCACGTCTCGAAGTCCTTGACCCTCCTGCTAACGACCCTGGTTCTACCTCGGCGCCTCGGTGAACCCTCAGCCAATGGGGAGTTCGTAAAGCCGGCTTAAATCGTTGGAGTTAGTCGCCGATTCCAACAAACCTCGGAAACGAGGGTTGCCAGGCTCCTCAAGGAAGGCGACCATAGCGGCGTAGGCGGGATTAACCTCACAGAGTTGCTGGTCGATGAGCGATTGCTGTTTGGGCGAAACCCCTGACCATTTTGACCAGAAGCGCGATCGGTGCGTTTCCACATTTCCCGCATTCTCGCCAAACATCGAAGCATCGAAATGAAAGGCGAAAGCCACAGGAATTTCCAACTGGTTGCGGGTGACGAGGTCCACGACGAGTTGAGTGATGTCGGCCTCGCCGAGGTGAGAACCGCGAAAGATGAGTCGGCCGAAATCGTGCGGGGCGTTTGCGTCGGGCACCTGCTCGAGAAAATCGCCATCGGTCAGCCGCACCAACTGGTACCCGCTCCAAATGGGCATGTGGAGTGGGATTCCGGGCGCCTCGTGATCGCAAATGTCGACGAGCACCTCGCCACCCGGGCCATCAGAGTCGAGCCAGAAGTCCACAATGTCGTCGTTAGTAAACGTGTATCCGGGTTCGCGTGTAAACAAAGTCATGAGCCCCTTCCCTGGCGCGATACTACGTTGGAGGTCAGACAAAAGAAGGGGCCCAGCCCGAAGGCTGGACCCCAACGAAAGGAGTAGTCGAGACTACTTCTTGACCTTGGTCACCGTGCCGGCGCCGACGGTGCGGCCACCTTCACGAATTGCAAAGCCGAGGCCCTCTTCCATAGCGATCGGCTGGATGAGCGTAACGGCCATGTCGGTGGTGTCACCGGGCATAACCATTTCGGTACCAGCAGGAAGCTCGATGACGCCAGTGACGTCAGTCGTGCGGAAGTAGAACTGGGGACGGTAGTTCGTGAAGAACGGGTTGTGGCGTCCGCCCTCTTCCTTGGAAAGGATGTAGGCGGTTCCGTCGAACTCGGTGTGAGGGGTGATCGAACCGGGCTTGACAACAACCTGGCCACGCTCAACATCTTCACGCTTGGTTCCACGGAGGAGGAGACCACAGTTCTCGCCTGCCCATGCTTCGTCGAGTTGCTTGTGGAACATTTCGATTCCGGTCACAGTCGTCTTCTGGGTGGGGCGGATTCCGACGATCTCAACTTCGGAGTTGATTCCGAGAGTTCCACGCTCGGCGCGGCCGGTCACAACCGTTCCACGACCGGTGATGGTGAAGACGTCCTCGATGGGCATGAGGAACGGCTTGTCCTTGTCGCGAATCGGGTCCGGAACAGAGTTGTCGACAGCTTCCATCAGTTCAACGATGGATTCGGTCCACTTGGCGTCGCCTTCGAGAGCCTTGAGGCCCGAAACGCGCACAACAGGTGCGTTGTCGCCATCGAAGCCCTGGGCCGAGAGAAGCTCGCGGACCTCGACCTCGACGAGTTCGAGGATTTCCTCGTCGTCGACCATGTCGGACTTGTTGAGTGCGACGAGGAGGTAAGGAACACCAACCTGCTTCGCGAGAAGAACGTGCTCACGGGTCTGAGCCATGGGGCCGTCAGTGGCGGCAACCACGAGGATTGCACCGTCCATCTGAGCAGCGCCGGTGATCATGTTCTTGATGTAGTCAGCGTGGCCGGGTGCATCAACGTGAGCGTAGTGACGCTTGGGGGTCTCGTACTCAACGTGCGAGATGTTGATGGTAATACCGCGCTGGCGCTCTTCAGGAGCGGAGTCGATCGACGAGAAGTCGCGGACGACGTTGACGGCCGAAGGGTACTTTTCTGCAAGAACCTTCGAGATTGCGGCGGTCAGAGTGGTCTTGCCGTGGTCGACGTGACCAATCGTTCCGATGTTTACGTGCGGCTTGCTCCGCTCGAACTTGGCCTTAGCCACGGTGTCCTCCTAGGACTTTCGGTTATTTACCCGGAACTTCCGGGCAAACGATTGTTAATAAGGATTATGAAGTTTTTAGTTTATCGCGTCTCGACGGGTGTCGTCACGCGAGGAGCTCAGTCGCCCTTGCTCTTCTGGACGATCTCGTCGGCGACAGCCTTCGGGACCTCAGCATATGTCTCGAATGTCATCGAATACACCGCGCGACCCGAGGTCTTCGACCGCAAGTCACCAACGTATCCGAACATTTCCGACAGCGGCACGAGAGCGCGAACGACTTTGACACCGGTCGCATCTTCCATGCTTTGAATCTGCCCGCGTCGAGAGTTCAGGTCGCCGATAACGTCTCCCATGTACTCTTCTGGCGTGCGGACCTCGACCGCCATGAGCGGCTCGAGGAGAATGGGGTTCGCCTTACGAGCGGCCTCTTTATAGGCCATCGATCCGGCGATCTTGAAGGCCATTTCCGACGAGTCAACGTCGTGATACTGACCATCAACGAGGATTGCCTTGACACCGACGGTGGGGAATCCCGCGAGAACGCCGACCTGCATGGCGTCCTGGATTCCGGCGTCGACGGCGGGGATGTATTCACGGGGAACACGACCACCGGTCACGGCGTTTTCGAATTCGTATACCTTTTCGACGGTAACTTCCATCGGCTCAAGGCTGATCTGCACCTTCGCGAACTGACCCGAACCACCGGTCTGCTTCTTGTGGGTGTAGTCGTACTTGAGGACGGACGTCTTCAGGGTTTCGCGGTACGCAACCTGCGGCTTACCGACGTTGGCTTCGACACCGAATTCGCGCTTCATGCGGTCAACGAGGATGTCGAGGTGAAGTTCACCCATTCCCTTGATGACGGTCTGGCCGGTCTCTTGGTTGAGTTCCGTGCGGAAGGTCGGGTCTTCTTCGGCGAGCTTCTGAATCGCGAGTCCGAGCTTTTCCTGGTCGGCCTTGGTCTTGGGCTCAATCGCGACCTCGATAACGGGCTCGGGGAAGGTCATCGACTCGAGGACGATCGCCTGGCTCGGGTCACAGAGGGTGTCACCGGTGGTGGTGTCCTTGAGTCCGATAACCGCGTAGATGTGTCCAGCGGTAACCGAGTCGACCGGGTTTTCCTTGTTGGAGTGCATCTGGAAGATCTTGCCGATGCGCTCTTTCTTGTCCTTGGTCGAGTTGATGATCTGCTCGCCCGAGTTCAACTTGCCCGAATACACGCGAATGTAGGTCAGGCGGCCGAAGAACGGGTGAACCGCGATCTTGAACGCCAACGCCGCGAAGGGCTCGGTTGATTCAGGCTTGCGCGTGAGGTGCTTCTCGGGGTCACGAACGTCGGTTCCGTCAACGTCGGGAACGTCGAGGGGCGAGGGGAGGTAGTCGATGACTGCGTCGAGCATCGGCTGAACACCGCGGTTCTTGAACGCGGAACCACAGAGAACGGGGTACGCGGCGCCTGCGATCGTCATCTTGCGAATCGCTGCCTTGATTTCGGGAATCGTGGGCTCTTCGCCGGCGAGGAACTTCTCGAGGAGTTCGTCGCTGGATTCGGACACGGCTTCGATGAGGTTCGAGCGGTATTCCTCGGCCTTGGCCTGGAGGTCCGCGGGGATGGCGTCAATTTCGTAGGAAGCACCGAGCGAAACGTCACCCTTCGAGTCACCCTGCCAGACGAGGGCACGCATCTCGATGAGGTCAACGACGCCGACGAAGGTCGACTCGAAACCGATCGGGAGCTGGATGACGAGAGGCTTCGCACCGAGGCGCTTGATGATGGTGTCGACGGTGAAGTAGAAGTCGGCGCCGAGCTTGTCCATCTTGTTGACGAAACAAATGCGGGGGACGTTGTACTTGTCGGCCTGACGCCACACGGTCTCGGACTGGGGCTCGACACCTTCTTTACCGTCGAAGACGGCAACGGCACCATCGAGAACACGGAGCGAGCGCTCTACCTCGACGGTGAAGTCGACGTGTCCAGGGGTGTCAATAATGTTGATCTGGTTCTTGTCCCAGAAACACGTCGTCGCAGCGGACGTGATGGTGATTCCACGCTCTTGCTCTTGGGCCATCCAGTCCATGGTGGCCGCTCCGTCGTGAACTTCACCGATCTTGTGAGTGATACCGGTGTAGTAGAGGATACGTTCAGTCGTCGTCGTTTTACCGGCATCGATGTGAGCCATGATGCCGATGTTGCGGACCTTGTTGAGGTCGGTGAGCACGTCCTGTGCCATGTGATGTTCTCCGTGTGGGTTTCTGTATGAATGAGGTCGGGGTGAGGGGCTGGTCGCGGGACCAGCCCCAAGCGACTACCAGCGGTAGTGCGCGAATGCCTTGTTCGACTCGGCCATCTTGTGGGTGTCTTCACGGCGCTTGACGGCCGCTCCCAATCCGTTGGACGCGTCGAGAATTTCGTTCTGGAGGCGCTCGGTCATCGTCTTTTCACGACGCGACTTCGCGTATGAGGTCAACCAACGCAGCGCGAGGGTGTTCGCACGGTGCGGTTTGACTTCGATCGGAACCTGGTACGTCGATCCACCGACGCGGCGCGAACGCACCTCGAGGGTCGGGCGAACGTTGTCTAGCGCCTTCTTGAGAAGAACGACGGGGTCCTGGCTGGACTTGGTGGCGACACCTTCGAGTGCACCGTAAACGATGCGCTGAGCGAGGTCTTTCTTGCCGTCAAGAAGAATCTTGTTGACAAGTTGCGAGACTACGGGCGAACCGTAGACGGGATCGGCGACAACGGGTCGCTTGGGTGCGGGTCCTTTACGAGGCATTACTTCTTGTCTGCCTTCGCGCCGTAGAGGCTACGAGCCTGCTTGCGGTTCTTGACCGCCTGCGTGTCGAGCGCGCCACGAACAATCTTGTACCGGACACCGGGGAGGTCCTTAACACGACCGCCACGAACGAGCACCATCGAGTGCTCTTGGAGGTTGTGGCCTTCGCCCGGAATGTACGCGGTCACTTCGACGCCGTTCGAGAGCTTGACACGAGCGACCTTACGAAGAGCCGAGTTCGGCTTCTTGGGGGTGGTGGTGTACACACGTGTACACACTCCACGCTGTTGGGGGTTCGACTTGAGCGCTGGCGCCTTGGTCTTGGTGACCTTGGGGCTACGTCCCTTACGAACCAACTGCTGAATCGTTGGCACGACTTTTCTCCTTGTAATTTCTGCACGGTGACAGCGATTTTCTCAATCGGCCGGCGGCCGACATGCCGTGGGAACCTCGTCTCGACTGCTTCACGCGGTCGACCCGGATAACGGTCCTGGTGTGTGTGACTTTCCCGCGCGATTTCTCGCACGCGATGACACGCACACAAATCTCAAGATTACACGCATTTTCGGTGTTTGGTCAACCTGCAATGACGACACTGAGCATTCCGCCGAGAATTGCCGGTCCAAACGGGATGTGCGAGCGACGGTCTCGGGTGATCAAAATCTGGATTGCCGCGTGAATTCCCCCGAGGATCGCCATCGCGACGAACCATTCCGCGAGATTTTCGGCGGGATTCTGAGCGTTCGACACGAGGATGACGACCGAGGGGACCAGTTTTACGTCGCCCAGTCCGAGGTCGGCTATCCGATGTGCAACGAGACCGGCTGCCATCGCCACCACTGCGGCGGTCGCCGCGAACCCCAGATTCTGCGGGCGATTCAGGGCCAGAACTCCCAGTGCGACCGGGATTGCGGGCAAGGTCAGTCGGTCGGGCAATCGGTGTTCGCGAAAGTCGACCCGCGCGAGGGCAACTGACCACACGATCACCGACGTTATGTAAATTGCGTCGAGCATCGCTCGACCGTATCCGTCGTGCGCCTCCCCCGTCGGAATCATCCCCAATCACAATCTGCCCTATCTCGTCCCGCCTCACCCCTGACACACACCACCTAATTCGTTTTTGGAAACCAAACGCGCGGAATCAGACGTTCTTGGAAACCGATCGGGACTGAAGCAGCGGAGCCGTCGCCCACCCTGTGTTTGGTTTCCAAGAACGGCGCGAGGCGCAACTTTGGTTTCCAAAAACGTGATGAGGGGATGGGAATGGGGGGGGGAATGGGGGGAAACGACGAACGGGGTGAGCCCGAAGGCCCACCCCGAACGTGTCTAAACGTTTAGTACTCGGTCTGGAAACCCGACGCGTCATACGACGCCGAGTTGAAGGACTCGATGTCGGCGTAGGTGAACGCGTCTTCCGAGAAGCCACCTGCGGTGAAGTGGCGCTGCGGGTACTTGCGGTCGGCTTCGTCCACGTTGGCCTTGATGTCGACCCCGCGGTACTTCGCGAGACCGGTTCCGGCCGGGATGAGCTTTCCGATAATGACGTTTTCCTTCAGGCCGATGAGCGGGTCGGATTTGCGCTCGAGAGCCGCCTGCGTGAGTACGCGAGTGGTCTCTTGGAACGACGCAGCCGACAGCCACGACTCGGTTGCGAGCGACGCCTTGGTGATTCCGAGGAGTTCGGCGCGCGCGGTGGCGGGCTTGGCTCCTCGCGAAACAGCGTCGCGGTTGATCGCACGGAAACGGATGTTGTCAATGAGTTCACCCGGTACGAGCTCGGTGTCACCCTGGTCAACGATCGACACCATGCGAAGCATCTGACGAACGATGACCTCGATGTGCTTGTCGTGGATGGGGACACCCTGCGACAGGTAAACGCCCTGAACACCCTCGACGAGGTGAGTCTGAACCTCGCGCAGACCGCGAACTCGAAGGACGTCCTTCGGGTCGAGCGTTCCGGCGAACAACTGGGTTCCAACCTCAACGTGCGAACCGTCCTCGACCAACAGAACAGCGTTCTTGAGGATCGTGTACGAGTACGCGTCGTCTCCGTTGTCCGGGGTCAGAATCAGCTTGCGCTGAGCTCCCGACTCGTCGATCGCAACGCGACCGGTCGCATCGGCGATGGGGCTCGCTCCCTTGGGGGTACGTGCTTCGAACAGCTCGGCCACGCGGGGAAGACCCTGCGTGATGTCCGCTGCCGACGCCGATCCACCCGTGTGGAAGGTACGCATCGTGAGCTGGGTTCCGGGTTCACCAATCGACTGAGCGGCGATGATTCCGACAGCTTCACCGAGGTCAACGGTCTTTCCCGTTGCCATCGAGCGGCCGTAGCACGCGCCACAAACACCCTTTGTTGACTCACAGGTCAACGGCGAGCGAACGAGGAGCGACGTTACGCCAGCGGCGATGAAGTCCTTGATGGTCTGGCGACCGATGTCGGTTCCGGCTTCGGCGACAACCTTGCCCTTACCGTCAACCGCGTCAGCAGCGAGAGTACGTGCGAACACAAGGTTCTCGACGTTGGGAGCGGCTGCGCCGTCAATTGCAATCGTGAACGGAAGGCCCTTGGTCGTCGTGCAGTCGGCTTCACGGATGATGACATCCTGCGAAACGTCAACGAGACGACGGGTGAGGTATCCCGAGTCGGCGGTACGAAGTGCCGTGTCCGCGAGTCCCTTGCGAGCACCGTGGGTGGCGATGAAGTACTCGGCAACCGACAGTCCCTCGCGGTACGAGTTCTTGATCGGGGTCGAGATGATTTCGCCCTTCGGGTTCGCAACGAGTCCACGCATACCGGCGATGTTTCCAACTTGCAGCCAGTTTCCACGCGCACCCGAGGTGACCATGCGGTTGATGGTGTTGTAACCCTTGGACATTTCGACCTTGAGCGCCGCCGAAACTTCGACGTTCGCATCGGTCCAAATTTTGATGAGTTCCTTGTGGCGCTCGAGTTCCGAGATGAGTCCCTTTTCGAACTGTCCATCGACCTTGGCGGCCAACTTCTCGTGCTTCTCGATGATCGTCTTCTTCTCTTTCGGCGTCACGACGTCGCTCAGTGCGACCGTGACTCCCGAACGAGTGGCCCAGTGGAATCCGGCGTCCTTGAGGGCGTCGAGCGTTGCCGCAACGACGACCTTCGGGTACTTCTCGGCGAGGACCTCGACGATTTCGGTGATGACACCCTTGTCCGCGACATCGGTCACGTAGGGGAAGTCAGCGGGAAGGAGGCTGTTGAAGATGGCCTTTCCGAGAGTCGTCTCGAATGCCTTTCCGTCAGCGAATCCTTCTGGGGCAGTGCCCGCAGCGAAAACGACTCCGGGGACGCGAATCTTGATTTTCGCGTTGACGTGCAACTTGTCAAGGTCATAGGCCATGAGACCCTCAGAGATTCCTCCGAACGCGCGTCCCTCGCCCACAACGCCTGAGCGCTCTGACGTGAGGTGGTGCAGTCCGATGATCATGTCCTGGGTCGGAACCGTAACCGGCTTTCCGTCCGACGGCTTGAGGATGTTGTTCGACGCGAGCATGAGAACGCGCGCCTCGGCCTGTGCCTCCACCGAGAGAGGAAGGTGAACAGCCATCTGGTCACCGTCGAAGTCAGCGTTGAACGCTGCACAAACGAGGGGGTGAAGCTGGATGGCTTTACCTTCGACGAGTTGCGGTTCGAACGCCTGAATTCCGAGGCGGTGAAGCGTCGGTGCGCGGTTCAGCAGAACCGGGCGGTCGCGGATGATCTCTTCGAGCTCGCCCCAGACCTCGGGGTAGGCGCGCTCAACGGCACGCTTCGCGCTCTTGATGCTGGACGCGAGTCCCTTGTCCTGAAGCTGCTTGATGACGTACGGCTTGAACAGTTCGAGCGCCATCTGCTTGGGAAGCCCACACTGGTGGAGCTTGAGCTGGGGTCCGACGACGATGACCGAACGGCCCGAGTAGTCGACGCGCTTTCCGAGAAGGTTCTGGCGGAAACGCCCCTGTTTTCCCTTGAGCATGTCGGACAGCGACTTGAGCGCGCGGTTACCGGTTCCGGTGACCGGGCGTCCACGACGTCCGTTGTCGAACAACGCGTCAACCGCTTCTTGCAGCATGCGCTTTTCGTTGTTCTTGATGATCTGCGGAGTCATCTGCTCGTCGAATCGCTTCAGACGGTTGTTGCGGTTGATGACTCGGCGGTAGAGGTCGTTGAGATCACTCGTGGCGAATCGTCCACCATCGAGCTGAACCATCGGACGCAGGTCCGGCGGGATCACGGGGATCACGCGCAACACCATCGCCTCGGGAAGAGGAACCTCGCGGGGGTCCTGACCGGCAGGAACGAGGAACGAGTTCACGACCCGGAGGCGCTTGATTGCACGGACCTTGCGCTGTCCCTTGCCGTTCTTGATTTCGTCGCGAAGAACTTCGCCTTCGGCCTTGAGCTTCTCGCGGTCGTTCTTGCCGAGGTCCTTGAGCATGTGCTCGATCGCTTCCGCACCCATGAGAGCAGTGAAGTAGGTCTCGTCGAGAGTCGTCTTGTCCGGGTCGGTGTTGCCCTTGAAGTGGTCCACGAGGAAACGGAACTCGGTGTCGTCAGCCCACAGTCCACCCTGCTTGAGTGAACGGAAGGAATCCCACGCACGCTGCCAACGCGCAATGTCGTCATCAAACGACTTGCGGATGCTGGCCATCTCGCGCTCGGCGAGTTCTTTCGCCTTGCGCTTGACGTCCGCTTTGGCCTCTTCGGCTTCGAGTTTGGCCAGTTCGTCTTCGAGTTCTTTCTGACGGTCGGTGATCTCTTCGTCGCGGACCTTTTCGTAGTCACGAATCTCGGTCTGAACCATCTTCTCGACCGCGGGCATGTCCTGGTGCATGCGAGCCTCGTTGACGCTCGTCACCATGTATGCGGCGAAGTAAATGACCTTTTCGAGGTCCTTCGGCGCCATGTCGAGAAGGTAACCGAGACGGCTCGGGACACCCTTGAAATACCAAATGTGAGTGACCGGAGCAGCGAGCTCGATGTGGCCCATGCGCTCACGGCGAACGGCCTGACGAGTGACCTCGACACCGCATCGCTCACACGTGACGCCCTTGAAGCGGACGCGCTTGTACTTGCCACAGGCGCACTCCCAGTCCTTGGACGGACCAAAGATCTGCTCACCGAAGAGGCCGTCTTTCTCTGGCTTCAACGTGCGGTAGTTGATGGTTTCGGGCTTCTTCACCTCACCGCTCGACCACGAACGAATTTGTTCGTTCGTCGCGAGCTTGATGCGAATTTTTTCAAAGGTAGTTGCGTCGAGCACTTTTTTCTCTTCCGTATTTCTCGATAGTCAGTTCTCTGGGGTGCCTACTCGGCGAAGTCCACGGCAGCGGACTCTTCGCGGGCGATGTTGACACCCAGCGATGCGGTTGCGCGGTCGGCGTCGTCCGCCGTGTCACGAAGGTTGACAGGGTTCTCGGCGCCGTCGAGTACCTCGACGTTGAGTCCGAGGGACTGCATTTCCTTCATGAGGACCTTGAACGACTCAGGGATACCAGGCTCCTGAATGTTGAGGCCCTTGACGATGGCTTCGTACACCTTGACTCGACCGGCGATGTCGTCGGACTTGATCGTGAGGAGCTCTTGCAGAGCGTAGGAAGCGCCATAGGCTTCGAGAGCCCACACCTCCATCTCGCCGAATCGCTGTCCACCGAACTGCGCTTTTCCACCCAGCGGCTGCTGCGTGATCATCGAGTACGGTCCCGTCGAACGTGCGTGAATCTTGTCGTCGACGAGGTGGTGCAACTTGAGGATGTACATGTATCCGACCGAGATGGGATCGGGGAACGGTTCTCCGGTGCGGCCGTTGAACAACTGCGCTTTACCGGACGAACCGATGAGCTGCTGTCCGTTGACACGAGGAAGCGTCGAGTCGAGAAGTCCCGCGATTTCGACTTCGCTTGCGCCGTCGAAGACGGGGGTCGCGACGTTGGTTCCGGGTGCAACCTCGCGCGCTTCCTCGGGGAGGAACTTCGCCCAGTCGGGGTTTCCGTTGACCTTCCACCCCTGCTTGGCTGCCCAACCGAGGTGAAGTTCGAGGACCTGACCGAAGTTCATTCGTCCGGGAACACCGAGCGGGTTGAGGACAACATCGACAGGGGTTCCGTCTTCGAGGAACGGCATGTCTTCGACCGGAAGGATCTTGGCGATAACACCCTTGTTCCCGTGGCGACCAGCGAGCTTGTCACCCTCCGAGATCTTGCGCTTCTGGGCGATGTAGACGATGACCTTACGGAGGACTCCGTTACCGAGCTCGTCGTCTTCATCGTTGGAGTCGAAGATCTTGACGTCGATGACGGTTCCGTGCTCGCCGTGCGGAACACGAAGAGACGAGTCGCGAACTTCCTTGCCCTTTTCGGCGAAGATCGCGCGAAGAAGGCGTTCTTCGGCGGTTAGTTCGGTTTCACCCTTCGGCGTGATGCGTCCGACGAGGATGTCTCCGGCGCGGACCTCGGCACCGATTCGCACAATTCCCTCTTCGTCGAGGTGAGCAAGGCTCTCCTGCGACTGGTTGGGGATGTCGCGCGTGATTTCCTGCGGTCCGAGCTTCGTGTCGCGGGCGTCAACGTCATATTCCTCGATGTGGATCGACGAGAGCGTGTCGTCCTTGACGAGGTTCTGGCTGAGGATGATCGCGTCTTCGAAGTTGTGACCTTCCCATGACATGAATGCCACGAGGAGGTTCTTTCCGAGAGCAAGTTCGCCGTTTTCCGTTGCGGGGCCGTCAGCGAGAACGCCGCCCTTAGCGACCTTGTCCCCTTCGGATACAACGAGACGGTGGTTGAAGTTCGTGCCCTGGTTCGAGCGCTCGAACTTGCGAAGCACGTACTCGGACGTGACGGGAACGCCGTCTTTACCGCCGTTGTCATTGAGGACGTGGACGTGGTCGCCCGAGACCTCGGTGACGACACCAGCGTGGAGTGCGATGAGAACGTCACCCGCGTCAACAGCCGCGTACGACTCCATTCCGGTTCCGACAATAGGAGCCTCGGAGCGAAGAAGGGGAACGGCCTGACGCTGCATGTTCGCGCCCATGAGTGCGCGGTTTGCATCGTCGTGCTCGAGGAACGGAATGAGCGACGTCGCGATCGACACCATCTGGCGCGGCGAAACGTCCATGTAGTCGACGCGGTTCGCGGGAACGGTGTCAACCTCTCCGCCCTTGATTCGAACGAGCACACGCTCTTCGGCAAGAGTCCCATCGGCATTCACTGGCGAACCGGCCTGGGCGACGATGTGCTCGTCCTCGTCACTAGCGGTCAGGTAGTCAATCTTGTTGGTGACCTTGCCGTTGACGACCTGACGGTAAGGGGTTTCGATGAAACCGAACGAGTTGATTCGAGCAAACGACGCGAGCGAACCAATCAGACCGATGTTCGGGCCTTCCGGAGTTTCAATCGGACACATGCGTCCGTAGTGAGAGGGGTGAACGTCTCGGACCTCGACACCGGCGCGCTCACGCGAGAGTCCGACGGGTCCAAGCGCCGAAAGTCGAGGCTTGTGGGTGAGCCCCGCGAGCGGGTTGTTCTGGTCCATGAACTGCGAGGGCTGCGAGG
>JAIOXB010000027.1 GCA_021741825.1 Microbacteriaceae bacterium
GCTTTGATGATCTGCTCGTTGATCCGATAGGTGTCGAACGGGTCAGTTCCATCGTTGTGATCGATGATCCGTTCAATCAAATCAGGCGCAACCTGGGCGAGATAATCCGAGATGACGGCCTTGGCTTCGTCACCGTGGATGATGATGTTCTGGAAATCTTCGTTGAACACGTCACGAATGATTTTGACGAGAAGGTCGGGTTCCGAGTGCAACAGCACCGGGGCGTTGCCCTTTTCTGCCTTCTTTTGAATCGCATCCCACTGAGAGGTGAGGCGCTGCACATCAAGCGTCAGCTGTTCTTCGGTCGCGCCTTCGGCGGCGGTGCGCACGATGACGCCCGCGTTTTCCGGAAGGACCTCGGCAAGAATCTTCTTGAGACGCGTGCGCTCAGAGTCAGGCAACTTACGAGAAATTCCGTTGATCGAGCCGCTTGGCACATAGACGACGTATCGCCCAGGGAGGCTGATCTGACTGGTCAATCGGGCACCCTTGTGACCGACCGGGTCTTTTGTGACCTGCACGAGGATTGGGTCGCCTGATTTCAGAGCGGTTTCGATGCGCCGCGGTTGGTTGGCGTTGTCTTCGGTCGCGGTGGCGTCCCAGTCAACTTCGCCCGAATACAGCACCGCGTTGCGGCCGCGGCCGATGTCGACGAACGCAGCTTCCATCGAGGGCAAGACGTTCTGCACCTTGCCGATGTAGACGTTTCCGATGATGCTCGACTCGGTGGAACGCGCGACATAGTGCTCGACGAGGACGTTGTCCTCGAGAACGCCGATCTGGATGCGACCGTCCTTGCTTCGAACGACCATCTTTCGGTCAACGCTTTCGCGACGAGCGAGGAATTCCGTTTCCGTAACGACGGGGCGACGACGCCCAACGTCGCGTGAATCTCGGCGACGCTGGCGCTTTGCTTCGATCCTCGTAGAGCCACGGATGCGCTGCGGCTCGGTGATTTGCTCTGGTTCGATATAGACGCGTTCGACACGTTCTGATCGCTCCACGCGGTTTCCGCGCGTACGCCGACGAACCGACGGGCCTTCGTCGTCCATCGGGCGACCGGAACGAATCGGGATGTACTCGGGCGCCGGCGGACGGAACACGAGTTGCATCGGGTTGTCGAGAACAATCGGTTCGAAGGCAGGTTTTGCCTCGACCGCGGCATCGGTTTCGATCGCCGGCGACTCGTCGGCGGCAACGACCTCGACCCCAGCATCGACTGCCGGCGTTTCCGCGACCGGAGTCGCGCGCGTTTCGGGAGCGGCAAAAGGAGACGAGACGTACTCGTTCGGATCAAAATCTGTGTTTTTCACCATTTTCTGGTGCACCTCTCGGTGATTTCTTTCGAAATCTCATTCTGTGAAGCAGTGCTTCAAATCTGTTGTGTGATCGCATCGAGTGACGCAATCCGCGTACTGTCACTACGCGCGGAACTGACTATCCGCTCAAATCTTTCGATTTCTAGCCCGGCATGTCCGGAAAAGTCCTGCGCGTTGAATGCGCACCCTCAGTATAGCCCGAATGACTCGCCAACGACGCGCGAACACGGTCAAAGGGGCGATAATGGAAGCGTGAACCCCACCTTCCGCGGCCGATACGCGTTCGGCGCCTTCATCCTCGTCTTTGGGTTGATTTCGTTGTGGGCCGCACTGACTCTGTCGACCGAGGGGTATTACCTTCTCAAGGACGGCACGCAACCGTCATGCAACATCAACCCTTTCTTTAGCTGCGGGAACGTCATGCAATCCGACGAGGCGCGCGCGTTCTTCGGAGTCCCGAATTACTTTTGGGGGCTGATCGGCTGGGGTGTCGTCTCGGCAACCGGTGCTGGCATGCTCGCCGGCGCGACGTACGCTCGCTGGTATTGGCGAGCATTCGC
This sequence comes from Microbacteriaceae bacterium, assembly GCA_021741825.1. Taxonomy (GTDB): domain Bacteria; phylum Actinomycetota; class Actinomycetes; order Actinomycetales; family Microbacteriaceae; genus MWH-TA3. The sequence goes on from JAIOXB010000027.1 coordinate 1,880, forward strand.
CGTCGGAATGTTCGTCGCCTGGTTATTCTTGATGTGGCTGTTCTTCGCAGCCGTCTATGACATCGGCTTCCTCTGCCTCTACTGCATGGTGACCTGGACGACTCAATCCATCATGTTGTGGATCGTGCTGCCATGGCTCCTGCGCGAGAAACTTCTGTTTGACAGCGAAAAGCTGTCGCGCATCGGAGCCGCAATTCTGCCCTACTCGTGGCTCCTGCCGCTCGTGAACATCGCGGGAATCGGGCTCGCGATTATCGCGCAGTTCCCGCTGCTTGTCCCGATGCTTCTAACCGGTTACTAGAACCAGAGCGCGAGTTCGCGGGCGGCCGACTCGGGTGAGTCACTGCCGTGCACGAGGTTCTTCTGGACCTTGAGTCCCCAGTCGCGGGCGAGATCACCACGAATCGAGCCCGGGGCGGCGAGGGTCGGGTCGGTGGTGCCGGCCAGAGTGCGGAAGCCCTCAATGACCCGATGTCCGCGAACCTTGGCGGCGACGACGGGCCCGCTCGACATGAACTCAACGAGAGGCTCGAAAAAGGGCTTGCCCTCGTGCTCTGCGTAGTGCGCCGACAACAACGCACGGTCGGGGGTGAGCATGCGCAGATCGGCGATTTCGTAACCCTTAGCCTCGATGCGGCGAAGAATCTCGCCGACGAGGTTACGTTCGGTTCCGTCCGGCTTGATAAGGACGAGGGTGTCCTGAAGTTCGGTCATTGTTGTTCCTTTCGACGGTCAAGTTGTTGTCCCTTGACGAGGCAGTAGGTGAAAAAGATGATGCACACGAGCCAGGCCAAACCCCACATCGGTTCGGTGACCACGGGCAGCGCCAACAGAGCTTGCGACGCGTAGACGATCGGGTGGAGTCCACGGCGCAGTGTCGCTTGCGCCAGCACGAGCATGGCGATCAAAAGGACCGCACTAACGAGAACCTCGAGCCACTGCTGCTTGTGCAGCCCCGCCATCGCAATCGCACCGAAAACGATGGTGGCCATCTCGACACCAAACGCGACGCTCAGCAATGATTCGGTTGCGCTGCGCTCTCGGCGTTCGCTCATGTCCAGTTCTCCGTTCGGGCGAGGGTGATGGTGTCACCCACGAGTGTGATACTTCCCGTGACCATAATCGCATCTGACGGGCCACACATCGACTTTGCCGTATCGATTGCGGCCGAGAGTGTCGGTTCCGCACTCACCCGATCGGCGCCGACCAGTGCGGCGACAATGTCGGAAAGGTCGTTCGCTTGCATCGCGCGATCCGAACCGGACTGCGTGCAGATGAATCCCGCGACGACTGGGTTGAGAGCCTCGATGATGCCTCGGGCATCCTTGTCATCGAGGACTCCGATCACGCACCACACGTTCTCGAATGGCAGGACGTCGGTAATCGCTGCGGCGAGAGCCTTCGCGCCGTGCGGATTGTGCGCAGCATCGACGATGATGGGCGGAGCGGCGGCCAAATACTGCAAGCGGCCGGGGCTTGTGACGTTTCCCAAAGCGACACTGAGGATGTCGTCGGGAATCGGGCGTGACCCGTTTCCGAACAACGACTCGACTGCCGCGATTGCCAGCGCGGCATTGTGTGCTTGGTGACGACCGTGAAGCGTCACGGGGACGTCGCGATAGGCGCTCGCGCGGCCACGAATCTGCATGACCTGACCTCCGACAGCAGAGATGCTCGACATCAATTCGAACCCGTCGCCCTCGACGACGAGTTCCCCCTCCATCAACTGGGCGGCCGCGACGATTTCCGCCATCGCATCGGGTTCTTGCACCGCGGTGACCACGATGCTGCCCGGTTTGATGATTCCCGCTTTGGTGCGGGCGATTTCGGTGATGGTGTCGCCGAGGAATTCTGCGTGATCGATTCCGATGGGCGCAAAGACCGCAACATCGGCATCGGCCACGTTCGTTGAATCCCATGCGCCGCCCATTCCCACCTCGAGGATGGCGACGTCGACCGGCGCGTCGGCGAAGGCCGCGAGCGTGAGAATCGTGAGCGTTTCAAAATAGGTCAGCGGTACTTCGCCGTTGGCAACCAGGTCTTCGTCGACCATGTTGATGTAGGGCTCGACGTCCCGCCAGTTCTCGACGAACTTTTCGTCGCTGATGGGTTCGCCGTCGATCATGATTCGCTCGGTGACGAATCGCAGATGCGGACTGGTCATAAGCCCCGTGCGAAGTCCGTGAGCACGACACAGCGCTTCGATCATGCGCGAGGTCGAAGTCTTGCCGTTGGTTCCGGTGACGTGGACAATCGCATAAGACTGTTGCGGATTGCCCAGGTATTCAACGGCTTTTCGAGTCGCGTGAAGTCGCGGCTGAGGCGCACGCTCGCCTATTCGCGCGACGAGCGACTCGAAGATGGTGGCGACCTCGGCGCGGAAGTCGGTCACGCCTTTTCCAACCCGACGCGAATGCGTGCGTCGTCGCCGACCTCGGTGGTTCCCGAAACGCCCTCGACGAACTCGAGTTCGACCGCGAGGGTCTCGCCGGCGATGAGTTCCTGATGTGCGCGCATCGCGACGATCGTGACAGCATCGCTTTCGATCTCGAGACGAATTCGATCGCTCACGTCGAGGCCGGCATCCTTACGAGCCTGCTGAACCGCACGAACCACATCGCGCGCGAGTCCCTCTGCAGCCAGTTCGGGTGTCACGACGGTGTCGAGAACAACGAATCCGGCGTTGCCAAGGAACGAGACCGCGACCGTATCGTCCGCCACATCGAGGACGAGGTCGTACTCGCTCGCTTCGAGCGCGATTCCCCCGGCGATTACGACATCGCCATCGATCGACCAATCCCCCGCCTTCGTTGCGGCGATGACCTGCTGCACCTGCCCGCCGATGCGCGGGCCGAGAGTCCGTGAATTGACCGAGAGTCGGCGGGTGATTCCGTATTCGCCGATTGATTCCTCGCGGAGTTCGACAACCGAGACGGTCTTGACATTGATTTCGTCGCGCAGGATGTCGGTGAACTCAGGAATTGTCGGTGCCTCGGGGACGACGACAGTCAGTTTCGCCAACGGAAGGCGGACGCGCAGTCCCTTCGATTTGCGTAGCGCGAGAGCGGCCGAGGCGACCTCGCGGACACGGTCCATCGCCATGACGAGTGCGTCGTCCGCGGGGAACTCGGTCGCGTCAGGCCAATCCGCGAGGTGAACGCTTTCGCCACCCGTCAGTCCGCGCCAGACCTCTTCGGTCACGAGCGGCGCGAGAGGCGCAGCGATGCGGCACACCGTTTCGAGGACGGTGTACAACGTGTCGACGGCATCACAATCGTTGCCATCCCAGAATCGGTCGCGCGAACGACGGACGTACCAGTTGGTCAACACGTCGGCGAAGTCGCGAATCGCCGATGCTGCCATCGGGCTGTCGAGAGCGTCCAGGTCGGTCGTGACCCTTTCGATGAGCTGGCGAGTCTTGGCTAGCAAATAGCGATCGAGAACCTGGGTCGAGTCGGTTCGGCGAACGGCGTCCACGTCACCCGCATAGAGCGTGAAGAAGTAGTACGTGCTCCAGAGCGGCAAGAGGAACTGGCGAACCGATTCGCGGATGCCCTCCTCGGTGACGACCAGGTTCCCGCCGCGAATGACGCTCGACGACATGAGGAACCAGCGCATCGCGTCGGCTCCGTCGCGTTCGAACACCTCGGACACATCGGGATAATTCCGCAGCGACTTCGACATCTTCTGGCCGTCGTTACCCAGAACGATTCCGTGGCTGATGACGTTCGTGAACGCCGGGCGATCGAACAGCGCGGTCGACAGAACGTGGAGCGTGTAGAACCAGCCGCGAGTCTGTCCGATGTACTCGACGATGAAGTCGGCCGGGTTGTGCGTGTCGAACCATTCGCGGTTCTCGAACGGATAGTGAACTTGGGCGAACGGCATCGAGCCGGAGTCGAACCACACGTCGAGAACGTCGGTGATGCGGCGCATCGTTGACTTCCCCGTCGGGTCGTCGGGGTTTGGGCGCGTCAGTTCGTCGATTGCCGGGCGGTGCAGGTCCGTCGGGCGGACACCGAAGTCGGCTTCGAGCTCGTCGAGTGACCCGTACACATCGATGCGCGGGTATTCGGGGTCGTCGCTCTTCCACACCGGAATCGGCGAGCCCCAGTAACGATTGCGGGAAATCGACCAGTCGCGAGCGCCGCTGACCCATTTGCCAAACTGACCGTCTTTGACGTTGTCCGGAACCCAATTGATCTGTTGGTTGAGTTCGCCCATGCGGTCGCGGAACTCGGGCACGCGGATAAACCACGACGAGACCGCCTTGTAGATGAGCGGGTTGCGGCATCGCCAGCAGTGCGGGTACGAGTGGTCGTACGACTTCTGTTGCATCAGACGGCCGTCGGCCTTGAGTTTCTGCGTGAGGGGCTTGTTCGCGTCGAACACGTGCAACCCGACCACGTCAGAAACCTCGGGCAGGAACTTGCCTGAGTCGTCGACCGAAACGATGACGGGGATGCCCGCAGCCGCACAGATGATTTGGTCGTCTTCACCGTAGGCGGGCGCTTGGTGGACAATTCCCGTGCCCTCGCCGGTCGCCACGTAGTCAGCGACGAGGATCTGCCACGCGTTCTCCATGCCTTCGGCGTCGGCGTAGTAGTCCCACAGGCGCGTGTAGGTGATTCCGCTCAAGTCTGATCCGACAAAAGTGGCGCTCACGGCCTCGTTTGCCGCTGCCGCATCGTCGTATCCGAGTTCCTTGGCGTACGCGCCGACGGTGTCGGTGGCCAGAAGGAAGTTGTCCCCGTCCGCCGCGGCACCGTTCGGTCCAGCGGGCACAACGACGTATCCGATGGATGGGCCAACGGCGAGCGCCGCGTTCGTCGGAAGTGTCCATGGTGTTGTCGTCCAGGCAAGCGCGTTGACTCCGACGAGGCCGAGTGATTCGGCCTTTGCCCCGGTCAGCGGAAAAGTGACGGTAACTGACTGGTCCTGGCGCGCCTTGTAGACGTCGTCGTCCATGCGCAATTCGTGGTTGGACAGCGGGGTTTGGTCGCGCCAGCAATACGGCAGGACGCGATACCCCTCGTAGGCGAGGCCCTTGTCGTGCAGTTGTTTGAACGCCCAGATGACGCTCTCCATGAACGTGATGTCCAGAGTCTTGTAGTCGTTCTCGAAGTCCACCCAGCGCGCTTGGCGGGTGACATACTCTTCCCACTCCTTCGTGTACTTCAGCACGGATTCTTTCGCCGCCGCGTTGAACGCAGCGAGCCCCATCTCTTCGATCTGGGACTTGTCGGTGATTCCGAGCTGGCGTTCGGCCTCGAGTTCCGCGGGAAGCCCGTGGGTGTCCCACCCGAAGCGGCGGTGAACCTGCTTGCCGCGCATCGTTTGGTACCTGGGGAATAGGTCTTTCGCGTATCCCGTCAGCAGGTGACCGTAGTGCGGCAGTCCGTTGGCGAAGGGCGGACCGTCATAGAACACCCATTCGTCGCAGCCTTCGCGGTTGGCAATGGATTTGCGGAAGGTGTCGTTGGTCGCCCAATACGCGAGAACGTCGTGTTCGATCGCGGGGAACGACGGGGACGGTTGCACGCCGTCGTTGTCGCGGTGGCGGGGGTACGTCATGGGGCTCCTCGTGGTTTGTCCATCCGAGGACGAGAACGAATTCCCGCGGTACCACCCCGTTTGCCAGTTCCTGGCCACTCAATGACTGCTGTGACGGGCTTACCCGCGCGGATCTAGTTGGCCTGGGCCGTTCTTCCGCGGACTCCCCGGTGATGGCCGGTTCAACGTCGTTGAGCCTAGTTTATCAACTCACTGGTGCCGAAATGGCAATTGGGAATTAACCAGTCTGCTTCCAACAACGCTGACCAAGACTCCACCGTACAAAATCGAGCTAACCAGCCAGTCAACGTGGTATCTCGTAGTCGTAGTTCCGTCAATCTTCGGCCATGTGCAATTTAGGCCAACGGGGACATAGGTAACTGAACTTTCCGGATACGCATCCACACTTACCCCGATGAGATTCCCCCCGAGAAGGACATCGCAGGCAGAGTTGTTCGAAAAGTAGCCCATCGCGGGTAGCAGCATTCCCAATCCGATAAAGGTTGACGTTGCGCCCACCGCCAATAAGACAGCACCGGCACGTCGTCGGTTTCTCGATTTCTTTGCGCTGTCCATCTGCCCCACTCTAAAGGTTTGACAGGCGTAGTCTGGGGACAACTTCGAAGGAGTCCTCATGTCCGCATCACAGGTTTCCACTCGCCCCCGTCAGGGACTCGCGTTGGCCATCAGTATCGCTGTTCCGTTCATCATCGGCGGATTGGGCGCCCTGTCCACGGCCGGGAACGTCGACGGTTGGTACGCCGAGGCGAACATCGCACCGTGGACGCCGCCGAACTGGGTGTTCGGACCCGTCTGGTCGGTTCTGTACGTGCTGATCGGCGTTTCGTTCTGGCGCGCGTGGCGGATGCCGTCGAGCCCCGCTCGCACCGCCGGCATTCGGCTGTTCATCTGGCAGTTGGCACTCAACGCCATCTGGACGCCCATCTTTTTCGCGGGGTTCCCGCTCGTCGGTGAAATTGCGTTCTGGCTCGGCGTGGTCATCATCCTCGTGATGGACGTGCTCGTGTGGATGACGATCGTGAAGTTCAAGGAGGTCGACATCTGGTCGGCGCGTTTGCTGATTCCCTACGAAGCGTGGTTATTCATCGCGTCGACGCTCAACATCTATCTCGCGTTCAACAACTAATCGAATCCGGAGTTTTACCGAGTACGACGGTGGGACTGTTGGAGGAGGCTAACGCAATACAACGCCGTTAGTGTCAACGCAAGCGCGCCAAGAGCATATGTATTGTGTCCACGTTGCAAGGTATTCCAAGTCTCTACTGCTAGCACAAGCAAGATCACGACGTAACCCACGAGTTGAGTTCGACGCATGGTCGACGAACTCATGCCGCGAGCAATTCTTCGTTCGACCACAATAGAACCAAGAGCGAAAATGAAAGTCATCCAACTAGAAAGGACCCCCGCCGACATCAAAAGCTCGAGGAGAATGAAGCCCGAAATGAATGTTACCCAAAAATCGAATTGCTGACCGGAAACTAACCACGAAATAGTTGCCACTAGCTCGAGCGAAACCAGGCCGATCAGATGTATCAGGAGCAGGCGCGTCAAAAAAATACGAAGATTTCCAACCACCATCGATAACCCCCAAGTTCCAATTTTTACCGGGTGCCGGGATACGGAGTGGAATTTCGACACGCGGTTTGTCCCGCACTCAACACGCCTAAACAGCCAAAATCGGACCCAGTGCGTGCGAAGATTTTGGTCCACCCCGCCTGACCCGCATCAATAATGTAGAACTCGTGGTTGGGAACTCTCAAGGCCGCTCCAGTAACCGAATAGACGCCACTTCGCGACAGTGCAACACTGTAGTCGTAGTAAATTCCAGCAGCCACAAGAGGAGAACAAAAAGGATTTACCACGTCTTGCCGCATTCGGAATTTTGTTGAGTTTGACGATTCTGAAATAGAACTCACAATCATTGAGCTTCGCGGCGCTGATTTCGTTGCCTTTAAGACATACGTTCCATCCCGCAGTTTTTCGTATTGTTTTGTCTCACCAACAGCTGTGCTGAAACTCACTTTGCCGCCATTTATCCAGTCAACAGTTACCAACATTCTTGTTCGAAATCGGGGTGAGTCAACGTTGAATCCTCGATTGTCGCCTTTGTAGGAGAATGGGACCGATAAATTAAGCTCGCAACCGGGCCAGATGGTCTCGTCAACGAAGTTTTCGCGAATGAAAGTCATGTATTTGAAGGAAGTAGAGGACGGTGTTGCAGCCTGAGCCGGTGCAATAAAGGAACTTCGACCCGCCGAGTCATTGATTGGAAGCCCGACAGTTGCGGTAATAACAAACAGTTCTGGGCGTGATGACACCAGTTCTCTTAGATTCTCAGATCCATCGAAGTTTGAAAAATCTTCCTCATTTGCCGCACGTTGCCAAGTTATAGAGATTGTCTCGCCAAGAACTTCGGCAAGTGGGAATTTGGCAGAGCCTTCACCATCGGAGTCCGTAATCGTCTCATTTCCCGTGATCACTGCGACGCTCGAGTTCGAATCAACTGATGTCCATTCGATAGCAAGTGTCGAACCGCTCCAGACGATATCCGCCGTCCCTTCAGTCGAGACCGCCCTTGCGGAACCGCTGGGCGATTGCAAATCCGCAATTCCAATTTGAGAAATCAAAAAACCCAGCGCAATCGCTAGCGAGAACTTGGCGAACATTGATGCGGAAACCGCCCGAGACTTTTTGAGCATAAGCCGACGATATATCAAAATTATTGAAATCGAAGGGATTTCAAATCAATGAGCTTCACGGGTCGGTCGCTGGTAGATTTGGGCGGTACATGTGAGGCAGCCATACCCGCTGCCGCCGATAGTGAAAGAGGCTCTCATGCCCCGCGAAATCCCCGACAAGCCGGCCCTCGAAGGACTCGAAGCGACCTGGGGTGAGGTGTGGGAACGCGAAGGAACGTACGCGTTCGACCGCGCGAAGGCCGTTTCACTCGGTAAAGACAGCGTGTTCGCAGTGGATACTCCCCCGCCGACGGCGTCCGGATCGCTCCACATCGGTCACGTGTTTTCGTACACACACATGGACCTCGCCGCCCGCTATCAGCGCGCGCAGGGCAAAGTCATCTTTTACCCCATGGGCTGGGACGACAATGGTCTGCCGACGGAACGCCGAGTCCAGAACTACTACGGCGTCCGCTGCGACCCGACGTTGCCGTACGACCCGTCGTTCACGCCTCCGCTGGACGGAGCCGACAACGCGTCAACGAAAGCCGCCGACCAGGTGCCGATTTCGCGTCGCAACTTTGTCGAACTGTGCGAACAACTGACGGTTGAGGACGAAAAGAAGTTCGAGGAACTTTGGCGCACGCTTGGACTGTCCGTCGACTGGTCGCAGACGTACCGGACGATTTCCGACGAGTCGCAGCGAACCGCCCAGCGCGCGTTTCTGCGCAACCTGGCCCGCGGAGAGGCCTACCAGGCCGACGCCCCGACCCTGTGGGACATCACGTTCCGCACGGCGGTCGCTCAGGCCGAGCTCGAAGACAAGGAAATGCCCGGCGCGTACCACCGCGTGTCGTTCCACAAACCGGACGGCGGAACGATCGACATCGAGACGACCCGCCCCGAGATGATCCCCGCGTGCGTGGCTCTCGTCGCCAACCCCGAGGACGAGCGCTACAAGCCGTTTTTTGGAACGACCGTGAGCACGCCGTTGTTCGGTGTCGAAGTCCCCGTTCTTGCACACCCGCTCGCCCAGATTGACAAGGGAAGCGGAATCGCGATGATTTGTACGTTCGGTGACGTCACCGACGTCATCTGGTGGCGAGAGCTCAGCCTTCCGACCCGCCCGATCCTCGGATTCGACGGCCGCGTCATGAGCGAACCGCCGGCCGGCATCGACACCGACGACCAGCGGGCGATCTACACGGAACTGGCTGGGAAAACCGTGTTCAGCGCCAAGGCTCGAATCGTCGAGATGCTGCAGGAATCGGGCGAGATGATTGGCGACCCGAAGCCCATCACCCACCCCGTCAAGTTCTTTGAAAAAGGCGACAAGCCTCTCGAGATTGTCACGACCCGCCAGTGGTACATCACCAACGGCGCCAAGGACGAAGACCTTCGCGCGCGTCTCACCGAACGCGGTCAACAGGTCGAATTCCACCCCGACTTCATGCGCGTGCGCTACGACAACTGGGTCGGCGGCCTCAACGGCGACTGGCTCGTGTCGCGACAGCGCTTCTTTGGTGTGCCGATTCCGGTCTGGTACCCGCTCGACGCCGAGGGTAACCCCGTGTTCGACTCCCCCATTGTCCCGACCGAGGAACAACTTCCCGTCGACCCGTCGTCACAGCCAGCTCCGGGGTACGACAACGACCAACGCGGTGTCGCCGGCGGGTTCATCGGTGAGGTCGACGTCATGGACACGTGGGCGACCTCGTCGCTCACCCCGCAAATCGCCGGAAAGTGGGGCGAGGACGACGAACTGTGGAACCTCGTCTTTCCGTATTCACTTCGGTCCCAGGGCCAGGACATCATTCGAACCTGGCTGTTCTCGACCGTCCTGCGCGCCGAACTCGAACACGGCGTTGCGCCGTGGGAACACGCCGGGATCTCGGGTTTCATCGTCGACCCCGACCGCAAAAAGATGTCGAAGTCGAAGGGTAACGTCGTGACCCCGCAGGGAATGCTCGACGAGCACGGCTCGGACGCGGTCCGATACTGGGCGGCATCGAGCCGACTAGGCACGGACGCGGCGTTCGACCCCGAGAACCCCAAGCAGATCAAGATTGGTCGGCGCCTCGCGATCAAGGTCCTGAACGCCGCGAAGTTCGTGTATTCGTTCCCGCACACCGAGGGTGCCCCGATCACCGAGCCGATCGACATCGACCTGCTGCGACGACTCACCGAGGTTGTGCGCATCGCGACCGAATCGTATGACAAGTTCGACCACGCCCGCGCGCTCGAAGTGACGGAACAGTTCTTCTGGACTTTCACCGACGACTACCTCGAGCTCGTCAAGGAACGCGCCTATCGTGACGAGGTGTCGCCGGAACAAGCATCAGCCGTTGCCGCGCTGCGCCTTGCGATCGACGTCTTCCTGCGACTTCTAGCACCGGTCATCCCGTTCGCGACGGAAGAGGTCTGGCGGTGGACTCACGATGGCTCGATTCACGTCGCACCGTGGCCGACCGTCGGGGAAATCCCGTTCGAAGGGCCCAGTTCGGGGCTTCTGGATTTGTGTGGAGTCGCCCTCGTCGGCATTCGCGGAGCCAAGACCGACGCAAAGGCGTCGCAAAA
>JAIOXB010000028.1 GCA_021741825.1 Microbacteriaceae bacterium
AGGTCCGCGCGCGATAAGGAAAACACAGTGATTGAATATCGAAACCTTCGAATCGCGCTTCTCGGCGCGGGAAGCGTTGGCGCGCAGGTTGCGGACCAGATTCTGAATCACGGCGATGAACTCGCCGCGCGAATCGGGGCTGGAATCGAATTGATCGGGGTAGCTGTTCGCGACCCGAAATCGAAACGTGCTGTGGACATCCCCGCGCACCTCATCACGACCGATGCCGCCACCCTCGTTCGTCAGGCCGACATCGTGATCGAACTCATGGGTGGCGTCGAACCGGCTCGCACCCTGATTCTCGACGCAATCAACGCGGGCGCCGACATTGTCACCGCCAACAAGGCCCTGCTTGCGCATTACAGCACCGAGATTTTTGAGGCGGCCTCCCAGGTTGGTGCGCAGGTCTATTACGAAGCGGCCGTTGCCGGCGCAATTCCGATCATCCGTCCGCTGCGCGATTCGCTCGCCGGTGACCGGGTGACGCGAATCCTCGGAATCGTCAACGGGACGACCAACTTCATCCTCGATCGCATTGACACTCTGGGCGAATCGATGGAGGACTCACTCGCGATGGCGAAGAAGCTTGGATACGCCGAAGAGGACAGTAGTGCGGACGTCGAAGGATTCGACGCGGCGCAAAAGGCCTCGATTCTCGCATCTCTCGCGTTCCACACACACGTGCCGATTGACCTCGTCTATCGCGAAGGAATTACTAAAATCACTCTCGACCAGGTTCGCTCGGCTAGGCAGGCCGGCTATGTCGTGAAATTGCTCGCGATTTGCGAGAGGGTCTCGCTGGCGGACGGCACCGAGGGCGTCAGCGCTCGCGTCTACCCCGCCATGGTTCCCGACTCCCACCCACTCGCCGCCGTCCACGGCGCGAACAACGCGGTGTTCGTCGAAGCGGAACTCGCTGGTCCTCTCATGTTCTACGGCGCAGGTGCCGGCGGAGTTCAGACCGCGTCGGCCGTTCTGGGCGACCTCGTCTCGGCCGCTCGTCGCCACGTGATCGGTGGACCCGGCGTTGCCGAGAGCACGCACGCGACGTTCCCCATCCTGCCGATTTCAGAGATCCGCACTCGGTACCACATCTCGCTCGAGATCACCGATGCCCCCGGCGTGCTCGCTGACATTGCGTCGCTTTTTGCCACGCACGGCGTCTCGGTTGAGTCTGTCGAACAGAAGCCCGCAGGCGCTGACGGCCAGTCGGCCACCGCTACGCTGGTTATTGGAACTCACGAGGCAATCGAAGCCGATCTCGCAGCGACCGTGGACGCACTCGAGGCGTCGGCCGTTGTCCAACGCGTCGTGGGAGTTATTCGAATGGAAGGTCTGTAATGGCTTATCAGTGGCGCGGTGTCCTTCACGAATATCGTGATCGCCTTGACGTGTCCGACAAGACCCCCATCATTTCGTTGGGCGAGGGTGGAACACCACTCATTTATGCACCGGCACTGTCCGAGCGCACGGGGGCGAAGGTCTACGTCAAATACGAAGGCATGAATCCGACCGGATCGTTCAAAGACCGCGGGATGACGATGGCGATTTCGAAGGCGATGGAGGCTGGGGCGAAAGCCGTCATCTGCGCATCGACCGGCAACACCTCCGCCGCTGCGGCCGCCTATGCCGCGCACGCGGGAATCACGGCGGCTGTTCTGGTTCCCGAGGGCAAGATCTCGATGGGCAAGTTGAGCCAGGCCGTGGCCCACAACGCAGAGATACTTCAGTTGCAGGGCAACTTTGACGACTGCCTCGACATCGCACGAGACCTCGCTGAGAACTACCCCGTCCACCTCGTCAATTCGGTCAACAACGACCGCATCGAGGGGCAAAAGACGGCCGCCTTCGAGGTCGTCGAGGTTCTTGAACGCGCGCCAGACTTCCACTTCATCCCCGTTGGAAACGCGGGCAACTACACGGCGTATCACCGCGGCTACCGCGAGGAAATCGCGCGCGGTGCGACCGACGTGTTGCCCCGAATGTTCGGTTTCCAGGCGGAGGGTTCAGCACCGCTCGTCATCGGTGAGCGCGTGAAGAGCCCAGAAACAATCGCCACCGCGATTCGAATCGGAAACCCGGCGTCGTGGGATTTGGCGATTGCCGCTCGCGAAGACTCGGACGGATATTTCGGTGCCATCAGCGATGCCGACATCCTCGCCGCACAGCGCATCCTGTCGGCCGAAGTCGGAATCTTTGTCGAGCCAGCATCTGCCGCCTCGGTCGCCGGGCTGCTCGAACGCGCCGAGGCCGGCGTCATCCCGAAGGGTGCAATCTGCGTGCTCACGGTTACGGGACACGGACTCAAAGACCCGCAGTGGGCTCTCAAGATGCCGGACGGAACCGAAGCGATGCCACAAGTGGTTCCCGTGGACGTCGATGAAATTGCCGGCGTGCTCGGTCTCGTGAAGGGCGCATGATGTCGTCAACAGTTCCCGTCGGGCGATCCGTTCACGTCAAGGTTCCCGCAACGACAGCCAACCTCGGACCTGGTTTTGACACCCTCGGAATCGCACTGTCTCTCTACGACGAGCTGACGGCAACCGTTCTCGACTCTGGTGCAACACGGGTCACTGTTCGTGGCGTTGGCGATGGCACTGTCGCGACGGACGACACCAATCTTGTTGTTCAATCGATGGCGGCGACGTTCGCGCACTTCGGTATCCCGGTACCGATTGTCGACCTCGTGTGCGACAACCGAATCCCGCACGGTCGCGGAATGGGGTCGTCGGGGGCTGCGATTGTCGGCGGAATCATGGTGGCCAAAGGACTGCTCGATGGGATCGTCGACATCGACGCGCAGGGTCTGCTCGACGTCGCAACCCAGATGGAGGGTCACCCCGACAATGTTGCGCCCGCTCTGTTCGGGGGTTTGTCGATCGCATGGATGACAGAAACGGGCCCGCAGCACAAGAAGCTGACGGTTCATCGCGGTGTGTCGCTGTTGGTCGCTGTTCCTCGTGACATGACGATGAGCACCAAGGTGGCCCGAGACCTGCAACCCGACACGGTTCCGCACGAAGACGCGGTCTTCAACGTGTCGCGATCTGCGCTTCTCATCGCGGCCCTCCTGCAGAGCCCCGAACTCTTGCACGCGGCGACGGAAGACAAACTTCACCAGGAGTATCGCGCCGAGGCGATGCCGGAAACCATCGCACTGATTCGCCGGTTGCGCGATGAAGGATTCGCCGCGGTGGTCTCGGGGGCGGGGCCGTCGGTTCTCGTTCTTACCGACGATCCCCTCGAACGCGCGCGCGCCGCGAGCATCGTCGACAAGTCGAAAGACACGGCCTGGGAGTGCCTCATGCTCGCTGTCGACTTCAAGGGTGCTACAGTTGTCGTACTGCCCGATGGAGACGGTCTCTAACCGGATCCCGAGCAGGTTTCGATTCACCTCACCGAATATCGCGTTGTGCGATTGCTCACGGTGGTGTGACACATCAAGGAGTAACCAATGGATAACGAAAACACGGACGTGCCTGTCACCGACAGCACCGAAGCGCCGGCTCGCAAGCGCGCGCCGCGCCGCGCCACCAAGAAGTCCGCTGACGCACCGGTTGAGGTCGTCACCCAGGACGCCCCCGCCGCCGAGTCGGCACCCGAGTCGGGCGATGCGCCTGCCGAAGGTGACGCCCCCGCTGGTCGTCGTACCCGCGGTCGCGGTCGTGGCCGTGCCGCTACTGCAGCGGGTGACGCTGATGCGTCAGAGAACACCGACTCTCCCGAATCCGATGACACACAGGCGGACAACGGTCGCAGTCGCCAGCGCAACCGCAAGCGCGGACGCGGACGCGACGATGACTTCGATGGCGTGAGCGATGACGACGTGCTCATCCCCGTCGCCGGAATCTTGGACATTCTCGACAACTACGCGTTCGTTCGCACCGCCGGCTACCTCGCCAGCCCCGCCGATATCTATGTCGCACTCGGTCAGGTGAAGAAGTACAACCTCCGCAAGGGTGACGCCATCGTTGGTGCAATCCGCCAGCCTCGCGACAACGACTTCCAGAACCGTCAGAAGTACAACGCGCTCGCGACGATCGACTTCGTGAACGGTGCTGCGCCGGAAGAGGCAGTCGTCCGCGACGACTTCAACGACCTCGTCGCCGTCCACGCGACCGATGGCTTGGGATTGAAAGGTCGGTTCGGTTCGATCAAGAAGGGCGACCGGGTTCTCGTTGACGGTTCTGCCGGCACGGCACGCACCACGGTGATTCGCGACCTCGCTACCGAGATCTCGGCCAGCGCAACGGACGCCCACCTCATGGTCGTCGTGTCGGAGGGTCTTCCCGAAGACGTCACAGCGCTCAGCCGCGGCGTTCGCGGAGAAGTCAGCGCCTCGTCGTATGACCGTCACGCCGACGAACACGTCACCGTCGCTGACCTCGCCATCGCGCGGGCCAAGCGCCTCGTCGAAAAGGGACACCACGTTGTCGTCCTCATCGACTCGATGACCCGTGTCGCCAAGAACCAGCTGGCCGTCATTCAGGGCTCACGTCCTCTCGGTGACGGAGCGGTTGACGCCGCCGTCTTCTCGGCCACCAAGCGCTTGTTCGGTGCCGGCCGTGCTCTCGAGACGGGTGGCTCGCTCACGGTCATCGCGACGATCGATAACCAGACCGACGGATTCCCCGGTGCTGTTCGAGACGAACTCCTCGACATCGCCACCGCCGTCGTCACCCTCTAAGGGTTCTCATGCTCGAATCGATCGACGGTCTCGTCGCGGAACACGCCGCTCTTCAGGTGGAACTCGCTGATTCGGCGATTCACTCGAATCCGGCGCGCGCCAAGAAACTTAATCGTCGATATTCGGAATTGAATCAGATCGTCTCAACGCACGACGCACTGTCGGCTGCCCGCGACGATCTCGCCGCCGCAAAGGAACTCGCGAAGGATGACGAGGTGTTCGCCGCCGAAATCGCACCGATGGAAGCGAGCGTCACCGAACTCGAAGAGAAACTTCGGCGTTTGCTTATTCCTCGCGATCCCGACGACGGCCGAGACGTCATCATGGAAATCAAGGGAGGCGAGGGCGGCGCGGAAAGCGCTCTGTTCGCGGCCGACCTTCTGCGCATGTACACCCACTACGCGGACAGTCGTGGTTGGCGCGTCGAGATTCTCGACAGCACCGACAGCGACCTCGGCGGTTTCAAGGATGTGCAGCTCGCCATCAAGGCGAATGCGACCGATCCCGCCAACGGCGCGTGGGCGAAACTCAAATACGAAGGCGGGGTTCATCGCGTTCAGCGAGTTCCCGCAACCGAAGCGCAGGGCCGAATCCACACGTCGACGACGGGTGTTCTCGTGTTCCCCGAGGTCGACGAACCCGAAGAGGTCGCAATCAGTCCGAACGACATCCGCATCGACGTCTTCCGTTCGGGCGGTCCCGGCGGCCAGTCCGTGAACACGACCGACTCTGCTGTTCGAATCACCCACATTGCGACGGGAATCGTCGTGTCGTGTCAGAACGAGAAGAGTCAAATCCAGAACAAAGAGTCGGCGATGCGCGTTTTGCGTGCGCGTCTGCTCGCCCGTCAGCAAGAAGAACGCGATGCGGTCGCGAGCGACGCCCGCAAGAGCCAGATTCGCGGGATGGATCGCTCCGAGCGAATCCGCACCTACAACTTCCCCGAAAACCGCATCGCGGATCACCGCACGGGGTACAAGTCGTATAACCTCGACCAGGTGATGAACGGCGCGATGGAGCCGATTATCGACTCGTGTATCGCCTTCGACGAAGAAGCGCAATTGAAAGCGCTCACGGAGTCCTCCGGCTCGTGACCTCGGTCGGCGAGATCGTGTCCGCTCTCGCGGAGCGGTTCGACCGCGCCGGCATCGCCTCTGCTCTCGCGGATGCCGAACTCGTCGTCGGTCATGTCACCGGGTGGACTCGCGGCGAAGTGGCGACGAAGGCGTTCATGGGCGTCGACCTTGATGAGGCGACTGTGACGGAAATCGACACCCTCGCAACCCGCCGCGAATCGCGCGAGCCTCTTCAGCACATCACCGGCGAGTCGCCCTTTCGTCACGTGGTTCTTTCCGTCGGACCTGGTGTGCTTGTTCCCCGGCCCGAAACCGAACTCGTCGCCGAATGGGCGATTGACGCTCTTCGGCAGGTTCCATCACCGCGGCCTCGTGCCGTCGATCTGGGCACAGGAACGGGTGCTCTCGCCCTCGCACTCGCGACCGAGGTTCCCACCTCAGAAGTGTTTGCCATCGAACTGTCGACCACCGCGGCCGAGTGGGCCGCGCGCAACATCGCGCGATACGGCGACGGCCGCGTGACGCTCGTGATTGGTGACGCGGCGAGTGCACTACCGGAACTCGACGGCACAATTGACGTAGTTGTCGCGAATCCGCCGTACATTCCGGATTCCGAAAAACCGGCGGACACTGAGGTTGTGGGATACGACCCAGAGAGCGCGCTGTTTGGCGGGGGGGACGGGCTTCGAGACATCCGCACCTTCATCGCTCGCGCCGCTCGTCTCTTGCGCCCCGGTGGCACGCTCGTCGTCGAGCACGGCGACGGGCAAGGCGCCGCCGTGCGTGCCATCGCTACAAGTGCGGGGTTCTCGATGACCACCACTCACACCGACCTGCTCCAACGCGAACGAGCCCTCACCGCGGTCCGTTAGACACCGATGGCTAAACTGTCAGGGATGGGCACAATCTATAACTCCCTCGAAACAACTGAGGCCTTGACGGGACTGCGACTGGCCAGACAGGCCATTGGTCGCGGCGACCTCGTCGTTCTCCCCACCGACACGGTGTACGGGATTGCGGCTGACGCGTTCAACCCCGTCGCGGTCCAGAAGTTGCTCGACGCGAAGGGCCGCGGCCGCCAGTCGCCTCCGCCGGTCCTCGTCGCGGGAATAGACACGATGATGGCGCTCGCCGAGCAGGTCTCTCCCGAAATGGAAAAACTCGCCAACGCGTTCTGGCCCGGCGGATTGACGATAGTTGTCGCTGCCCGATCGACCCTCGCATGGGACCTCGGTGAAACGAACGGCACGGTTGCGCTTCGAATGCCCGACCACGAGCTGGTGCGCGAATTCCTGAGTGAAACCGGTCCGCTCGCTGTGTCGAGTGCAAATGTGACCGGGGAACCCGCCGCCCTGACGGCAGCGGAAGCGTTTGCTCAATTGGGAGACAGTGTCGCGGTGTATCTGGACGCCGGCGAATCGTCAGGTTCGCGAGTCGGTTCCACCATCGTCGACGCGACACCGACAGTTGAGGGGAAGCCCATTCGGATTTTGCGCGACGGGACGATTTCACGCGAGGCGATTCGCGATGTGCTCGGAGTGATTGCCGAGGATAACGAATGAACTATCTCATCATTGGGTTTGTCGCAGCGATTATTTCGTTCGTTGGTTCCCACCTGTTACTTCACTTGAGCCACCGCTTCAGGATCTATCCCGTGATTCGTGATCGAGACGTCCACACGACACCGACCCCCCGTCTCGGAGGTGCCGCCATTGTGCTCGGCCTCGGTGCCGCGCTTGTCGTCGCTGCGAACCTGCCTGTTTTTGCGCCAGTTTTCGTCAACATCATGCCCGTCATCGGAATCGGAATCGGCATTGTTCTCATGGCGATTGTCGGAATCATCGACGACCTCATCGATCTCAACTGGCTCGTCAAACTGGGTGCTCAACTGATTGCCGCTGGTGTACTCGCGTGGAGCGGTGTGCAAATAGTGAGCCTGCCGTTCAGCGGAATTGTGTTGCTCTCGCCGACGATGTCACTCGTGCTCACCGTTTTCGCGGTCGTTCTTGTGATGAACGCCATCAACTTCATTGATGGCCTCGACGGATTGGTTGCCGGGGTGACGCTCATTGCCGGCGCAGTGTTCTTTATTTACTCTTACGTGCTCGCGACCGGCCCGGGAGAGACCAGTTACTTCAACCTCTCGACCCTCTTGACCGCCGCGCTGTGTGGTGCACTCATCGGGTTTCTTCCCGTCAACTGGCACCCCGCCAAAATGTTCATGGGGGACTCGGGTGCGCTGGTCATCGGCCTGGTCCTGGCCGCCTCGACCATCTCGGTGACCGGACAGGTCGACCCAACCCGCATCGACCCTGGGCAACTCGTTCCCGCCTTCATCCCGCTCGCACTCCCGCTGGCGGTGCTGGTCGTGCCGCTGGTTGACTTTGTCCTTGCGGTCACTCGCCGCATCCTCAATGGCCGCTCGCCGTTCTCGGCGGACCGCAAGCATCTTCACCACCGTCTTCTCGACATGGGCCACACCCACTTCCAGGCGGTGCTCATCCTGTATGCGTGGACGATTGTCGCCGCCGTCGGCGCACTGTTGTTCATGTTTGTCGACGCAATCGTGGCAACGGGAATCGTCGGTGCGGGACTCATCGTGACCACGATTCTCACCATCGCACCACTCGGTCGCGAAAAGCCCATCAACCTGTTCGGTGACATTCAGGAGAACACTCATGACTAGTGCTGTTCAACTCGCGGCGAAAGCGATCCGCACCGCTCTTCTACTGGGTGGAATCGTTACTCTCGGCATCGCGGTGGTCGGCGGTGCAATCGGCTATTGGTTGGTCGGGCCTGCGGGAATCTGGAGCGCACTGATAGGGAGCGCCATCGCGTTCGTGTTCATGGGAATCACGGCGGGGAGCATCCTTCTCGGTCAGAAAGCAAGTGGCGGAAGCATCGCCTCGGGGGTCTTTTTTGCCATCGTCCTCGGCTCGTGGCTTCTCAAGTTTGTCCTCTTTCTCGTGGTCGCTTTTGCCATCCGAAATACCGATTCACTCGACACCGTTATCGCCTTCAGTTGCGTCATCGCGGCGGTGCTCGGAGCCCTCGTGAGCGACGTTGTTGCAATCTCGAGGGCTCGTGTTCCCATTGTCGACATGGTGTAGGCTCGACACTAAATGAGCCCATGCAGCGCAGGGTAGCGCTCGACTCAAGGAGACAACGTGAACGGACTGAACAGCCTCGTTCTGTCTGAAAGCATTACCTTTCACGCTCCGTCCATTACCGAGTTCTTCCCCGCCGCGATTTTCTTCGAGGGAACTCCCTTCGAGATGAACCGCATCATGATCATTCGCATGATCATGGTCATCCTTCTTGTCGTCATTTTCTGGCTCGGTACGCGCAAAATGTCGCTCGTTCCCGGGCGGTTCCAGGGTGCTATCGAAATGGGTCTCGACCTCGTTCGCGTCAACATCGCCGAGGACCTCTTGGGCAAAAAAGACGGACGTCGTTTTCTCCCGATCCTCACGACAATTTTCTTTCTCGTCCTGTTCCTCAACATCACGGGTATCGTCCCCGGCTTCAACATCGCCGGGTCATCCGTCATCGGAATTCCCCTTGTGCTCGCGGTCGTGTCGTACTTCACGTTCATCTACGCCGGACTGAAAAAGCACCCGGGCGCCTTCCTCAAGAACTCACTATTCCCGTCGGGTGTCCCGAAGGCGTTCTATATCGTCGTCACGCCGATCGAATTGCTCTCGACCTTCGTCTTGCGTCCCGTCACGCTCACGCTCCGACTCCTCATGAACATGATTGTCGGCCACCTTCTTCTCGTCTTGCTTTTCTCGGCGACACACTTTTTCGTCCTCGGCGTCGGCCAGTGGTACGGATATGTTGGTGGTGCGGGAACGCTCGCGTTCGGCATCGCTTTTTCACTCTTTGAAATCTTGGTCGCTGTACTTCAGGCTTACGTTTTCACACTCTTGACCGCTGTCTACCTCCAGCTCGCGCTGGCGGAAGAACACTAACCACAACGACCCATCCGGGTCACAACGGAAGGAAACACCATGGTTCTCGCAGAGATCACGGGAAACATCGCAACCGTCGGCTACGGTCTCGCAGCCATCGGCCCCGCAATTGGAGTGGGTATCGTCGTCGGAAAGACGATCGAGTCGGTTGCACGTCAGCCCGAACTACAGGGTCGCCTCACGGTCCTCATGTACATCGGTATCGCGTTCACCGAGGCACTCGCCTTCGTCGGTATCGCAACCGGCTTCATCTTCGTCTAGTCACGATAAGGAATCGACATGCTGCACGCATTCGTGTGGGCGTCGGAATCGACTGAATCGGTCCCGAACCCGCTCATCCCGGCGATTTATGACATCGTCTGGTCGATCATTCCGTTCGCGATCGTCCTGTTCATGTTCTGGAAGGTCATCCTCCCGAACATGCAAAAGACGCTCGACGCTCGCGCGGAGAAAATCGAAGGTGGAATCGCTCTCGCCGAATCGGCTCAGCAGGAAGCGGCGGTGGCACTCGAAAAGTACAACGCCCTTCTCCAGGAAGCACGAGCTGAAGCTGCCGATATCAAAGAAAAGGCTCGCGCCGAGGGTGCACTCATTCTCGCCGAGCTGAAGGACCAGGCATCGGATGCAGCCGAGGCGATCACCGCCAAAGCGCAACAGCAAATCGAAGCGGAACGCCTCGCTGCGGTCCAATCGCTTCGTTCCGAGGTCGGTCAGCTCGCTCTCGAACTCGCGGGTCGGGTTATCGGTGAACAAGTGAAAGACGCCAAGGCGTCCTCCGCTGTTGTCGATCGCTACCTCGCGGACGTCGAAAAGAACGAGAAGAGCAAGTAAT
Source organism: Microbacteriaceae bacterium (assembly GCA_021741825.1). Taxonomy (GTDB): domain Bacteria; phylum Actinomycetota; class Actinomycetes; order Actinomycetales; family Microbacteriaceae; genus MWH-TA3. The sequence goes on from JAIOXB010000028.1 coordinate 10,567, forward strand.
GGGAAGTGCATCACGCGTTGCGCTGGCCTCGGCGAAAGCTGCGGTCGCGAAGGCGAGCGGATTGAGTGTTGCGGCAGGTGCCGCGATTCTGTCCGTTGGTCGCGCCATTGGGGAAACCCCGGCGTTGCGTGCTGCACTGGCAAACCCCGTTGCTGACGCTAAGGCTAAAGCTGCACTGGTCGACGGTGTCGTCGGCAAACTCGACGCCACCGCTACCACTCTTCTGCACAACATCGTCGGTGTGCGCTGGTCGTCCGCCGACGAGATGTTGGCCGGTATCGAAGAAATCGGAATTCGCGTCATCGCCGCGGGTTCCGCTGACGCGATCGAATCAGAACTCTTCACCATCGCGCAAGCCGTTGCCGCTAACCCCGAACTCGAATTGGCGCTGAGCGCCAAGCGGGGCGGGGCGGAAGCAAAGCGGTCTCTTGCTGGCGCCGTGCTCAAAGGCGCAAGCGACGCGACGACAGAAATCGTGCGCCACCTCGTGAGCCAGCCTCGCGGTCGACGTATCCGTGCACTGCTCGCCGAAGCCCAGAACATCGCTGCCGACCAGCAGGGTCGGGGGGTCGCGATCGTGACCGTCGCACACCCGCTCGACTCGTCGCAGCGCGAACGAATCTCGACCGTGCTTCGCACACGATTCGGACGAGACCACCACATCGATGAAATCATCGACGACTCGATTGTAGGCGGCTTCACTGTCCAGGTCGGAAACGACACCATTGACGCGAGCATCCGTTCGCGCCTCACAGAACTCTCCTCGAAACTCGCGGGCTAACCGCCACACAAAGGGAAACAACAATGGCTGAACTGAAAATCAACCCGGATGACATCCGCAAGGCACTGGGCGACTTCGCGAAATCGTACGAGCCGTCGAAGTCGAGCGCTAAAGAGGTCGGACACGTCATCGACGCGGGTGACGGAATTGCGCACGTCGACGGACTCCCCGGCGTCATGGCGAACGAACTCATCAAGTTCGCAGACGGAACCCTCGGTCTCGCCCTGAACCTCGACGAGGACTCCATCGGTGTCGTCGTCCTCGGAGAGTTCTCGGGAGTTCAGGCCGGCCAAGAAGTCACTCGGACAGGCGAGGTACTCTCGGTTCCCGTCGGCGAGGGATATCTCGGCCGCGTGATCGACCCGCTCGGTAACCCGATCGACGGTCTCGGAACCATCAAAACCGAAGGCCGTCGCGCACTCGAACTCCAGGCTCCTGGCGTTATGGCGCGAAAGTCGGTGCACGAGCCACTGCAGACCGGAATCAAGGCGATTGACGCCATGATTCCCGTCGGTCGTGGACAGCGTCAGCTCATCATCGGTGACCGCCAGACCGGCAAGACAGCCATCGCGGTCGACACCATCATCAACCAGAAAGCCAACTGGGAATCGGGCGATACGAACAAGCAGGTTCGCTGCATCTATGTCGCCATCGGTCAGAAGGGTTCGACGATTGCTGCTGTGAAGGGCGCGCTCGAAGAAGCCGGAGCAATGGCCTACACGACCATCGTTGCCGCTCCCGCCTCGGACCCAGCCGGATTCAAGTACCTCGCGCCGTACACCGGTTCGGCCATTGGTCAGCACTGGATGTACGCCGGCAAACACGTCCTCATCATTTTCGATGACCTCTCCAAGCAGGCCGAGGCCTACCGTGCGGTGTCGCTGTTGCTTCGTCGTCCACCGGGACGTGAGGCCTACCCCGGTGACGTTTTCTACCTACACTCGCGTCTGCTCGAGCGTTGTGCAAAGTTGTCCGACGCACTCGGTGCCGGTTCGATGACGGGTCTGCCCATCATCGAAACCAAGGCCAACGACGTCTCGGCCTACATCCCGACCAACGTGATCTCGATCACGGACGGACAGATCTTCCTTCAGTCCGATCTGTTCAACGCCAACCAGCGACCCGCCGTCGACGTCGGAATCGCGGTGTCGCGTGTTGGTGGTGACGCTCAGGTCAAGTCGATCAAGAAGGTGTCCGGAACGTTGAAGCTCGAGC
>JAIOXB010000029.1 GCA_021741825.1 Microbacteriaceae bacterium
ACCCCGGCTCGTCGCTCAACCCGCGGTGGCCCATCGGGCAAAGCATCGGCGAACCGCTCGATCTCAACGGCGGATTCAGTTCGGAACTGGTTTCGTCCCGCGTCGAGGACCTCCTCGACATGGTCGAACTGCCGCGCACGTACCGCAACCGTTACCCACACGAACTCTCTGGTGGACAGCGTCAGCGTGTCGGGATAGCCCGCGCGCTCGCGCTCAACCCCGCGATTTTGGTGGCGGACGAACCGACCTCCGCGCTCGATGTCTCGGTTCAGGCCCGCGTTTTAGAGCTCCTCACCAGCATTCAGAAGGTACAAAAGTTCGCTATTTTGTTCATCTCACACGACCTTGCGGTGATTGATTTGCTCAGTGACCGAATTGCGGTCATGCATAACGGTAAAATCGTAGAGCAGGGTTCGACGGATCAGATTCTGCGTAACCCGCAAGACCCCTACACAAAGAGGCTCATCGCCGCCGTGCCTGTTCCGGATCCCGAGGAACAACGCACGCGTCGACGTGCGCGCACCACTACCTAAAGGATTTCATCATGGCAATCGCCACACGCAACGATCTTCGAAATGTGGCGATCGTCGCACACGTTGACCACGGCAAGACCACTCTTGTCGACGCGATGCTTCGGCAGACCGGCTCATTCGCGGCGCACGGTTCGGTCGAAGACCGGGTCATGGACTCGAACGACCTCGAGCGTGAAAAGGGAATCACGATTCTTGCGAAGAACACCGCGGTGTCGTATTCGGGCAAGCACGCGACAAACGGTCCGATCACGATCAACGTCATCGACACCCCGGGCCACGCCGACTTCGGTGGCGAGGTCGAACGCGGACTGTCGATGGTCGACGGGGTGGTCCTTCTTGTGGACGCGAGCGAGGGCCCGCTTCCCCAGACCCGTTTCGTTCTGCGAAAGGCGCTCGAGGCGAAACTGCCCGTAATCCTTCTCGTCAACAAGACCGACCGCCCGGACGCGCGCATCGACGAAGTCGTTCACGAGTCGCAGGACCTGCTCCTCGGTCTCGCATCGGACTTGCACGACGATGTCCCCGACCTCGACCTCGACGGGATCCTCGACCTCCCTATCGTTTACGCGTCAGGTCGTAACGGCGCCGCGTCGTGGAATCGCCCGGCGGACGGCTCGCTTCCCGACAACGAAGACCTCGAGCCGTTGTTCGACGCCATCCTCAAGCACATCCCTGCACCGACGTACGACACGGACCACCCGTTGCAGGCTCACGTCACGAACCTTGACGCATCGCCGTTCCTCGGGCGTATCGCGCTGCTTCGCATTTTCAACGGCGAACTCAAGAAGGGCCAGACCGTTGCGTGGATGAAGCACGACGGAACCGTCGAAAACGTGCGCATCACGGAATTGCTCGTGACCAAGGCACTCGAGCGCGTTCCCACCGATTCGGCTTCGGCCGGGGACATCGTCGCTGTTGCCGGGATCGAGAACATCACTATTGGCGAGACCATCGCCGACATGAACGACCCTCGTGCGCTTCCCGTCATCACGGTCGACGAACCCGCGATCTCGATGACGATCGGAACCAACACCTCGCCGCTCGTCGGCAAGGTCAAGGGTCACAAACTCACGGGACGCATGGTGAAAGACCGTCTCGACCGCGAGCTCATTGGTAACGTCTCGGTTCGACTTGTCGACATCGGTCGCCCCGACGCGTGGGAGATTCAGGGACGAGGCGAACTCGCACTGGCCATTCTCGTCGAGAACATGCGTCGCGAAGGGTTCGAGCTCACGGTCGGAAAGCCACAGGTTGTCACCAAGAAGGTCAATGGCGCGACACACGAGCCGTTCGAGCACCTCACCGTGGACGCACCGGAGGAATACCTCGGGGCGATCACGCAACTTCTCGCCGCTCGTAAGGGTCGCATGGAGGGCATGACGAATCACGGAACCGGCTGGGTGCGCATGGAGTTCATCGTCCCGTCGCGCGGACTCATCGGTTTCCGCACCGAGTTCCTCACGATCTCGCGCGGTACCGGTATTGCTAACGCAATTGCTCACGGATACGGTCCCTGGGCAGGCCAGATCATCACGCGCCAGAACGGGTCGATCGTGTCCGACCGTCAGGGCGTCGCGACTCCGTTTGCCATGATGGCGTTGCAAGAGCGCATGGCGTTCTTCGTGCAGCCCGGTGACGAGGTCTACGAGGGCATGGTCGTCGGAGAGAACGCACGCGCTGACGACATGGACGTCAACGTGACGAAGGAAAAGCAACTCAACAACATTCGCTCATCGACGTCAGAAATTCTAGAGAAGATGACTCCGCCCCGCGACATGACGCTCGAGGAGTGCCTCGAGTTCGCCCGCGAAGACGAGTGTGTCGAGGTAACGCCCGCGAAGGTTCGCATTCGCAAGGTCGAGCTCGAGCAAAACCTGCGCGCGCGAGCTGCATCACGCCTCAAGCGCCAGAACGAGTAAGCGTCGCGATGGATAGGCTAAACCTGTGAAGGTTGTCCGATTCCGCCATGACGGCGAGCCTCGATACGGAGTTATCGACGGCGACGTCGTCACTCTTCTCGAGGGTGACCCGATTCACGATGGAATCACGACGACAGAAGTGACGGTTGCGTTCGCGGACATCACTCCGATGGCACCGGTCGTTCCCTCGAAGGTGATTTGTGTCGGCATGAATTTCGCAGAGCACGCCGCCGAAATGCACCACGACGGCCCGCAGACGCCGCTGATTTTCCTCAAGCCGCCGACAACGGTCATTGGCCACGGTGAAAACATCATCCTGCCGCCCGTCGAGGGACGAATCGTCCACGAGGGCGAACTTGCGGTCGTCATCGGAGCAGTTGCGCACCGCGTTCCCGAAAAGAACTGGGCGGATTACGTGTTCGGATACACGATCGCCAACGATGTGTCGGCGCGGGACGTCATGTTCGCCGACGGTCAGTGGGCGCGCGCCAAGGGATTCGATACCTTCTGCCCTGTCGGACCGTGGATCGAGACCGAATTCGACCCGTTCGCCCACAACGAGATCACGACTCGAGTTGACGGCGAGGTCCGCCGACACGGCTTCACCGGGGACATGACCCACAAGGTTCCCGAGATAGTTGCGTTCGTGTCGAATGCGTTCACCCTGTTCCCCGGAGACATCATCTGCACGGGAACCCCCGCGGGACTCGGCGGTTTTGTCGATGGCCAAACCGTCGAGATCACCATCGAGGGCATCGGAACGCTCTCGAACCCAGCACAAAATCGCGACGACCGAGTTTCCTAGTGGAATCGGGCGTTCGCCGGATAGGCCGTGCTCTCATCGCGGGGCAAGTCCTCGCGGGAATCGGGCTCGGTTCGTCGGTCTCGGTTGGCTCACTTCTCGCCGCACACATCGCCGGCGGAGAGTCAGCTGCTGGGCTCGCGGTAACCATGTCAACTCTGGGCGCCGCGGTCGCCGCAATCCCGCTGGCGCGGGTCGCGATGCAACGAGGTCGGAGGCTTGCCCTGACCATAGGTGCGTCCATCGCCATTTTGGGCGGGACGATCATCATCATCGCGGGCGGGCTCTTGTCACTGCCGCTCGTCCTGCTGGGGTTGATGGCTCTCGGAGTCGGTAGCGCCGTGAATTTGCAGGCTCGATTCGCGGTGACGGATTATTCCAGCGCGGAAAATCGCGGCCGCGACCTGTCGATGGTGGTGTGGGCGACGACCGTCGGGGCAATCATCGGCCCAAACCTGAACGGCATCGGTGTGATTCTCGGTGACGCGATCGGAATGCCCGAATTGACGGGACCCTTTATCTTCACGGTTGCGGCCCAACTCGCCGCCGCATCGATCTATTGGTGGGGGATTGGTCCCAACGTCCCCACGGTTACGGTCACGCGGTCGGCCGCAGCAACGGCGGCGAAACTGTCTCGTGCGGTCCCGTTCGCCATCGCGGTAATCGGCCTCGGTCACGCCACGATGGCCGGAGTCATGGCGATGACACCCATCCACCTCGTGCACGATGGCGCAAGCGTCGGTGAAGCGAGTTTCGTCATCTCGTTGCACGTCGCCGGCATGTATGCGCTGTCACCGGTATTCGGAATTCTCAGCGACAAGATTGGGCGTATCCCGGTTCTGATTTTCGGACAGGTGGTCTTGGCCATCAGTCTGGCAATCACGGCCTTGTTCCCGATGGACCACACCATGGTGACGATCGGACTGGTCCTTCTCGGCCTCGGCTGGAGCGCCAACACGGTGGCGGGGAGCGCGCTGATTGGCGAACTCTCGCAAGGACCGAAGCGACTCACGATTCAGGGTCGCAGTGACGCGGCCATGAGCGCATCCGGTGCTCTGGCCGGGGTACTCGCCGGCCCCGCGGTCATGGCCCTGGGCTATTCGGGGCTCTCGGTCGCAGCATTCGCTTTCGTTGGCGCCGCGGTTGCCCTGATTGCTCTGATTGTGACCCTGCGGTCCCGCGAAACCGCGGAATAGACTGACACAGATATGAAGACTCCGTTCTCTACTGCCACCGGCAGCGACATCCGCGTTCGTTTTTGCCCATCGCCGACGGGTACGCCGCACGTCGGCCTGATTCGAACCTGCCTGTTCAACTGGGCTTATGCGCGTCACGTCGGCGGGACGTTCATTTTTCGCATCGAAGACACCGACGCGGAACGCGATTCGGAGGAATCGTACGAGCAGCTCTTGGATGCCCTGAGCTGGCTCGGTCTCGACTGGGATGAGGGCGTGGTCAAGGGCGGCCCGCACGAGCCGTATCGACAGTCGCAGCGCACGGCGATTTATCGCGAAATCATTGAGTCTCTCCTCACGTCCGGACACCTGTACGAATCGTTCGTGACACCCGAGGAAATGGAAGCACGCAACGTTGCCGCCGGCCGTGACCCCAAAATGGGGTACGACAACTTTGAACGCGACCTGACCGCCGACGAGCGTGCCGCATTCCGCGCCGAGGGTCGCCAGCCAGCGCTGCGGCTTCGCGTTCCCGCCGAGGACCTCGGGTTTGATGACCTGATTCGTGGACCCATCACGTTTCCCGTTGGAGCGACAACAGACTTCGTCGTCGTGCGTCCCAACGGCGCACCGCTGTACACATTCGTCAACCCGGTCGACGACGCTCTCATGGGCGTCACACACGTTTTGCGCGGGGAGGACCTGTTGTCGTCCACACCGCGCCAGATCGCGCTGTACCACGCGCTGATTGAGGCCGGCGTGACGACCTTCGTTCCGCGATTCGGTCATCTTCCGTACGTCATGGGTGAGGGCAACAAGAAGTTGTCCAAGCGCGACCCCGAATCGAACCTGTTCCACCACCGCGACCGTGGGTTCATTCGCGAGGGATTGCTGAACTACCTGTCACTGCTGGGATGGTCGATTGCGGCGGATCGCGACATCTTCACCGTCGACGAGATGATTGCCGCCTTCGATGTCGCCGACGTTAATCCGAATCCCGCCCGATTCGACCTGAAAAAGGCCGAATCCATCAACGGTGACCACATTCGCCTGCTGTCACGTGACGAATTCATCGAGCGAACCCTGCCTTACCTCCACGCCGCCGAGTTGGTTGATGCCGACCCGACGAGCCACCAGCGTGCTCGCCTGACCGAAATCGCGCCGCACATTCAGGAGCGAACCCAGTTGATGGGCGAAATCCCCGAGATGATTCGATTCCTCTTCACCGAGGACGCGGACCTCACCGTGACCGACGACGCGCGGGCTACACTGGATGCGGATGCCGCCCGAATCCTCGACGCGGCGCACGAGGCACTTGCTGAACTTGTCGATTGGTCAACGACCAACATCGAAGAGACACTTCGTACCGGCCTGATCGAGGGGCTCGAATTGAAACCGCGCAGCGCGTTTGGATCGGTGCGAACCGCCATCTCTGGTCGTCGAATCAGCCCGCCACTCTTTGAATCGATGGAGATCCTGGGACGAGAATCCAGCCTCACCCGCATTGCCTCGTTGCGAGGTTCGCTCTAATCACGACCGATTTCGTGCGGTCGGTGCCGTTTGGTAGGCTAACGCGGAGCGGCTCTGCCGCCTGTGGGGTGTGGTGTAATTGGCAACACGGAGGTTTCTGGTACCTTTGTTCTTGGTTCGAGTCCAGGCACCCCAGCACTAAATTGCTCGAATTATCGGGCGTTTACGCTACTGTTTCGGAATGACTACGTTGTCCCGTCAGCACATTGCTGTGGCTGTGAACCCGAGCGCTGCGCAGGGCGCCCACCGCGATTACGGCCACCGATTGGTCGAGGCGCTGAGAGCAACGGGTCGCCAGGTCGCTGAACTGTCGACCGATTCGTATGAGCACCTCGAGAAGATGGCGCGAGCCGCGGTCACCGATGGAGTCGACGCCCTCATTGTCGTTGGCGGAGACGGCACCGCCCAGCTGGGGACGAACGTGTGTGTGAACACCGAAACTCCTCTGGGGATCTTGCCGAGCGGAACCGGGAACGACACCGCCGAAGGAATCTTGGGAATGCCCATCGGTGACATCGACGCCGCGATCGCGCGGTTGATCGCGTCACTCGACAAACCCGTGTGGCGAATCGATGCCGGACGAATGTCGTGGAAGGGAGGCGAACGCTGGTTCTGCTCGACGATGTCGGCCGGATTCGACGCGCTCGTCAACGAGACGGTCAATCACCTCGCCTTCCCGAAGGGGCCGTCGCGGTACACCGTCGCAATGCTCATCGAACTGGCCAAGTTGAAACCGATCCACTACACCGTCACGATCGACGGAAAACAGACGACGGAACAAGCCATCCTCACGACCATCGCGAACAACAGCCAATACGGCGGGGGAATGAAGATTTGCCCTGAGGCAAAGGCCGACGACGGGCTGCTCGACATGATGATGGTGAGGCCGTTGTCCCGTTTCGATTTCATTCGGATTTATCCGAGGGTGTTCAAGGGGACGCACGTCACCGACCCCCGCGTTGTTATTCGTCAGGGGAAGAAGTTCCGGCTCGAGTCGCCCAACCTCGTCGGGTACAGCGACGGTGAGCGCATCGCGCCGCTTCCGATGGACGTCGAGGTCGCACCGCGGGCGCTTCCCGTTCTCGACACCCGCCCCTGACCGCATCAGTTTGCGCGCGGTTCCCCGCCTGTGCGATACTTGTGCAGTTGTGTTCGGCCCCATCGTATAGCGGCCTAGTACGCTGCCCTCTCACGGCGGTAACGCGGGTTCGAATCCCGCTGGGGTCACAACTCGCCCTCGACGGTTCGCCGTCGGGGGTTTTGTGCATACGGTGCCGAGCATTCCGAACCGCGCTGATAGAGTTTTTGGACTATGGATAGCGCCCTCCCACTCTGGTTCGAAATCACGTCGTATGCGGTTTTAGTGGCAATCCTGCTCTTCGATTTGTTCCTCGTCGTGCGGCGCCCGCACATCCCCTCGACCCGCGAATCCGCCCTGTGGATCACGTTTTATGTGAGTCTCGCCATCGTTTTCGGGCTGCTGATTGTTCTCGTCGCAAACGATGCGGGGCTGAACGGAACCGAACTCGGACTGCAATTCTTTGCCGGATGGTTGACCGAATATTCTCTATCGGCTGACAACGTCTTTGTGTTCCTCATCATCATGTCCCAATTCCGTGTGCCGAAAAAGATGCAGCAGGAACTCCTCATGATGGGCATCGTTCTCGCACTCGTCTTCCGGGCAATCTTTATCGTTCTTGGCGCCGCGCTGCTCGAGAGCTACTCGTGGCTGTTTTACATTTTCGGTGCGTACCTCGTGTACGTCGCTATTCAGCAGATGCGTGAAAAGGACGAGCACGGCAGCGGTGAGGACAATGTCGTCATCTCCTGGCTCAAAAAGGTGTTGAAGGTCCACCCCGAATGGCGGGAAACCGAGCGTTGGCGCAAGATGGTCAACGGCGAAAAGTTCCTCACGCCGGCGATTCTTGTGTTGGTCTCGCTCGGCACAATTGACCTGGTCTTTGCCCTCGACTCGATTCCGGCCATCTTTGGAATCACGACAAGTCCGTTCCTCGTTTTCACCTGCAACATTCTCGCGTTAATGGGTCTTCGCCAGCTCTACTTCCTGTTGGGTGACCTGGTGGACCGTCTTCACTACCTCGGACACGGAATCGCCTTCATTCTGGGGTTCATCGGCTTCAAGCTCGTCAACCACGCGTTGCACCTCAACGAACTGCCGTTCATCAACGGCGGAAAGCACGTCGAGATCATTCCCGAGATTCCGACCTGGCTCTCGCTCGTTGTGATTGTCATCACGCTGGCCGTCGCTGTGCTCGCGAGCCTCGCGCGTACGAAGCGCGAAGAGTCAGCAAAATAACGGTTCGCAGTCAGATAAACTGGCATCGATGAACGCCGCGACTAACCGTCCACGGACTCTTGCCGAAAAGGTCTGGGATGACCACCTTGTCGTCAAGGGTGAAAACGGCGAGCCCGACCTCATCTACATCGACCTTCACCTCGTACACGAGGTCACGAGCCCGCAAGCGTTCGATGGTCTTCGGCAGGCCGGCCGGCCGGTTCGTCGACCAGACCTGACAATCGCGACCGAGGACCACAACACCCCGACGCTCAACATCGGCGCACAGATTGCTGACCCGATTTCGCGGACCCAGATTGACGCGCTGCGAACGAACGCAAAAGAGTTCGGCATCCGCCTTCATTCGCTGGGCGACATCGAACAGGGAATTGTCCACGTCGTCGGGCCACAACTTGGGCTGACCATGCCCGGAATCACAGTGGTCTGTGGCGACAGCCACACATCGACGCACGGCGCATTCGGTGCAATGGCATTCGGAATCGGCACATCCGAGGTCGAGCACGTTCTCGCAACCCAGACCCTTCCCCTCCCGCCGTTCAAGACGATGGCCGTCACGGTGAACGGTCACTTGCGTGACGGCGTCACGGCAAAGGACATCATCCTTGCGGTGATTGCAAAGATTGGCACCGGTGGCGGGCAGGGCTATGTCCTCGAGTACCGGGGCAGCGCGATTCGAGAGTTGTCGATGGAAGGTCGCATGACGATCTGCAACATGTCGATCGAAGCGGGCGCACGCGCCGGCATGGTCGCCCCGGACGAAACAACGTTCGCATACCTCAAGGGACGCACACACGCACCAGAGGGCGACGATTGGGATGCCGCGGTTGCCTACTGGAAGACGCTCCCCACCGATGACGATGCAGTCTTTGACGCCGAGGTCGTTCTCGACGGCGACCTGCTCGAACCGTTCGTCACCTGGGGAACGAACCCGGGGCAGGGCGTTGCACTGTCGGAATCGGTCCCGAACCCCGCGAACATCGCCGACTCCAACGAACGCGAAAGTGCGGAACGAGCTCTCGAATACATGGACCTCACCGCGGGAACCCCGATGAAGGACATACGCGTCGACCAGGTGTTCATGGGGTCGTGCACGAATTCTCGGATCGAGGACCTTCGCGCATTCGCGAGCGTCATCAAAGGCAAAAAGCTGGCCGACGGCGTCAAGCTCATGGTTGTTCCCGGTTCGGCACGTGTGCGACTCGAGGCCGAGGCCGAGGGAATCAACACGATTGTGACCGAATTTGGCGGCGAGTGGCGATTCGCCGGCTGCTCGATGTGCCTCGGGATGAACCCCGACAAGCTTCAGCCGGGCGAACGTTGCGCGTCGACGTCGAACCGTAACTTCGAAGGACGGCAGGGCGCTGGCGGTCGGACACACCTCGTCTCACCGCTTGTTGCCGCCGCGACCGCGATTCGCGGAACGCTCTCGAGCCCGTGGGATGTGGAATAGACATGGACAAAGTTTCGACTATCACGGGGATCGGCGTGCCGCTGCGGCGCGCAAATGTGGACACCGACCAGATCATCCCCGCAGAATTTCTCAAGCGCGTCACGAAGACGGGTTTTGACGACGCATTGTTTGAGCGCTGGCGTCACGACCCCGACTTCATCCTCAACACGGAACCTTTTTCGCGGGGGACAGTGCTTGTCGCCGGCTTGGATTTCGGGACCGGTTCGTCTCGTGAACACGCGGTCTGGGCGTTGTGGGACTTCGGTTTCCGCGCCGTCATCGCACCGCGCTTCGGCGACATCTTTCGAGGCAACTCGGGTAAACAGGGTCTGCTCACCGCCGTTGTCCCCGAAGACGTCGTCGAGCAAATTTGGGCTGAACTCGACGCGATTCCGGGAACTGAGGTGACCGTCGATCTTGAGGCGCGAACCGTTACTTGCGGAAGCGTGACGAGCGCGTTCGAGATCGATGACTACACCCGATGGAGGCTCATGGAAGGTCTCGACGACATTGGATTGACGTTGCGTCACGAGAGCGACATTGATGGATTTGAATCCCGCCGTGAATCGTGGCGCCCGACGACGTTGCCTGCCCGATGACGTCACTCAACGACGACGCTCGCGCCCAGGGAGCGAAAGTCGGCCTGTCGGTCGACACGCTCATCATTCGCGGCGGAAAGCCACTTCGCGGCCGCGTGGATGTGCGTGGCGCCAAAAACCTCGTGACCAAGGCGATGGTTGCGGCCCTCTTGGGTGACTCGCCCTCCGTCCTGCGAGACGTCCCCAACATCTCGGATGTCGCCGTCGTTCGCGGACTCCTTGAGGCTCACGGTGTTCACGTGACCGACTCGGCCGAAGGTGAGCTCACCCTCGACCCGACGAACGTCACGAGCGCCCACTTTGCCGAGATCGACGCGCACGCCGGCTCAAGCCGAATCCCGATTCTGTTCTGTGGCCCTCTGCTTCACCAACTGGGCGAAGCGTTTATCCCCGACCTCGGCGGCTGCCGCATTGGCGATCGCCCCATTGATTTCCACCTCGACGCCCTTCGCGCCTTCGGTGCGGTGGTGACCAAGCAGCCTCAGGGTATTCACCTCACTGCCCCCGAGCGGCTCAAGGGCGCTCACATCGAACTGCCGTTCCCGTCCGTCGGTGCGACCGAGCAGGTGTTGCTCACGGCGGTTCGGGCCGACGGTGTCACCGAACTCAAGAACGCCGCGATCGAACCCGAAATCATGGACCTCATCGCGATTTTGCAGAAGATGGGCGCCATCATCTGGATTGAACCGAACCGCACCATCTTCATCGAAGGCGTCGAAACTCTTCACGGCTTCCAGCACCGATCACTTTTCGACCGGAACGAAGCGGCGTCGTGGGCGTGCGCAGCTCTCGTCACGAAAGGTGACATCTTCGTTGTCGGCGCGAAGCAACCGGAACTTCTGACTTTCCTCAACGTCTTTCGAAAGGTGGGCGGAGAGTTCGAGGTCCACGAGGACGGTATTCGATTCCGACACCCGGGCGGACAACTGAAGCCGGTCGTCGTCGAAACCGATGTTCACCCCGGCTTCATGACCGACTGGCAACAGCCTCTCGTTGTCGCCTTGACTCAGGCCGAGGGCACGTCTATCGTGCACGAGACGGTGTACGAGAACCGCTTCGGGTTCACCGAATCGCTCAACAAGATGGGTGCGAACATCGAGATTCACCAGGACGGAATCGCATCCATCACTCGTCGCGTTCCGCGCCGAAAGCTAGAGCAGGCCGCGGTCATCGTGGGTCCGACGCCACTTCACGGAGCGGACATTCGGGTTCCTGACCTTCGCGGTGGATTCTCGCACCTCATCGCCGCGCTCGCCGCGACCGGCACGAGCACGATCAGCAACGTCGGAATCATCGCCCGAGGCTACGAGCACTTCATCGACAAACTCCGTGACCTCGGCGCCGACTTTGAGCTCGCGGACTAGGCTTTCCGCAAAGAGGAGCAGGATGACAAAGAGTGAAAAATCCGCACGCTGGCGAGTGACGGCGAGCATCGCACTGCCCCTCATGGGACTCATTTCGCGCATCTCGGTTCGTGGAATAGAAAACGTACCGACCTCGGGAGGGTTCATCCTGGCGCCATGCCACTTCAGCGCCATCGACCCCGTGGTGATGGGTGTCGCACTGTGGAGGGCGGGTCGTACCCCTCGATTCATGGCGAAGGAATCGTTGTTTCGCGTGCCCGTTTTGGGATCTGTGCTTCGCGGGCTCGGCCAAATCCCAGTGGATCGCGCCGGTCAACAGCGCGCGATGGGGCCGATGAAAGCCGCCCGGTCGCTCGCGAAATCGGGGGGAGGAGTTATCGTCTACCCCGAGGGCTCACTGACGCGTGACCCCGACCTGTGGCCGATGCGGGGAAAGACGGGCGCGGTCCGAATGGCTCTCGACGCCGATATCCCGTTGATTCCCGCTGCTCACTGGGGAACTCAGATTCTGATGCCGCGCTATTCGGGAAGGATTCGTTTCTTTCCGCCGACACCGATTACTGTCCTCATCGGAAAACCGATCGACCTGTCGGCATTCAAGGGCAAGGTGCTCGATCAGAAACTCCTCACCGCGGCTACCGAGATTTTGATGACGGCCATCGCCGAACTACAAGGTCAGCTGCGCGGTGAAAAACCACCAACCAAGCGGTGGGACCCGGTCGAACACAACCAGACCACAACCGGGAAATTTAAATGACCACCGTTGCGGTGCTCGGCGCGGGAGCGTGGGGGACAACCTTCGCGAAGGTCCTCGCCGACGGTGGCGCTGAAGTTCAACTGTGGGCGAGGCG
>JAIOXB010000030.1 GCA_021741825.1 Microbacteriaceae bacterium
CGTGTTCCCACATGTCGAGCTGCAGGATCGGAACGGTTCCCTGGGCGGTGTTTGCTTGCTGATCGAACAGCTGCTGGACGATGAGTCGTGCGCCGACGGGATCCCAGGACAAGATGCCCCAACCACTCCCCTGGATTCCCAGGCTGGCGGCCGAGAAGTGGGCCTTGAACGCGTCGAACGAACCGAAGAATTCGTCAATCGCCGCAGCGAGTTCGCCCGACGGCCGGTCTGCGGCGTTCGGAGAGAGGTTAGTCCAGAAAATCGAGTGGTTGATGTGCCCACCGAGGTGGAACGCCAAATCCTTCTCGAGTTTGTTGATGGCACCGAACGAGCTGTTTGCGCGCGCTTCTTCCATCTGCTCCAGTGCGGCGTTCGCGCCCGCTACGTATGCGGCGTGGTGCTTGGAGTGGTGCAATTCCATGATTCGCGCAGAAATGTGGGGTTCGAGTGACGCGTAGTCGTAGGTCAACTCGGGGAGGGAGTAAACGGGCATGGTGTTCCTTTCGTGGGGTTTGGGTCAATCATCTAGATCGGGAATGCCGTCGGATGTCAATGGAATTCCAAGATCAGAAGCCTTTTTGTCGGCCATTGCGAGTAGGCGTCGAATCCGTCCCGCGACGGCATCTTTTGTCATCACCGGAGTGGCGTAGTGCCCCAACTCGTCGAGACTTGCTTCACGATTGTCAAGACGCAATCGACCCGCATACGCGAGATGGTCAGGAATATCGGTGCCGAGGATTTCGAATGCTCGTTCGACTCGGGCGCACGCTGCCACAGCCGCTTGGGCACTCCGGCGCAGATTAGCGTCATCAAAGTTGACGAGGCGGTTGGCGTTCGCCCGGACCTCGCGAGTGGCGCGGGCTTCACTCCACTTCTCGAGGCTCGTGGTCGCTCCGATGTAAGTCAAAAATGCCGATATCGCTTCGGCGTCGCGGACAATCACTCGGAATCCGCCACGAACATCTCTGGTTTTTGCCGTGATACCGCAACGACTGCACGCGCCGACAAGCGCCATGGCCGCTTCGTTGGTTGGAGCCACGATTTCGATCGTTTGGCTTCGACCCGGGTCTGAAACGATTCCTCGAGCGAGGAACGCTCCGCGCAGCACTCCGACAAGATCTCCGATGGGAGCCGTCGTGAGTTTGTTGGGAAGTCCGCGGACGGGTCGGCGTCGAGTGTCGAGAAGTCCCGTGTTCAAGGCGAGTTGGTCTGCGCCCTCGGTGACTCGGACTCGAACGGTTTCGACCTTCTGGTTCGCGTTGGCGGGTATGACCGTCGCCGTTGACGGAACGCCCAGCAGAACGTGAGCCAGGTGACGCACACGCTGTGCGGTAGCCGCGTGATCGAGAACGATTTCAACCGCGAGCTTCCCGCCGACGAGGTGCAATCCCCCGCCGAACCGAAGAATCGTTGTCAGTTCAGCGAGACGCGCTGACGGCGGTGCGTCGGGTAGCCCAAGCACCTCGTCCTTCACGGTCGTCGTCAATGACATTCTGTGGAAATCCTTTTCTATTCGCGACCAATGTCGCGATGTTTGCGCGTAACCGCGACTCCGGGGATTTTCCCGATGCGGCGAGCGAGTTCTTCGGCGATAGCAACACTGCGGTGTTTGCCACCTGTACATCCTATTGCGATGGTGGCGTGCCGCTTATTTTCGCGGATGTAGCCACGAAGGGTGGCACCCAGCATGAGTACGAGACCGTCGAGGTATTGTTCGACGTCCGCCTGCCCAAGGACGAAGGCCGAAACATCGGGATGCAAACCGTTCTCATCGCGCAGGTTTTCGGTCCAGAACGGGTTGGGAAGGAACCGAACATCGCCCACGATGTCTGCGTCCGCGGGAAGCCCGTGCTTGAAGCCGAATGATTCGATAACGACGTTTACTTCTGCGCTGTCGTCCGATCGGAACGTATCGAAAACGAGCGTGGTGGTCTGGTGGGTGTTGAGCCCCGTCGTGTCGACGACGACGTCGGCGTGTCCGCGAAGGGTCTCGAGCCGGGCCCGCTCCGCCTGAATCCCGTCAATCAGTGTGCCGTCGCCCTGCAGTGGGTGCGGTCGACGGACGCTCTCGAATCGCTTGATGAGTTCTGAATCAGTCGCATCAAGAAACAACACCCGCAGATTCGTTACGGTCCTCAGTGTTTCGATGAGCGGAGCCAGTTCCTCGACGCTGTCACCGCCTCGGACATCGACAACGACGGCCAGCCGGTTCATGGTTGAGCCTTCGGCGGTTGCGATGTCAACGAGTGACGGCAAGAGTTGCGACGGTAAGTTATCGATGACCCGCCAGCCACCGTCCTCAAGCGCATTTGCCGCGGTCGAACGACCTGCTCCAGACATACCGGTGACGATGATGATGTGCGCAACGTTGGCGGTCATGGTGTGTCCACACTACCCGCGAGTGTCGCTCGCGCTAAGGGAATCCAGGATCCGCTGGGCTGTATCGGCGCCAATTCCGGGAACATTGAGCAACTCGGCCTTCGTTGCCGCGCGAACAGCGGTCGGACTTCCAAAGTGAGCGATGAGTGCTTGCACCCGTTTCGGTCCGATGCCCTCCAACTCGTTGAGTGTGGACGTCAACACCTTTGTGCGCTTTGATTTCTGGTAGCGAAGGGCGAACCGGTGGGCCTCGTCTCGGGCGCGTTGCACCAGGTACAAGGCGTCACTATCACGAGGCAGAATCACAGGGTAATCGCTGTTGGGATGCCACAACTCCTCTAGTCGCTTGGCCAGCCCGACCACCGCGACGCCGTCTACACCGGACTCCCGCAACGCGCGCGCCGCCGCATTCACCTGCGGCTGCCCGCCGTCAACCAGAATCAGGGTCGTCGGATAACGCATCGCTGGACGCTCTTCCGCCAATCGCACTAATCGTCGCGAAATCAATTGGTACATCGCCTCGGTATCGTCACGGGCAGAGGCGATGCCGTAGTGCCGATAATCGTCTTTCACAGGCAGGCCGTCCTCAAACACCACGAGAGAGCCCACGATGTCGGTGCCGCCGAGGTGTGAGATGTCGCAACACTCGAAGCGAAGCGGAGCCTCGGGTAAACCGAGGTTGTCGCGCAGGTCTTCGAGCGCACGCGATCGGGCAACAAAATCATGTGCGCGGTGCAGTTCATGCTCCCCGAGTGCGAGCATCGCATTCTTGGTGACACTCGTAAGAAGCGTGGCACGGTCACCTCGTTGAGGAACGGCAATTCGCACTTTCCCCTTGAGCTTGGCGTTGGACCTCCTCAGGGTCATCGATTCCGCAAGCACGTCAGAGGATTGGGGTTCGAACGGTACATCGATTAATGCTGGCGGCGCGTCAAGTTCGTAAACATTTTCGATCGCTTGCTCCAGAATCGCAGCCGGGTCCATTTCGAGTTCCGTGTCAACTGTCCACGAGCGGGTTCCGCGAACTCGGCCCCCGCGCACGTGGAAGATCGCGATGGCAGCCGACAACTCACTCGAGGCGAACCCGATGATGTCAACGTCCAGCTCATCCCGCAACACAACGGCGGAGCGTTCCGCGATAGAACGCAGGGCGGTTCGCTGGTCGCGGAACCGTGCGGCGGATTCGAAATCGTGCCGATCGGATGCGTCCTTCATCTTGGAACCGAGTTCGTCGATGACGGCTGAATCCTGCCGAGTCATGTACCCCACGAGGTTCTGAGCGAGCTCTCGGTGTTCTTCCGTGCTGACGCGCCCGACGCACGGCGCCGCGCACTTGCCGATGTCTCCCAGCAAACAGGGCCGGTCGTCTCGTCGAGCCTTGGCAAAGGTCGACTTTTCGCACGACCGAACCGGATACACCGACAGCAGAAGGTCGAGCGTTTCGCGAACGGCCCACGACTTCGTGAACGGACCGAAATAGTTGGTTCCATCCTTGACGCGAGTCCGTGCGAGGAAGGCGCGCGGGTATTCCTCGCCCATCGAGACGGCAAGATAGGGGTAGCCCTTATCGTCGCGGAACTGGATATTGAACGGGGGTCGGAATTCCTTGATCCAGGTGAATTCGAGGTGCAGCGCCTCAAGTTCGCTGCCAACAACTGTCCAATCGACACGGCGGGCGGTCTTGACCATCCGCGCCGTTCGTTCCATCAGCCCTGCGGGGTTGTGAAAGTACGTCGACAGTCTGTTGCGAAGCACCTTCGCTTTCCCCACATACAGAATTCGATTGTTCTCGTCGTAAAACCGATACACGCCCGGGTCGGTCGGTATCGACCGCGGCTCAGGGTGCCAGTCGTCGGTCATTTCAGAATTTCCGCCAGGAATGTGCCAGTGTGCGACTCTTTCACCTTGGCGACCTCTTCTGGCGTTCCGGTGGCGACAACCCGTCCGCCACCGTCGCCTCCCTCTGGGCCGAGGTCGATGACGTGGTCTGAGGACCGAATCACGTCAAGATTGTGTTCGATCACGATGACGGTGTTGCCTTTGTCAACGAGCGTGTGAAGAACGGCCAGCAAGCGACGCACGTCCTCGAAGTGGAGTCCCGTTGTTGGCTCATCGAGAACATAGACAGTTCGCCCAGTTGACCGACGCTGAAGTTCCGTGGACAGTTTCACGCGTTGAGCCTCGCCGCCAGAAAGAGTCGTTGCCGATTGTCCGAGTCGAACATAACCGAGTCCAACATCACACAGTGTCTTCATGAACCGGTGGATTGACGTGATCGGCTCGAAAAACTTTTCGGCGTCTTCAATCGGCATGTTGAGGACTTCCGAAATGTTTTTACCCTTGTAGCGAACGGTCAGGGTCTCGCGGTTGTAGCGCTGACCGTGACACTCCTCGCACTCGACGTACACGTCGGGAAGGAAATTCATCTCGATCTTGATCGTGCCGTCGCCCGAGCAGTTTTCGCAACGACCACCCTTCACGTTGAAAGAAAATCGTCCGGGTCCGTAACCGCGTTCTTTGGCCTCGATTGTCTCGGCGAAGAGCGTGCGAATCTTGTCGAAAACACCGGTGTAGGTGGCGGGGTTCGAACGCGGGGTGCGCCCGATCGGCGCCTGATCGACGTGGATCACTTTGTCGAGGTGATCGAGACCGGATACCGATTTGTGGCGACCTGGGGTCTGCTTCGCACCGTTGAGACGGTTTGCCATGACCTTGTAGAGGATGTCGTTGACGAGCGAGCTCTTGCCAGAACCCGAGACGCCCGTGACCGCTACGAATACACCCAGCGGGAAATCGACGTCGACATCGACAAGGTTGTTTGCTGTTGCGCCATGCACGGTAACGATGCGATCGGTGGACCACGGGCGGCGTTCGACGCGATCGGAAACCTTTTCGCGACCAGCGAGAAACGCCGCGGTGTGTGACTTCTTCTCTTTGAGCAGGTTCGCGAGTGACCCCGAGTGCACAACCTCTCCGCCGTGCTCGCCCGCGCCCGGACCAATGTCGACAATCCAATCGGCGGCGTGAATCGTGTCCTCGTCGTGTTCGACGACAACGAGGGTGTTTCCGATGTCCCGCAGACGAACGAGTGTTTCGATGAGACGACGATTGTCGCGCTGGTGCAGCCCGATGGACGGCTCATCGAGCACATAGAGAACTCCGGTGAGCCCGGCACCGATTTGCGTCGCGAGCCGAATTCGTTGCGCTTCACCACCCGAGAGCGTTCCCGCTGCGCGGGACATCGTGAGGTAGCTCAGTCCGACGTGCAAGAGGAACTCCAAACGAGCAGTGATCTCGCGCAGTACCGCCGATGCGACCTGAGCGTCACGGTCGGACAGGGTCAGTGTGGTCATGAAATCATGGGCCGCCTGCAGCGAGAGGCCACAGACCTCAGAGATCGACTTGTCGTTTACCGTCACCGCGAGGACCGCGGGGGCGAGGCGTTGTCCCTCACATCCAACGCAGGGAACAGTTCGGTGGAACGCACCGAAACGCTCCTTGGTCCACTCCCCTTCGGTTTCGGAATACTTACGTTCAACGTAGGTGAGAACACCCTCGAATCCGCGGGACATCGACACCTTGCGCCCGTAACGGTTTCGCCACTTGATCACGACCTCGTGGTTGTTCCCATAGAGAACCGCGTTCTGGACCTCTTCGGTGAGGTCTTTCCAGGGCGTGTCGAGGCTGAAGTCGAGATCTTGTGCCAGGCCCTCCGCCAATCGCTCGAAGTACGGGTAGATCAGTTCTTTGCCACCCGGCTTCCACGGCAACACAACGCCCTGACGTATCGACAAATCGTGGTCGTCGAGGACGAGCTCGACGTCCGCCATCGACTGCGTTCCAATCCCGTGACACGTCACACACGCCCCGAACGGGGCGTTGAACGAAAACGTCCGAGGCTCGATCTCAGTAAGGGTCAGAACGTGCTGGTTGGGGCACGACAGCTTTTCGCTGAAGGTGCGATCGTCGCTGGTGTCGACAAAGTTCGCAACGAGGACCCCTTGACCGAGTTTCAATGCGGTTTCAACCGAGTCGTTGAGTCGCGAAAGGTCCCCACCCGCGGTGAGCCGGTCGACAACAACAGAGATGTCGTGCTTCACCTGCTTTTTCAGCAACGGGGGTTCGGACAACTGGATCACGTCGCCATCGACGAGCGCACGAGCATAACCCTGACCGAGCAGGTCGGCGAAGACCTCGACGAACTCACCCTTTCGCCCCTGAACGATCGGCGCGAGAATTTGGAAACGAGTGTCGGCGGGGAGCTCGGAAAGCTGGTCGGCAATTTGTTGGGCCGACTGACGCTGAATTGCCTCGCCGCACTCGGGGCAGTGCGGTACACCGACTCGCGCCCACAACAGTCGCATGTAATCGTAAATCTCGGTGATCGTTCCAACCGTGGAACGCGGGTTTCGGTTCGTCGACTTTTGGTCGATTGACACCGCAGGCGACAAGCCGTCGATGAAGTCAACATCTGGGCGATCGACCTGGCCGAGAAACTGCCTCGCATACGAGGAGAGCGATTCGATGTATCGGCGTTGTCCCTCGGCGAACAGTGTGTCGAACGCCAGAGATGACTTTCCAGACCCGCTCAAGCCGGTAAAGACCACGAGGGAATCGCGCGGAATCGTCAGATCGACGTTCTTCAGATTGTGCACCCGAGCGCCCTTGATGCTGATGACGTTTTTTCCGGTGATGGGCGTTATAGACACTGGCTAATCCTAGGGTTTGCCAAGTTCGCGAGCCGAGCGAACCTGTTTCTTGAGGTCGTGGATTTCGTCCCGCAGGCGGGCAGCGAGCTCGAACTTGAGCTCTTCCGCCGCGGCAATCATCTGTTCGGTCAACTTGTCGATCACGACTTCGACGTCATCGTCGAGATCAGTGAGCCCTTCCGTGTCATAGACCTCGCGGGCCAGCGTCTCGGTGATGTCAGCAATTCGCTTTCGAATCGGAGTTGGGTCGATCCCGTGTTCGAGGTTGTACGCAACCTGCGTTGCGCGACGTCGGTTTGTTTCTCCGATTGCCTGCTTCATCGCATCCGTCTCACGGTCGGCGTAGAGGTGCACTTCGCCGGATACGTTTCGCGCCGCTCGACCAATCGTCTGAATGAGCGACGTCGCGCTGCGCAAAAAGCCCTGCTTGTCGGCGTCGAAGACGGCCACGAGTGACACCTCAGGTAAATCCAAGCCCTCGCGCAAGAGGTTGATTCCCACGAGCACATCGAATCGACCGGCGCGCAGTTCCGTGAGCAACTCAACTCGTCGCAGCGTGTCGACGTCAGAGTGAAGATATTCGACCTTGACGCCCATCCCCCGCAGATAATCCGTGAGGTCCTCGGCCATCTTCTTGGTCAGTGTCGTGATGAGAACACGTTCGTCTTTTGCGACTCGCTGACGAATGCTTTCCAGCACATCGTCGACCTGCCCTTTGGTTGGCTTGACCATCACCTGCGGGTCAATCAGTCCCGTCGGCCGGATGATCTGTTCGACGACACTGTCCACGACGCCCATTTCGTATTTGCCCGGCGTGGCGGAAAGGTAAACCTTTTGCCCGACTCTGTCTAAGAACTCGGGCCACTTCAACGGACGATTGTCGAGAGCACTGGGAAGTCGGAAACCGTGCTCGACGAGGGT
This sequence comes from Microbacteriaceae bacterium, assembly GCA_021741825.1. Classification (GTDB taxonomy): domain Bacteria; phylum Actinomycetota; class Actinomycetes; order Actinomycetales; family Microbacteriaceae; genus MWH-TA3. Next base: position 8,010 of record JAIOXB010000030.1, read on the forward strand.
TCGCTTTCGTGACGCGTCACCCTCGTACATGGCACCGATTTGCGGGACAGTCACGTGAGACTCGTCGATGATGACAACGAAGTCGTCGGGGAAATAGTCAATCAGCGTGTGCGACGGTTCCCCAGGTTTACGACCATCCATGTGCATCGAATAGTTCTCGATACCGCTACAGAAGCCGATTTGTTCCATCATTTCGAGGTCGTAGGTGGTTCGCATTCGCAGACGCTGAGCCTCGAGCAACTTGTTTTGTCCCTCGAGAACCGCCAGTCGATCTGCCAGTTCCGCCTTGATGTCGACGATTGCCCGCCGCATCGTCTCGTTGCTCGCCGTGTAGTGCGACGCCGGGAAAATGCTCACCGAATCCATCGTTTTGATGACCTCGCCGGTTAGCGGGTGCAACTGGTACAACGCCTCGATCTCGTCACCGAACATCTCGATCCGAACGGCTAACTCTTCGTACTGCGGGATTATTTCGAGGGTGTCGCCTCGAACACGAAACTTACCGCGACTGAAATCGATGTCGTTGCGCTCGTATTGCATCCCGACGAAACGCCGCACAATGTCCTGACGTCCAATCTTTTGTCCGACCTGCAACGCGAGCATGGCGTCGAGGTATTCTTCGGACGAGCCAAGACCGTAGATGCACGACACCGTGGACACCACGATGACATCGCGCCGAGACAGCAGAGCGTTCGTCGTGGAGTGCCGAAGACGTTCCACCTCCTCGTTGATCGCGGTGTCTTTTTCGATGAACGTGTCCGTCTGTGGGACGTAGGCTTCCGGTTGGTAATAGTCGTAATACGAAACGAAATACTCGACCGCATTTTCGGGCATCAGATCTCGAAACTCGGTCGCGAGTTGCGCAGCCAGCGTCTTGTTGTGAACAAGCACCAGCGCTGGACGTTGAATTGCCTCGATGAGCCAGGCCGCCGTGGCCGACTTTCCTGTTCCGGTAGCACCCAACAGGACGATATCGGTCTCGCCCGCGTTGATCCGAGCAGCGAGTTCGGCTATTGCCTTGGGCTGGTCACCGCTCGGCGTGTACTCGCTGATGACCCTGAAGGGTCGTACGTCGCGAGTCGGTTCCATGTATCCAGACTAAACGCGATACGCGTCAACGATTTCGGCCCAGACTGAGTCCGTTTGTCTGATTGTCGACTCAATGGATGCGCTGGTGTCAATCGTCCAGTCGGCTACCGCCAGCCGATCTTCCTCGCTTGCTTGCGCACTGATTCGAGACTGTGCTGCTTCTGTCGATAGCCCGCGCAGACGCTCCAAACGTTCGAGTCTAATCTGCGGATCGCACATCAGTACGATGACTGCGTCGAACTCGGCAGCGCGGTTGGTCTCGACGAGTAACGGGATGTCGTAGACGATGATTGCGTCCGGCTTTTCTGCGGTAATGGTTGCGATTCGCGCCGCGAACTCGATTCCGATTGCGGGGTGGACGATCGCCTCAAGGTCTTGTCGAGCGATTGCGTCGTCGAAGACCAGCCGACCCAACGCCGCTCGGTCCAACTCGCCAACGCCATCGATTACACCGAGCCCGAAGCGCTTCTCAATCAACGCCAGCGTCGGCGACCCTGATCGCTGGACGTACCGAACCAATTCGTCTGCTGATATGACGGCAGCGCCCAACTCGGCGAGACGGTTCGCGACCGTCGATTTTCCGGAAGCTATCCCGCCGGTGAGCGCAATGAGTGGCACCCGTTCAGCGTAACGAAAAGGGGTGGTCGTGTCCGACCACCCCTCGACGATGCGTTTTGTTACTCGGTGGTTTCACCAGCGAGCTTGTCGCGGAGAGCGATGAGCGCCTCGTCCTCGGCAAGTGCACCGGGGGCTTCGGGCTCGTTCGCCTGCGCGGCAGAAGACGCGTCAGCTGGCGGCGCTTCGGGGAAGGCTTCCGCTTCTGCGTTCATGCGGACGACCTGGACCTTGTGGGCCTCCCAGCGCGCCTGAGCGGCGCTGTAGTCGTGCTCCCACTTGGTGCGCGACTCGTCGAATCCGTCTTTCCACTCGCCCGTTGCGGGGTCGAAGCCCTCGGGGTAGCGGTAGGCGCCGGTCTCGTCGTAATCCGTGGGCATGCCGTAGAGAGCCGGGTCGAACTCGGTGCTCTCGGGGTCGACGCCCTCGTTGGCCTGCTTGAGCGAGAGCGAGATACGGCGACGCTCGAGGTCGATGTCGATGATCTTGACGAACACGTCATCGCTGACGGCGACGGCCTGCTCGGCGAGTTCGATGTGACGGGCCGAGAGCTCAGAGATGTGAACAAGCCCCTCGATTCCGTCAGCAACGCGAACGAAAGCACCGAACTGAACGAGTTTGGTGACCTTACCCGGTGCGATTTCGCCGATAGCGTGCTCGCGAGCGAACACCTGCCACGGATCTTCTTGGGTGGCTTTCAGCGAAAGCGAAATGCGCTCGCGGTCTTCTTCAATTTCAAGGACCTCGACCGTGACTTCCTGGCCGATTTCGACAACCTCAGAAGCGTGCTCGATGTGCTTCCACGAGAGCTCGGAGACGTGAATGAGTCCGTCAACCCCACCGAGGTCTACGAATGCTCCGAAGTTGACGATGGACGAGATAACACCCTTGCGGATCTGGCCCTTCTGGATGTTGCCGAGGATCTGGCTGCGGCTTTCCGACTGCGTCTGCTCGAGGAGGGCGCGACGCGACAGGACAACGTTGTTGCGGTTCTTGTCGAGTTCGAGAATCTTGGCTTCGATCTCTTGACCGAGGTATGGGGTGAGGTCGCGAACACGGCGAAGTTCGATGAGCGATGCGGGAAGGAATCCACGAAGACCGATGTCGACGATGACACCACCCTTGACGACCTCGATAACGGTACCGGTGACGATGCCATCGGCTTCCTTGACCTTTTCGACATCTCCCCATGCGCGCTCGTACTGGGCGCGCTTCTTGGAGAGAATGAGGCGACCTTCTTTGTCTTCCTTCTGAAGAACGAGGGCCTCGACGACATCGCCAACCTTGACGACTTCGTCCGGATTCACATCGTGCTTGATGGAAAGTTCGCGGATGGGAATTACACCCTCCGTCTTGTAGCCGACGTCGAGGAGAACCTCGTCACGATCGACCTTGACGACGGTACCTTCGATGAGGTCTCCGTCGTTGAAGAATTTCAGCGTTTTTTCAACTTCGGCGAGGAAATCCTCGGCTGATCCGATGTCATTTATCGCGACCTGTTTGGTCTGGCTGGTTGTCATGTGTTTAGGTGCTCCAGTGGGGCATAAATAATGCCCACGCAAATCTCTTCACGCGGGCGGCGGACAGGGATGTGCTGCCGGTCGGCAACACTCAAGTCTAACGCCCGCAAACGCGTGTTCGCAACCGCTACCAGTCGCCCAGCACAGCGGTGCGAAGTGTGTCGAGACCCGTTCCGCCGATGTCGAGAGCGCGTTTATGCCACGCAGCGAGTGAGAACGATGCTCCCTCGCGGCGCTGCGATTCGGTTCGAAGGTCTTCCCAGATGCGCTGTCCGATCTTGTAGGACGGTGCTTGTCCCGGCCACCCCAAGTAGCGATTCACCTCGAAACGCACGAATTCGTCCTCCATGAGAACGTTGTCGCGCATGAAATCGTAGGCAAAATCCGCATCCCAGACTCCGTTGCCGTCAGGTCGCTTTTTCCCGAGGTGAACACCGATGTCGAGAACGACGCGGGCTGCACGCATGCGCTGTCCGTCCAACATTCCGAAACGGTCACCGTCGTCGTCCAGGTATCCGAGTTCGGCCATGAGACGCTCGGCATAGAGAGCCCACCCCTCTGCGTGACCGGACGATCCCGCGAGTTGTCGACGCCACGTGTTGAGCTCTGCCGAATTGTAGACCGCTTGGGAAATCTGGAGGTGGTGACCGGGCACACCCTCGTGATAGACAGTGGTGGTTTCTCGCCACGTGTCGAATTCTGTAACACCCTCGGGCAC
>JAIOXB010000003.1 GCA_021741825.1 Microbacteriaceae bacterium
GGCGACTATTTGGCGGCGCTCTCTGATGCCGTCTGGTCGAGTTCTGCTCGCGAAGGGTTCGTTGAGTCTGTCCAAAAGATGCGCGAGCGAGTGACGGAGAACATTCCCGCCGAACTCAGAGACGTGCAAATCAAATTGGGTCCGGGTGGCCTTCGTGATGTCGAGTTCACCGTCCAGTTGTTGCAATTGGTTCACGGCAAAGATGACGAGACGGTTCGTGTCCGAGACACCCTCACCGCAATTACCCGATTGTCTGAAGGGGGATACATCGGACGCCCGGAAGCGCTCTCGTTTTCGAATCATTATCGTAAATTGCGCGTGTTGGAACACCGCGTCCAACTGCTTGCACTTCGTCGAACGCATCTCATGCCGCGCGATCCCGAAACGTTACGCGTGGTTGCACGGGCCTCAGGGCTCGCTGAGACGAGTGACGCGCTGCTAACTCGCTGGAATGACATTAAACGGGACGTTCGCTCCCTGCACCAAAGACTGTTTTACCGACCGCTTCTTTCTGCCGTTGCAAATCTGGGTGAGGACACGATTTCGTTGTCGAGCGCTCAGGCGGAAGCGCGTCTGCGGGCCAGTGGCTTTCGTGATCCCGCTGGTGCACTGCGTCACATCGCTGCACTGACCACCGGTATCTCGCGAAGCGCCACGATCCAGCGGAACCTGCTGCCGGTGCTTCTACATTGGATGTCGGAAGGCACCGACCCGGACGGCGGACTGGCTGCGTTTCGCACAATCAGCGACTCTCTCGGGGACTCGCCGTGGTATCTCCGGATGCTGCGCGACTCGGTTGGCGCAGCACAGCGACTTAGCCGCGTGCTTTCGCTGTCACACTACGTTGCCACGTTGATCGAGCGGGTGCCCGATTCGGTCGCGTGGCTGGACGATGACGAGAACTTGCGGCCCAGAACACTCGAGACGTTGTTGGAGGAGTTCGGTGCGATTGACTCCCGCCACGCCAACGTGGAGGACGCGGCCAAGGCGGTTCGCTTCGCGCGGAGGCGAGAACTGCTTCGCGTTGCGTTGGCCGCCGTGCTCGATCTCGTGGACATTGAACAGATCGGTATCGCACTGTCGGACATCGCGACGGCCACGATTGAAGCTGCCACGCGACTCGCTCGCCGTGGAATCGACGGCGTCGAATTCGCCGTCATCGCGATGGGGCGTTTTGGTGGACGGGAACTCGGGTTCTCGTCGGACACCGACGTCGTCTGGGTGTTTCGCGACAACGGCGCGGGGGAGTCCGCCCACCAGAGCGCCGAGAAGATTGTTCACGCCGTTGTTCGGCTCACCGAAGACATGCGTTTTCCGCTCGACCTCGATGCGGGACTTCGACCGGAAGGAAAGAACGGTCCTCTCGTTCGCTCCCTCGATGCGTATCGCGCCTATTACGCCCAGTGGAGTGACATTTGGGAGACGCAGGCTCTCATTAGGGCGCGACCTGTGGCGGGCGATCCCGCCCTGTTGGCGGCGTTCGAGGAGATGGCTGATTCCGTCCGATACACGACCGACATTTCAGAGGAGGGAATCCGCGAAATCCGCCGAATCAAGGCTCGTGTCGAGACCGAAAGACTCCCGTTCGGTGCGGACCCCTCGCGGCACACCAAATTGGGTCGCGGCTCGCTCAGTGATGTTGAGTGGCTCGTCCAGTTGATTCAGTTGATGCACGGCAAGGGAAACAACGGCGTGAGGACGCCCTCAACACTAGATGCTTTGGATGCTGAGGTCACCGGTGGATACCTGTCAGAGAGCGACGGCGCCGCCCTTCGCGAGGCCTGGCTGATGAGCTCTCGAGTTCGCTCGGCCACGACCCTCGTTACGGGCAAGGGGTCCGATGTCGTGCCCATGGATCGACGGGAACTTGAGGGAATCGCTCGGATACTCGCATACCCCGCGGGTCGGGGATCTGATCTGGAGAATGACTACTTGCGCATCACGCGCCAGAGTCGCCAGGTTTTCGAGCGAGTTTTCTACCCGAACTAACGACGAAAGCGCCACCCGACGGTGACGCCTCGTCGCACGACGTTGGTTAGCAGGAGAACGTGGTCTCGTACTCAAAGGGGTGCGGGCGCTGCGCGGACGGAAGAACTTCCATCGCACGCTTCATGCTCACCCATTCGTCGATAAGGTCCTTCGTGAAGACATTCCCCTGCAGCAGGAACTCGTGGTCGTTTTCGAGCGCGATGAGCGCTTCCTCGAGCGAACCAGGGACCTGGGGGATGAGCTTCGCTTCATCAGCGGGGAGCTCGTAGAGGTCCTTGTCGACAGGCTCGTGAGGCTCAATCTTGTTGAGGACTCCGTCCAGTCCCGCCATCATCTGCACCGCGAACGCGAGGTACGGGTTGCTCGACGCGTCGGGCGCCCGGAACTCGATGCGCTTGGCCTTGGGGTTCGTTCCGGTGATGGGGATACGAATCGCAGCCGAACGGTTTCCGGCCGAGTAGACCAGGTTGACGGGGGCCTCAAAACCCTTGACGAGGCGCCGGTAGGAGTTCATCGTGGGGTTCGTGAACGCGAGGATTGCGCCGGCGTGCTTGAGGATGCCACCGATGTACCACCGCGCGATGTCCGAAAGTCCCGCGTAACCCTTTTCGTCGTAGAACAAGGGCTTGCCCTTGGCCCACAGCGACTGGTGGGTGTGCATGCCCGAACCGTTGTCGTTGAAGAGGGGCTTTGGCATGAACGTCGCGACCTTGCCGTGGATGTCTGCTTCGTTCTTGACGATGTACTTGAATTTCAAGAGGTCATCAGCAGACTGCACCATCGTGTTGAAACGGTAGTTGATCTCGCACTGACCGGCGGTTCCCACCTCGTGGTGCGAACGCTCAACCTCGAGGCCGGCGTCGGCGAGCTGGAGGCAGATCTGGTCTCGCAAGTCGGCGAGTTTATCGACGGGACTCACCGGGAAGTAGCCGCCCTTGTGCGGCGTCTTGTTGGCGAGGTTTCCGCCCTCTTCCTTACGACCCGTGTTCCAGGCGGCCTCTTCCGAATCGACATGGTAAAAAGACGAGCCGCTCGAAACCTCGTAGCGCACGTCATCGAAGATAAAGAACTCCGCTTCCGGCGCAAAAAATGCCGTGTCCGCGATTCCGGTCGACGCGAGGTACTTCTCGGCCTTCTTTGCCACTTGACGCGGGTCGCGGTGGTAAATCTCTCCGTTGCGCGGGTTGTAGATATCGAAGATAAGAATGAGCGTCTTTTCGACGCGGTAGGGATCGACGTACGCGGTCGTCACATCGGGGATCAACTGCAGGTCGCTCTCGGCGATTCCCTGGAATCCCGTGATGGATGAGCCGTCAAAGAGCTGTCCGACAGAGAAGAACTCTTCGTCCACGGTGCTCGCGGGGATGTTGAAGTGCTGCTGAATGCCGGGGAGGTCCGTGAACCGAATGTCGAGGAACTTGACGTCCTCTTTCTTGATGAAGGCAAGAACTTCGGCTGGGGTCTTAAACATGTTTCCTCCTACTGGTCGGGTCATACTGCTGTAGCAGTTGCTCCACGGTACCGAGGATGTGTGTCTTAACCGTCACACGAATGTTTCGGGGATGTTACAGACCGCCGGGCGTTAGCGAGGTCGGGGGGCGCGCATCTTGGTCGGGTCAATGCCCTTGGGCATCATCGACGCGGGAGTTTTGGCGATCGAGTTGAGTCGGTTCGACACGACCACAATCTCGGGCTTACGAACGCGCCCCTTGAGTTTGTAAAGCGCAGGGAAGAACTCCTTCAGCGTCATGCCATCCGGGCCAACGTGGAGCAAGTGAACCGGCACACCGGGAACGATGCGCTGAACCTCTTTGCGGGCGTCCTCGACGAGAGGAGCGATTCGAGAGCGAACTCCTTCCGATACAAGGACGACACCGGGCTTGCCAACAACCCGATACACGATGTCCTGGCTCTTGTTCATACGAATCGGCATATCGTTTCCACGCCATGAGCGACGAAGTTGATTCTTGATTAGCGCGGACACCGCACCGACCTGTCCCTGCAGGTTCGTGTACATCAGGCGCTGAGTCAGTTGTCCGAGGACGATGAGGAAACCGAGAACACCGGTGAGAACTCCGAGAATGATGGAAACGACGAAGCTGATCGGTTCGCCGCCGGTCGCCAGAATCGCGAACACGATTCCACCAGCGATCGGGCCGAGCGTGCCAAGAACGAGCCAGATTATCGCGAGGCGATCGCGTTTGATGACGAGGACGAGGACGTCAAAGATCTGGCGGACGCGGCCGGGTTCTTTTGCCATGCTGTTCTCCTAGTAACCGAGGTCGGAGGCGGTGAACGCGCCTGCTTCGAGTCGAGACTTCATCGCGCTGAGGAAGCGGGCGGCGTCTGCCCCGTCGACGATTCGGTGGTCGTACGACAGTGCGAGGTAAACCATCGAACGGATGGCGATCGAGTCGCCACCCATGACCACGGGACGTTTGACCACTGCTCCGAGTCCCAGAATCGCTGACTGAGGAAGGAAGACGACGGGAGTGTCGAACAAGGCGCCTCGCGACCCGGTGTTGGTCACCGTGAACGTACCGCCCTGCAATTCATCCGGGGTGAGCTTGTTGTTGCGCGTCCGGTCGGCGAGGTCGGCGATCTCGGCCGCCAGCGCGGCAATGCTCTTTCCGCCGGCATTCTTCACAACGGGGGTGAGGAGCCCGCGCTCGGTGTCGACGGCAATCGAGATGTTTTCGAAGGCGGGGTAGACGATGTCTTCACCCTGGACAGTGCTGTTGATAATCGGGAATGCCTGAAGCGCTTCGACCGACGCCTTGACGAAGAATGGGAGGAACGTGAGTTTCTGGCCCGTCTTCGCCTGGAAATCCGCTTTGATGTGGTCGCGAAGGTTCGATACTTCGGTGACATCCACCTCGACAACGGTGGTGAGTTGAGCGGTAGACGTCATCGAGAGAACGGCGCGTTCGGCGATGACCTTGCGGAGGCGTGACATCGGGACGCGAGTCCCCCGAAGATCTGACGTCACGAGAGCAACGCCGCCTTCCTGCGAAATCGTCGCAGCCACGGGCGCCGGCAAAGTGCTGGCGGCGACGACGACGGGCACGGCGGGTGTTGCGGGTGCTGCGCTGGCTCCTGCGGCAAGGACGTCTTCTTTACGGATGCGACCACCGATGCCGGTTCCAACAATTCCGGCGAGGTCGACTCCGCGATCGTGTGCCAACTTGCGCACAATCGGGCTCACGTAGGGGTTTCCAAAGCGCGGTGTGGGCGGGGCCACGGGGGGAGCGACGACGGGCGCGACCTGAACCGGCGCCGCGGCAACCACGGGAGGCGACACGATAACCGGTTCGGACATCACGGGTGCCTCGACGACGGGCGGGGGAGTAACGGGTGCCTCGACGACGGGAACAACCACGGGCTCGGGGGTCTCGGGAACGGAGGCCACAGGCGCAGCCGGAGCCGCGACCGGCGCGGCGGGGGCAGCACCGCTTCCCTCACCGATACGCGCGAGCGGGGCACCGACCTCGACGGTCTCGTCTTCTTGGGCAAAAATCTCTTCGAGGACACCAGCTACGGGCGACGGAATCTCGGTATCGACCTTGTCGGTTGACACCTCGACAATCGGTTCGTCGACAGCCACCGAGTCTCCGACCTTTTTCAGCCAGCGAGTCACGGTTCCCTCCGTGACGCTCTCGCCGAGTGCGGGAAGATTGACGTTCGTGCTCATGTTGATTCGTTCTCCTTGAACAGTTGTTACATCGCGTGAAGCGGTTTGCCCGCGAGGGCCATGAACGCTTCACCAAGTGCTTCGTTTTGAGTGGGGTGGGCGTGAAGGTGCGGCGCGACGTCTTCAGGATGCGCCTCCCAGTTCACAATCATCTGCGCCTCACCGAGCAGTTCGCCAACGCGCGCGCCGATCATGTGAACCCCGACAACCGGTCCGTCGACAACTCGAATAACCTTGATCGAACCAGCGGTCTCGAGGATGTGGCTCTTGCCGTTACCGGCCAGGTTGTAGTCGTAAATGGCAATCGCCGCATCGCCGTACTGCTCTTTTGCCGCGGTTTCGGACAGACCAACTGACGCGATTTCGGGCTCGGAGTATGTGACCTTGGGAATGTTGACGTCCGAAACCACCATGGGGTTCAGTCCGGCGAGCTCTTCGGCGACGAAAATCCCGTGCTGGTAGCCACGGTGAGCGAGTTGGAGTCCGGGAACAATGTCACCGACGGCGTAAACGCCGGGAATGTTGGTTAGAAGTCGTTCGTTCGTGAGAACGTAACCGCGATCCATCGCGACTCCGACCTCTTCGAAACCGCAATTCGCCGTCTGAGCGCCACGACCGATTGCAACGAGCAAGACATCCGCGGTCAGAGTTTCTCCGCCCTCTAGGGTGACCGTGACGCCGTTGGCGTCCTGGGTTGCGCTTTCGAACCGGACGCCTGTTTTGAAGTTGATTCCGCGCTTTCGGAACGCGCGCTCGAATTGCTTGGAAACGGATTCGTCCTCGTTAGGGACGAGGCGGGGGAGTCCCTCGACGATGGTGACCTCGGTTCCCCACGATCGCCAGACGGACGAGAACTCGACACCGATCACGCCACCACCGAGAACGATTGCGCTTTGTGGGACGTAGTCCAGGGTGATTGCTTGTTCGGAGGTCAGGAAGCGTCCGCCAATCTCGAGGCCGGGGAGCGTCTTTGCGTAGGAACCCGTCGCGAGCACCACGTTGGTACCGGTGATTGTGGTGTCACCGACCTGAACGGTGTTCGGCGACGTGAGCGTTCCGTATCCGTCGTAAGTGGTGACTCCACGAGCCTTGAGCAGTCCCTGAAGTCCCTTGAACTTGGAATCGATGATTCCCTGCCGATAGGTAGAGACGGCGGCTACGTCGATCCCGCCGAGCGTTGCGTCAACGCCAAACTTCGCCGCGTCACGGACGCTGTCCGCAACCTCAGCGGCGTGAAGCAGAGCTTTCGTCGGAATACAACCGACGTGCAAGCAGGTGCCGCCGACCTTGTCTTTTTCAACGAGCGCGACGCTCATGCCCAACTGACTTGCGCGGAGTGCGGCCGAATAACCACCGCTTCCGCCACCAAGAACGACGAGATCTACTGCTACGTCAGCCACCAACACTCCTTGAAATTGTGAATGGGACTGGGCCACGCGGGAAATGCTGGAACCCAGTGATAACCGTGTTCGAGCCTACCGCTTGTTGAGGGGTGCGTCGGCAAGCCGGCGGGCAAGTTCGATGAGGGTTCTCACCATCGTTCCGGTTGCGCCCTTCGGAACGAACCCGTAGGGAGCGTTGGCGTTGTTGGCTGGACCGGCGATGTCGAGGTGAGCCCACGGAATACGTTTCCCCTCAGCGTCAGTTCCGACAAATTCGCGAAGGAAAACGCCGCCGATAAGCATTCCTCCCGCGGTGTTGCCGATCTTGGAATTTGCGATATCGGCGACGTCGCTCGCCAGAACCGGCAACAGGTATTCGGGAAGCGGCATCGTCCACGATTCTTCACCGACGGCGTCAGAAGCGGACGTCACGGCGGACGCCACAGCGGCATCGCCCATGACGGCGGCGATTCGATCACCGAGGGCAACGCGGGCGGCCCCGGTGAGTGTTGCGACGTCGATGATGTAGTCGGGGTTTTCCTCGCTCGCGGCGACGAGACCATCGGCGAGCACGACTCGTCCCTCGGCATCGGTGTTCGTCACTTCCACGGTCTTTCCACCGCGAATCGTAATGACGTCGTTCGGGCGAATTGCGGTGCCGGAGGGCATGTTTTCAGCAATGCACAACCATGCCGTGACCGCAATGGGAATCTTGCGTTCGGCTATCGCACGAGTCACGGCGAACACCGTCGCGGCACCTGTCATGTCGTATTTCATCCCGACCATCGAGTTCGCCGGTTTGATGGACAACCCCCCGGTATCGAACGTGATGCCCTTGCCGACGAGCGCGATGTGTCGTTTCGCCCCCTTCGGTGCATACCGAACGATGACGAGGCGGGGCGGCCGAGATGATCCGGCGCCAATTCCCAAAATTCCACCGTATTTGCCGCGTTCGAGTGCGTCCACGTCGAGCACTTCAACTCGGAGATCTGTGCCCTTCGACAGCTCAACGACTCGGCGGGCCAACTCGTCAGGACTGAGGATGTTGGGAACCTCGGTGACGAGGTCGCGCACAATCCCGACGGCCTCGACGCCCGGTCGGATGTCGTCGAGAAGTGGGGCGTGTCGCGCGACAAGAGTGAGTTCCGTGACGAGCGACGGGCCGTCACCGCTTTTACGAGTCATCGTTTTCAGGGTGCCCAACAGCGCACCCTCAGCGATAGCGGTTGCTTCTGCGCTGGTCCGAGTGGCGATATTCACGACCACGTGACCAGAGAGTGATCGTGTGGCCGTCGCGGCCGCATAGCGGAGGTTTGTGACGCGCGCGGGCGCGGACCCGAAACCGACGAGAACGATCGTGCGATAGTCGCTCCACTGAGGCGCGGGCAGCATCGACGTCGAATCTTTTCCGCCGTCGAAACCGATGCGGTCGATTGCGTCGGTTAGCCACCGCCCCAATTTGCCGCGAATGCCGTGAGACATTTCGCCGTCTGAGTTTTTTAGGGCGACGAGGACCAAAACATCGCCGGGAACAAGGGAACGGGAGTGCGAAACGGAAGTCATACTCCCAGCGTAGGCGAGGCGTTCGGGATACCGCCGTAGCATGGAGGCATGAGCGTGGGACGGTTGGTCTACCGAGAGTTGGGTGTTGACGTACCTCGCGGTCTGCCGCTCGTGATTCTGCTCACTGGCTTTATCGACGCTGGACGGTCGGTCGCGACGGCGGCTCGGCATCTGCTCGACTCCACCACCCACGAGCGCGTGTGGGTGTTCGACAACGACGAGCTCTTGGATTATCGCGCCCGTCGACCGACGTTCACTTTCGAACAGACCCGACTCACGGATTACCGCCCGCCGGAACTCGTGTTGAGGCTCGTTACCGACGAACTCGGAGAGCAGTTCCTGTTGCTGACCGGTTACGAGCCTGATTATCGCTGGGAAGCGGCGGCCGAAGCCGTCGTCACCGCGATCGAAACTTTCGAGACCTCCGAGACAATGTGGGTTCACGCGATTCCCATGCCGGTTCCGCACACTCGACCCGTGGGGATGACCGTGAGCGGAAATCGCGACGACCTGATCGAACAGTATTCGGTGTGGAAACCGACGACCGAGGTTCCCGGTACGTTCGTGCATCTCGTCGAATTTATGCTCACCAAACTCGAGCACCCCGTTGCTGGCTTTGTTTTGTTGATACCCCACTACCTTGCTGATGCGGAATTCCCAGCCGGAACGCTTGCCGTCGTCGATGCGATCACCACTGGCACGGGAATATCGCTGCAAACCGACGCGTTGAGAGAAACGGGCCGGGAGTTCCTCACGGGGATTGCCGATCAAGTGACCGACAACGACGAACTCGCGAAACTCATCACAAATCTGGAAAGTCGTCACGACACGTACATGTTGGACAATCCAACACCGTCGCCCTTTGTGGATGACGAAGGACAGTTCCCCAGCGCCGAGAGCATCGCGGCCGAGTTGGAAAACTTCCTGCGAACACGAGGCACACCGGACGACTAGTCGACCGTGATAACCTTTGAACTGAAAGACCCCGAGTCTGCGGCCTAGCCGATTTGACACGGGGGTTTCTACTGCCCGAAAGAGGAAATCTTCATGGCTGACGCCCCCCGTCTTTTCAACTTTTTCAATCGCAAAAACAAGGACCAGGATGATGCGCCGGTAAAGCCTGCCGCTAAGGCACCTGCGAAACCTGCCGCGAAAGCGCCTGCGAAACCTGCCGCGAAAGCGCCTGCCAAGCCTGCCGCGAAAGCGCCTGCGAAACCTGCCGCGAAGGCGCCTGCGAAGGCTCCGGCAAAACCTGCTGCGAAGGCACCGGCAAAGCCTGCTGCGAAACCTACCGCGAAGGCACCTGCGAAGGCTCCGGCAAAACCTGCTGCGAAGGCTCCGGCGAAGCCTGCTGCGAAACCTACCGCGAAGGCACCGGCAAGGACCGCGGCAAAAACCCCGACAAAGAAGGTCGCCGCGAAGGCGTCCGTCTCGGCTGAACTGACCATCGATGACGCGGACCTTATCGGCGACGAAGAGTTCGATGTCGTACTGGTGGTGGGCGATGACAACATCATCGAGGTCGAGGACACGAGCGTCCCCGCTTCCGACGAAGTGATCGAGCTAACTGACGAAGAAGCAGAAGACGTCAAGACTGCGCTTACTGCGACGTTGCCGGCGGACGCGATTCACATTTCGTCGGGCGATGACGAGATTCCGTCGGTCTCGACCATGATCACCGGCGCGACCGCCGACCCCGTCAAGGATTACTTGAAGCAAATCGGTAAGGTTGCGCTCCTCAACGCCGAACAGGAAGTGACGCTCGCGCTTCGTATCGAGGCAGGGCTGTTTGCGGAAGAGAAGTGGGCAAAGCTTTCGGGAGCAAAGCAAAAGAGCCGCGAGGGACGTGAATACCGAATCATCGCGGACGACGGTGAGCGCGCCAAACGCCACCTCCTCGAAGCGAACCTCCGATTGGTTGTTTCGCTGGCGAAACGGTACACGGGCCGAGGCATGCAGTTCCTTGACTTGATTCAAGAGGGAAACCTTGGTCTGATTCGCGCGGTCGAAAAGTTCGATTACACGAAGGGTTTCAAGTTTTCGACTTACGCCACCTGGTGGATCCGACAGGCAATTACTCGAGCAATGGCCGACCAGGCTCGAACGATTCGTATTCCCGTTCACATGGTCGAGGTCATCAACAAACTGGCGCGCGTACAGCGTCAGTTGCTTCAGGATTTAGGGCGTGAGCCGTCCCCCGAGGAATTAGCGCGAGAGTTGGACATGACACCGGAAAAGGTTGTCGAGGTTCAAAAGTACGGGCGCGAGCCCATCTCGCTCCACACTCCACTCGGTGAAGACGGAGACTCCGAATTCGGTGACCTCATCGAGGACACCGAGGCAATCGTTCCGCTCGATGCCGTCGCCAATCGCATGTTGCTCGTGGCGCTGGAGTCGGTTCTCGATTCCTTGTCCGAGCGGGAATCCGGCGTGATTCGCATGCGCTATGGCCTCGGTGACGGTATTCCAAAGACACTCGATCAGATCGGTGAGACCTTCGGTGTCACCCGCGAACGCATCCGCCAAATCGAGTCCAAGACGATGACGAAACTCCGACACCCGTCTCGATCCGTCACCATTCGCGAGTTCCTCGAGTAATGACCGAATCGACGGTCCCTGTACCCGGCAATCGCCACGGACCGCGATTTGGGTTGCGCGCACTCGCCGCAGTCTGGATCGGAAAATGTGCGGCGTCAGCCCTTCGGCTTCTCGGCCGGGAGGGGACTCACGTCCCTGGACGCATCGCACTCTGGGTCTGCCCCGGTTTGCTTGGCTGCATTGCACGCCCCGACACTGTCATCGTCGTCACGGGAACTAACGGAAAGACGACGACCACCAATCTTCTTGCCGATGCGCTGGGTGCGATCGGTTTGCGCGTCTCCAGTAACAGGGCCGGGTCGAACCTTCGAGACGGAATCGTAGCCACACTTATTAGCGGAGTCTCGCTGACCGGCAGATGTCGAAATGACGTTGCCGTTCTCGAAATGGACGAGCGCTCCGCACTTCGGGTTCTTCCGCAATTGGCTCCCGACATCGTCGTGTGTACGAATCTGACCCGCGACTCGATTAAGCGAAACGCCCACCCGGAATTCATCGCATGGGTTTTGTCTTCGGCGTTATCACCGACGACAACCCTCGTGTTGAACTCGGATGACCTCATCGCTGCTTCGCTCGGCAGTGATTCGAATGTTCGTGTCTTTTACGGGGTTGACCCAACGGGCGATGAATCGCGTGAGCCAAGTGGTTCTGCGGTCGACGCGTCCATCTGTCCGCGGTGCGACGAACCGCTTGAATGGCTCTTTTGGCGCTTCAACCACATTGGCCGTGTCCGATGTCGGGCCTGCGGGTTCACGTCTCCGAAGCCTGACATCCGTGTGTCACCGATCGACAGCACAACGGGGTTGAGGTCGCTCGTCATCAATTCCGAGTCGGTGAGCGTTCGTCTGGCGAACGAGAGCGTCGTCAACGTCTACAACGTGGCGGCGGTGGCCGCGACGCTCGACGTGCTGAACATTGCGCCGAAGACGATTGGTTCGGTGGTCGGCTCGCTCACTCCGCCTCCCTCCCGCTTCGCGGACGAAACCGTTGGTGGCGTTCGGCTTGTCCGACTGTTGACAAAGGGTCTCGTCGGAGTCGCGGTCTCGCGGGCTTTCGCGCACATCCTTTCGGTGCCCGGCAGAAAAGTCGTACTTCTCGCCGTTGACGAGACCACCGACCGATTCGACGGCGTGGAAAACACGGCGTGGACATACGACGCCGACTACGAGTATCTTGCCGACCCGTCGATCTCTGCGATTTATGTCGGGGGAGTCCGTCGTCACGATCAAGCACTGAGACTCGCCATGGCGGGCGTTGATCCGACGAGAATCGTGTTGGACGAATCCGAAACGCGCGGAGCGGATTTGGTGCCACTCGAGGGCGTTGATGCGATCTTCAATCTCCACAGCAATCACAATGCCGTGGTGACCGGGGACGTCGTTCACGGAAAGTTGCGAACGCGACTGATGGAGAAGAACTCGTGACGCTCACGATCGAGATGTTGTTCCCCGAGATCGCCAACCTGTATGGCGACAATGCGAACATCGATTTTCTCGCGCGCTGCCTGCCGCAAGCCCGCATCGCGCGAACTGGGCTCAATGAGACACCTGAGTTTGCCTCCGGGAAAGTTGATTTGGTCTATCTCGGGCCTCTCACGGAACAAGGTCAACTCCGTGCGATTAAGCGGCTGCTTCCGCATCGAGACAGAATTAATCACCTCATCGATTCGGGTACACATTTTTTGTTCACTCACAACGCCATGGAAACTCTTGGTTCGCGAATTACCAATGCCGAGATGAACTACGACGAAGCCGGTGTCGGAATTTTTGATTTCTCGACCGAGGTGGGAATGTTCGAGCGCTACACCGGAAAGGTCATGGGCACCTTCGATGGCGTTTCGCAACCAATCGTCGGTTACAAGTCGCAATTCTCGATGGTCTCGAGTTCACCGGAAATCCCGGGATTCATGACCACGACGCGTGGCATCGGTCGAAACCCCACAACGCACGTTGAGGGAGTTCGGCGACACAATTTCATCGGCACCTCGCTGATTGGCCCTGTGCTTGTGATGAACCCGCATCTCGCCCAGTGGTTGCTGTCGTCATTGGTTCCGTCGCCGGCTCCAGAGATTGCTCTGAAAGAGATTGCTGTGGCGGCGTATGACGCGCGCCTGAGGGAGTTTCACGATGACCGAACCTGGTCGTCGTTCGAGCGTGTCTCGGGTTAGACCGATTCGTCCGCGGTGAGGCGATCTGTTTCGTCCAGCCATTCGAGCGCTGTTGGCTCTAGTGCAGGCTTGACCTGACCCGCGTGGTGTCCGCAGAAGAAAAGTTCACCGGACTGAAGACGCACACGCACATATGCCTGCGCTCCGCACGAGTCGCAGCGATCGAGCGCGCTGAGTTCGGGTGCAGTTGCGGTTTCAGAGGGGGAGTTCGTCGCGGTCATGTACATCCTTTCAATGTCTCTATCTCATCACGAGAGTCGACCATTCCCGGTCGAAAACCATCCCGTTTCGCCATGGGCGTAATTTTCTTCACAACCACGGAGAGCCTGCCTCCGAGCCGTCGCGCCCTCGCCTAAGGTTAGTGTCGTCCCCGTCAGCGAAGGCTTAATCAGTGGCTACCGAATACTCCGCCCGTCATCTCAGTGTCCTCGAAGGACTCGAGGCTGTTCGGAAGCGCCCGGGGATGTACATCGGCTCGACCGACGAACGCGGACTCATGCACTGTCTGTGGGAAGTCATTGACAACTCCGTCGACGAAGCCCTCGCGGGACACGGTTCAGCAATCGGCGTGACACTTCACCCCGATGGCAGCGTCGAAGTGCATGACACGGGCCGAGGCATCCCGGTCGACATCGAACCGCGAACGGGTCTGACCGGCGTCGAAGTCGTCTTCACCAAACTCCACGCGGGCGGAAAGTTCGGCTCTGGCTCGTACACGGCGTCGGGCGGTTTGCACGGTGTCGGCGCATCGGTGGTGAACGCTCTCAGCGAACGCCTCGACGTTTTCGTCGACCGTGACGGATCCACCTACGCGATGTCGTTCCACCGCGGCGAGCCGGGAATCTTCGATGATGCCGCGGGATACGGTCCGCGATCTCCGTTCACTCCCTACATCGACAACTCTGAATTGCGCGTTGTGGCCAAGGCCCCCAAAGGAGTGACCGGAACTCGAGTTCGCTGGTGGCCGGACCCCGAGATCTTCGGTACATCGTCAATCATCGAACTCGATACACTTCTCGCGCGAGCTCGCCAAACGGCTTTCCTCGTGCCCGGCCTCTCACTCTCGGTGTCGGATGAACGGTCGGACACACCGGAGCACCACGAGTTTTCGTTTGCGGGTGGCATTGGTGAATTCACCGAATTCCTCGCCCCCGACACCGCGCTGACCTCGGTGTGGCGTCTGACCGGCGACGGCACCTTCACCGAAACAGTCCCCGTTCTCGACGAAGCGGGGCACATGGTGTCGACGGACGTCGAGCGTTCCTGCCACGTGGACATTGCTGTTCGCTGGGGCACGGGTTACGACACGGTACAAAAATCCTTCGTCAACATCATCGCGACGCCCAAGGGCGGAACGCACGTGACCGGGTTCGAACAGGCAATCGTGAAGGTCCTCCGTGCCGAAGTAGAAAAGAATTCCCGCCGGCTGAAAGTCGGAAGCGACAAACTCGAAAAAGACGACATCTTGACAGGGCTCACGACGGTGCTGACGGTTCGCGTCGCCGAACCGCAATTCGAAGGACAAACGAAAGAAGTCCTCGGAACTCCTGCGGTTCGCCAGGTGGTCTCGGCGGTCGTGACGAAGGCGCTCGAAGAAAAGTTCGCGTCAACAAAGCGTGACGACAAGGCGCAGTCCGCGCTCGTGTTGGAAAAAATCGTTGCCGAAATGAAGAGCCGCATCTCGGCTCGTGCTCACAAAGAAACACAACGACGAAAAAATGCGCTCGAGTCATCGACTCTGCCAGCGAAACTCGTTGATTGCCGGTCGGACGAATTCGAGCGCAGCGAATTGTTCATTGTTGAGGGTGACTCCGCCCTGGGGACGGCCAAATTGGCGCGCGACTCCGAGTTTCAAGCGCTACTTCCGATTCGAGGCAAAATCCTCAATGTCCAAAAGGCGTCGGTGGCGGATATGTTGTCAAACACCGAGTGCGCCTCGATTCTGCAGGTTATTGGCGCCGGAAGCGGCAGAACGTTCGACCTCACGCAAGCCCGTTACGGCAAGGTCATCATCATGAGCGACGCCGATGTCGACGGTGCGCACATCCGGACGCTGTTGTTGACGCTGTTTTTCAAGTACATGCGACCTCTGGTCGAAGCGGGGCGCGTGTACGCGGCTGTCCCGCCGCTGCACCGCATCGTGGCGATCAACCCAGGGTCAAAGGCGAACGACGTGATCTACACCTACTCCGAAGCCGAGTTGCACGCAACGCTGGACTCGCTGCGCAAAGCGAAACGTTCGTGGCAGGAACCCATTCAGCGTTATAAGGGGCTCGGCGAAATGGACGCGGATCAGCTCGCGGATACCACGATGAGTCTCGAGCACCGAACACTGCGACGCGTGCGCATCGATGATGCCGAGAAGGCAACGATGATGTTCGAACTTCTCATGGGTAACGAGGTTGCCCCGCGTCGCGAGTTCATCATCGATGGCGCACTCGATCGCGATCGAATCGATGTTTAGCGCAGTCTCGTCCCGATAAACGACACGACGTCGGTCAACGGTGAACCCGACCCGTCGCGTTTACCGAACTCGGTCGGTAACTCACGCGCTGTGCCATCGGTTGCGCATGCCCTGGGTTCCGGGCCAACGAAGGCGAGCGCGAGGCCAACTTCTCCCTTCAGTAGCGTGTGAGAGCGCACTCCGCCCGTTGCACGGCCCTTTCCAGGGTATTCAGTCAACAGAGTGACCTTGGCGCGGCCGGGGTCGGCTCCGGTCAAGGTGGCCCCTGCCGAGGTGATCGTGACGACGTGGGCGTTGGCGTCGGCCGAGACGCTCGCAAACGAGACGACAAGATCGTTCGCGGTCAGTTTGATTCCCGCGATGCCTGCCGCCCCGACACCCTGCGGACGCACCGAGGCGGCGGGGAAGTGAAGCAATTGAGTGTCGAGTGTCACGAAGACGAGCTCGTGTCCGTCGGGAGCGAGATCTGCCCCGACAATGTCGTCTCCGTCGTCGAGATTGATGATCGAAAAGTCCGCACGGGCTGGGAAGGTACTGGGATCAACACGCTTCACGGTTCCGCGTCGAGTTCCGAGCGCTATGGGAACATCCGAGAGCGGAACGATGGAAACAATCCTTTCGCCCGAAGCGAGTCCAACCACGTAATCGGTCGCTTTCGATCCCGTTGCATAGCCGATCGCTCCGTCAGAGGAGGGGAGTGCTACCGGCGTGAACCTTATGAAACGGCCTTTCGAGGTGATCGCCCCGACATCGCCTCGAGTGGTCGTGCGGACTACTGACCGAACGACATCGTGCTTCACTCGTTTGGCGACAGCGGAAAACTCTGATGTGGCGGGTGTCCGCAACAATTTACCCGTCGCGGTCAAGACCACACTGCAGGGTTCGTCTTCGACCTCGAGTCCGAGGCTCGCAATCGCACCGACAACGGGTACATCCTCACCGTCCAAAAGCGTCGTCCGACGCGGTGTTCCATACTTGGAGGCGACATCGGCGAGTTCGTCCGAGACAACCGTGCGCAGCGAATCTTCACTCGACAAGAGGGTGGTGAGCGCTTCAATGTCCGTGATTAGTGAATCGCGTTCCGATTCGAGCTCGATTCGCGAAAACTTCGTGAGTCGACGCAGTCGAAGCTCGAGAATGTAATCGGCCTGGAGTTCGGACAGGGCGAACGTGGACTGCAGTTCTGTTCGCGCGGAGGCTGCATCATCCGAGGCTCGGATGACTCGAATCACCGCGTCGATGTCGACGATGGCACGGATCAACCCTTCGACGAGGTGTAAACGCTCGGTCTTGCGGTCGAGACGATACCGCGATCTGCGCGTGACAACCTGAAGGCGATGGGCGATGTACACCCGCAACATGTCGACCAGACCCAGGGTTTCGGGCTTTCCCGCAACGAGCGCAACATTGTTGATGGAAAAACCGTCCTCGAGAGGCGTCTGGCGATACAACTGGTCGAGGACGGCCTCTGGAGAGAAACCCGTCTTCACCTCGATGACAAGCCGAAGTCCGTTTTTCCGGTCGGTGAGGTCGACCACGTTGGAAATCCCCGTGATCTTCTTTTTGGTCACGCCGTCTTTGATGCGTTCGATGATGCGTTCCGGGCCAACCAGGTACGGCAGTTCGGTGACCACGATTCCGGTCTTTCGGGCTGACACCTGTTCGATCGTCGAGCGCGCACGCGTTCGGAAGGCACCCTTTCCCGTCAGATAGGCGTCACGAATTCCCTCAAGGCCGACGATTATGCCGCCACTGGGAAGGTCGGGGCCAGGAATGAACGCCATCAGATCGTCCAATGTCGCGTCGGGGTGCGCGAGCAGGTGGCGAGTTGCTTCAACGACCTCGACGAGGTTGTGTGGCGCCATGTTCGTCGCCATTCCGACCGCGATCCCGGCTGCGCCGTTGACGAGGAGGTTGGGGAAAGCGGCGGGCAACACGTCCGGCTGCAGAAGCTGCCCGTCATAGTTCGGGACGAAGTCGACGACGTCTTCGTCGAGGCTGTCCGTCATCGCGATTGCTTCGGGGCGCAGTTTCGCTTCCGTGTAGCGGGAGGCTGCGGGACCGTCATCGAGCGAACCGAAGTTGCCGTGGCCGTCGACGAAGGGAACACGGAGGCTGAATGACTGCGCTAATCGCACGAGAGCGTCGTAGATTGCACTGTCGCCGTGGGGATGGAGCTTTCCCATCACCTCGCCGACAACGCGTGCGCTCTTGACATAACCTTTTTCGGGACGCAGTCCCATCTCGGCCATTTGATAGATGATTCGGCGCTGGACCGGCTTGAGCCCATCGCGAGCGTCGGGAAGGGCGCGAGAATAGATGACGGAGTAGGCATACTCGAGGAATGACCCCTGCATCTCGAGGGAAACGTCAACGTCATCGATACGCTCGGAAGAGGAAGGGGTTTGACTCACAGTGTCCCCGATTTTACCTGTCATTGGCCCGAGCGACCGTTGCCTCGCGGAGGTGTTGGTTAGCGCTTTTGCTTCTGTTCGCGCTGAGGAGAACCCGCTCGGGCTGGCGCGGTCGCGCAGAACGATCGTGGTTCTCGTGGACGGACTGGGTTCGGTAAACCTCAACGCCCGCTCTGCCCACGCCCGCTCGATCGGTTCGTTGACCAGAACCGACGCACACAGCGGATTTCCGACCACGACGGCCTCTGCGTTGACGACTCTCATGACCGGCCGATCTCCTGGCGAGACGGGCATGGTTGGTTACGCCATCCGCAATCCGGCGACGGCAGAGATTGTCAATCAGATCTCGGGGCTGGACGCGGTGGACCCGACGATTTGGCAACCCGTCCCGACACTGTGGGAACAGAATTCGGATATCCCTGCCGCCATCATCTCGTCTCCGAGATATCGCGACTCGGGATTGACTCGGGCGATTTTGCGCGGAGCACCCTATGTCAGCGCGAAAACCTGGGACGACCGATTAGGTGCGATAGATGACTTCGTGGCGCAACACCGCGAGGGTGTCGCCTACGTTTACATCGCCGAGCTCGACATGGCCGCCCACGCATCCGGTGTTTCCTCTGACCAGTGGATTCGGCGTCTCGAAGAGTTGGACGGTTTTGTCGCCGACGTCTGCCGTCGGCTTTCGCCAACGGACGGGTTGATCATCACGGCCGATCACGGGGTGATGGATGTGCCAACCTCTCGACAGATAATCGTTCCATCGGACTCACCGCTGCTCGATGGAGTGACGATTGGAGGAGAACCTCGTTTTCTGCATCTTTATGCCGAGGACGAGCCTGGCACGCTCGACCGTTGGCGCGACGCCGAAGGGCATCGATCCCACGTCGTCTCGCGCGAGGAGGCAATCGCCGCGGGGTGGTTCGGCCGGGTTGAGGATTTTGCCCGCGAACGAATTGGGAATGTACTCGTGACCCCGCGCGGCGAATCGGTCTATTACATCGAGGGACTCGCGACCGACCAATCGATGGCGATGGTTGGTCAACACGGTGGCCTGAGTCGAACCGAAACCCTTGTCCCCATCATTCGGGGCGGTGCATTCGCTTAGCTAGTCCTCTTCTGGGCGTGCGCCGAAAACAATCTCGTCCCACGTGGGCATCGCAGCTCGTTGCCGCTTCGAACGGCTCGGCGTCGGGTCGGTGAACACGTCGGAACTCGGCGTGGGTATCGCTCCCGTCTCGCCCACCTGCGTGGTGGGGACGTCCTCTGGGGCGACGGGTGAATCGTCGGGCAGCTCGAGCATGTCGGGCGTAATGATGGGAATCGAGCCCGTCGAAGGATGCGAGGCGATGGCGTCTTTTCGTTCTCCGCGTCGTCGCGTCAAATCATCGACCTGGTTCGACGAGTCGTCGAGTGTTGCCGTCGGCGCGATGGTCGACAGGTCTACTTCAATCGACGATGTCGCTGCCGGCACCGCCTCGCGAGTCTCCGACGCTGGCTCGGCAACGACAGGAACCGGAAGCGGTTCGAATTCGCCGCTGTCGAATCGAGAGGCGGGTTTTGGGGTGACGACTCGAAGCGGCGGAAACAGCGCGGCATCGACGGACTCCGATTTCGAGATTCGGACGGCAGACGCGTTGGATGGAACGAGCGTCATCTTTCGTGGATCGAATGACCAGGTGGCGTCCTCCTCGACGTCACCCAACACACATCGGGCGCCGACCACCCACTCATCGTTGGTTCGGTAGGCCTGCCATCGAACAACGCGGCCGCCTTGGCTGGTGATGCGCGCGGCGATTTCACTACCGAATGACGACTCTGCTCCGTCACCGACGACGGGGACGGCGAGGGCACGCTCGAGAACGAACGCGAGCTCGGCTGCGATTGGTCCCTCGAAGCGAGCGATGTGTTCGGCGCTGGAGCCGGATGCGGCCGCGACTTCGTCGACCGAGAGCCCGGATCGCAACATGGATTGGATTTCTCTGGGAGACACCGTGACCGCCGTTGTTGTGGGAGAGGAGTGCCCGAGTTTGGACCGGAGTGCGTCATCGAGAGCGATGGAAAAACGTTGGCCGTCTCGAGTGACCACGATGATTCCATCGCGTGTCACCTCGATGACCGACAACTCTTCCATCGACAACTCCTCGGTTACTCTTGTCCAGCGAGAATACCGCTAGCGCGACACGTTCGACGCGAATGTCACGGGTGAGTTTGCTTTTCGTTGTAAAGTGTCGCAAACTATCGCCGCCAGCACGGCACACGAAAGGCTTCACCAAAAACATGGCTACTGATTACGATTCCCCCCGAAAGGGCGAGGAAGACCACGAATCACTTCAGGCTCTTCAAGAGCGCGTACCCGAGCCTCGGCCCGGTGACATTCTCGACGACGCGGACAACCCAGACAGTCTCGAGATGAGCGGTCAAGATCTCGCGAGTATGGAACTCGACGTCATCGTTGTTCCGCCGCAGGCTGACGAGTTCACCTGCATGTCCTGCTTCCTGGTAAAGCACCGCTCGCAGATTGCAAAGGAAAACAAGACCGGAGCGTTTTGTTCGGAGTGCGAGTCCTAGTTTCCTCGAAGTGCGTCCCTTAGTTTTTCGGGATTGCGCGTCGATACGTACCAACTCGGTGTCGGGTCGTTCGAATCGTTCACGATGACGCTGAGTCCGCGTGGAATCCAGGCACGGATGAGTTTCCACGTCCGCGCGTCTGTGATTGCACGGTTTCGGTCGACTTGTTCGATGACGGTCGCTTTACCCAGCAGTGACAATTCGATGGAGGCTCGGCCCGCCCGTAGGTGTGTGTCCGTCACGATAATTCGCGGCGCAAAGACAACGAAGGCAAAGAGTGTGATGGCGTACAACGTAATCGCCGCGACGTAACCCGCGACAATGTTGATCGGAGCGAGCATTCCGAAACCCATGGGGATGACGACGAGGAGTGCGAGGTGAAATGACCACGACGGGGTCAGGGATTCTTGATAACGAACCATGTAACCATTCGACCATGCATTACCCTGAACGAATGACACCCGAGGTTCTCATTGTTGGAACACCCCCTCTGTACGCGCATCCGGGCGACGCGGGAGCGGATTTATTGTCAACGGTCGGAGTCACACTGGAACCCGGCGAACGTGCGGTTATTCCGACCGGGATCTCTATTGCGTTACCTGACGGTTACGTCGCTTTCGTCATGCCGCGTTCTGGGCTAGCCGCAAAGCACGGCATTGGATTGGTGAATTCACCCGGCACTATCGACGCCGGCTATCGAGGAGAAATTTCCGTAGTCATGATCAACTCAGATCCAGTGAACTCTTTTTCGGTGGCCGTCGGCGACCGTATCGCTCAACTCGTTATTCAACCGATGGTACGCGCTCGATTTGTTCCTGTCACCGAACTTCCCGGCACCGAGCGTGGAGTCGGCGGGTTCGGTTCGACCGGTACGGCAGGAGCCGCATCATGAACACTAAGAGCGCCCCCGCAGATCGCGAGATGACCGGACCGTTCGACATTTCTGAGGTGAGTGCGGTGCAACCGTTCATCGACCTCGGGGCCATCAAGGTGACGCCCCGAACCGGTTTGCAGTTGCGACTGGACATCGAAGAGGCA
The DNA here is from genome assembly GCA_021741825.1 of Microbacteriaceae bacterium. GTDB lineage: Bacteria > Actinomycetota > Actinomycetes > Actinomycetales > Microbacteriaceae > MWH-TA3. The sequence goes on from JAIOXB010000003.1 coordinate 21,878, forward strand.
ACGAAGCGGCTCGTGGCTGCAACATTCGACATCGATGGTTCGACGCTCCAAGTTCAGGTTTTTGCGGCGCCACGAACCGAAGGTCTGTGGAACGAGATTCGCGAGCAGGTAGCGGCGCAGGTCGTCAAACAGGGCGGAAAAGCGGAACACGTCGTCGGTCCGTTTGGGCCGGAAGTACGAGCGGCTGTGCCGACGGCCGATGGCTCGAAGAGGCCGGTTCGATTTGTTGGAGTGGACGGACCCAAGTGGTTCCTTCGCGGAGTCATTTCCGGTCCGGCGGCCGACACGGATTCGCGCGCGGCAGTCGTTGAAGACGTGTTCCGGAGCATCGTCGTCAACCGTGGCACCGAGGCTCTTCCGCCGCGTGAATTGCTGACGCTTCGTGTTCCGCCACAGCCGGGGACGGTTGCATGAAGAACCCGCTCGGAGAATCAGTCTCGAAGTCCCCGCTCGCCTCGCTGGTTGCAAACGAGAAATTGACCGGGGCAAGCCTGTTCAGCGCGATTGGGGGAGTTCGCGGTGTCGTCGAATCAACCGCACCGGGCTTTTTGTTCCTCGTGGTTTTCACCGTGACGGGCGACTTGTTTCCCTCGGTGATCGCGCCGGTCATTGTCGCAATCGCGATTCTTATCACGCGACTCGTCCAACGCCTTCCGGTCCTGCCCGCGATATCGGGCGGCATCGGCATCGCGCTGAGCGCGGGGTTCGCGTTGTGGACGGGGCGCGCAGAGGACAACTTCGTCGGTGGCTTCATCATCAACTCGATTTCGATGGTGGTGATGCTCGTCTCGATCCTAATTCGACGCCCGCTTATCGGAATCGTGACGAACCTGCTGGTTTCCGAGAACCCCGCGCGCACATCGCCAATCGTCCGTCGCGCCGCGTATCTCGCGACCATCGTGTGGGCAGGTTTCTTCGGGCTTCGGCTCGCTGTCCAATTCCCGTTGTACCTTGCACAGGCAACCGCGGCTTTGGCAGCCACAAAACTTCTCATGGGTCTGCCGATGTATGCAGCGCTGTTGTGGGTGACGTGGTTGATGATGCGTTCCGCGCTCTCCGCGGCTGCCCGCTAGGCACAGCGCTCTGGATTAGGATGGGGGAGTTGTCCCTCGTGAGGAGTATTTTGCTGTGAGCATTGATTCGTTCGGTTCCAAGGCCACCCTGTCCGTCAAGGGTCGTGATTACACGATTTTCCGACTCGACGCGGTCGAGGGACACGCACGTCTCCCGTATAGCTTGAAGATCCTTTTGGAGAACCTCCTTCGCACCGAGGACGGCGCGAACATCACCGCGGCACAGATTCGTGCACTCGGGAGCTGGGATGCAAACGCCGAACCCGACACCGAGATTCAGTTCACCCCGGCACGTGTCGTGATGCAGGACTTCACCGGAGTCCCGTGCATCGTCGACCTCGCCACCATGCGAGAAGCGGTCGCCGATCTGGGCGGAGACCCCGAAAAGATCAACCCGCTTGCGCCCGCCGAGCTCGTTATCGACCACTCGGTCATTGCGGACCTGTTTGGCCGCGAAGACGCATTCGAGCGCAACGTCGAGATCGAATACGAGCGCAACGGTGAACGATACCAATTCCTGCGCTGGGGACAGACGGCTTTCGACAACTTCAAAGTTGTCCCGCCGGGAACGGGAATCGTCCACCAGGTGAACATGGAGAACCTCGCGAAAGTTGTCTATACGCGGGACGTAAATGGCGAAACGCTAGCGTTCCCCGACACGTGTGTTGGCACCGACTCGCACACGACGATGGTCAACGGCCTCGGTGTGCTCGGCTGGGGCGTCGGCGGAATCGAAGCCGAAGCCGCGATGCTCGGTCAGCCCGTCTCGATGTTGATCCCTCGAGTCGTTGGATTCAAACTTTCCGGCGATATCCCATCCGGAATCACGGCGACGGACGTCGTCCTCACCATCACCGAGATGCTTCGAAAGCACGGCGTGGTGGGCAAGTTCGTCGAGTTCTATGGCAAGGGTGTCGGGCAGGTTCCGTTGGCAAACCGCGCCACGATTGGAAACATGAGCCCGGAGTTCGGGTCGACTGCGGCGATGTTCCCCGTCGACCAGGTCACCGTTGATTATCTGAAGCTCACCGGCCGACCAGCAGAAACTGTCTCTCTTGTCGAGGCCTATGCCAAGGCTCAGGGGCTGTGGCACAACCCTGACATCGAGCCGGTCTTTTCGGAGTATCTCGAACTCGACCTCGGAACGGTTGTTCCGTCGATTGCCGGACCGAAGCGACCGCAGGATCGCATCCAACTGGACAAGGCGAAAGAGACGTTCGCAAAGGACCTCACGGCATATGGGGCAGGCAAGGCTGCCGACGTCTCGATCGACGGTGAGAACTTCACCGTTGACAACGGTCACGTCGCAATCGCGGCCATCACGTCGTGCACGAATACGTCAAACCCCTCGGTCATGCTCGCCGCTGGACTTCTCGCTCGAAACGCGGTCGCAAAGGGTCTCGTTTCCAAGCCGTGGGTCAAGACCACGCTGGCGCCCGGCTCGAAGGTCGTGACCGATTATTACGAGAAGGCCGGTCTCATGGACGACCTCGAAGCGCTCGGCTTCTACCTGGTCGGCTACGGCTGTACGACGTGTATCGGCAACTCCGGTCCGCTCCCGACCGAGATATCCGCCGCGGTCAACGACAACGACCTCGCGGTCACCGCGGTTCTGTCCGGAAATCGCAACTTCGAGGGACGAATCAACCCCGACGTCAAGATGAACTATCTTGCATCGCCTCCGCTCGTGATTGCCTACGCACTCGCGGGAACAATGAATTTCGATTTCGAATCGGACGCTCTCGGTCAGGATGCGGATGGGCAGGATGTCTTCCTCGCCGACATTTGGCCATCGGCCGCCGAGGTGCAAAAGACCATCGACTCGTCAATTGACACCGAGATGTTTGTGCGACAGTACGCGTCGGTCTTCGACGGAGACGATCGCTGGAAGTCGATCCCGACACCAATTGGGAACGTGTTTGAGTGGGACGAGAAGTCAACCTACGTGCGTAAACCCCCGTATTTCGAGGGAATGACCGTCGCCACGTCACCCGTGTCCGATATCGCTGGAGCACGCGTACTTGCGCTGCTTGGTGACTCGGTGACTACTGACCACATCTCGCCCGCCGGGTCCATCAAGGCGGACACGCCGGCCGGGAAGTACCTTCAAGACAACGGGGTAGACCGCGGTGACTTCAACTCGTACGGGTCCCGTCGTGGAAATCACGAAGTCATGATTCGCGGAACGTTCGCGAATATTCGCCTCAAGAACCAACTTTTGGATGGTGTGGAGGGTGGTTACACACGAGACTTCACCACAACTGCCGGCGAACAATCATTCATCTATGACGCGTCCCAGAACTATGAGCGATCGGGGACACCTCTCGTCATTCTGGCCGGCAAAGAATACGGTTCTGGCTCAAGCCGAGACTGGGCGGCCAAGGGTACAAGCTTGCTCGGAGTCAAGGCGGTTATCGCCGAGTCGTTCGAGCGAATCCACCGGTCCAACCTCATCGGAATGGGCGTGATCCCGCTTCAGTACCCGGTGGGGCACAACGCAGAGTCTCTCGGGCTCACGGGAAGCGAAGAGTTTTCGTTCACTGGCATCGAGGAACTCAACTCGGGGTCCACGCCCCGCACGGTTCACGTGGTCGCATCGCCGACCGAACACTCGACGGCGGAAGCAACTGTGATCGAGTTCGACGCGGTGGTGCGCATTGACACCCCCGGCGAGGCGGACTACTACCGCAATGGCGGGATTCTCCAGTACGTTCTGCGATCGCTCCTATAGGCCGAAATGTATCTGTCTAATATTTCCTCCCCCAGCGACGTCAAGAAATTGACGTTGGCAGAGTGCGAGAAACTCGCCGCCGAGATTCGCGAGTTTCTCATCGATTCAGTCTCAGTGACGGGGGGACACCTCGGGCCAAATCTCGGTGTCGTCGAATTGACGGTGGGACTCCATCGTGTGTTCGATTCGCCGAACGATCCGATTATCTGGGATACGGGGCATCAGTCCTACGTCCACAAACTCTTGACGGGCCGACGGGACTTCTCGCATCTTCGTGAGGCAGGGGGACTCGCCGGTTATCCGCAACGGTCGGAATCGGTTCACGACATCGTCGAATCGAGTCACGCGTCAAGTTCACTGTCGTGGGCGGACGGAATATCCAAAGCCTATGAAATGACGGGACAGTCAGATCGCCACGTCATCGCGGTCATCGGTGACGGCGCGTTGACGGGCGGAATGACGTGGGAGGCCCTTAACAACATTTCCCACGACAACTCGCGCAGGCTCATTCTCGTGGTCAACGACAACGGCCGTTCGTATGCGCCAACAATCGGTGGTGTCGCACGATTCTTGACGGACGTGCGGACCCGACCGTCGTATCGAACCCTTCATCGGGTTTCCTGGGCTATCACGAAACGACTCGGCGGACCGGCTCGAGCGGTGTATCGCGGTATCCGCGGCGGTGTCCACGGATTTCTCTCGCGATTTACGAATAACGAAGCGCTGTATTCGAATCTCGACATCAAGTACATCGGCCCGATCGACGGCCACAACATTCGCGATGTTCAGCGAGCGCTAGAGCAAGCCAAGGATTACGGCAGCCCGGTCATCGTTCACGTGATTACCGAAAAGGGACGTGGCTACGAGCCCGCTCGTCTCAATGAAGCCGACCAGTTCCACGCAATCGGTGCGTTCGACCCGGTCACGGGCGAAGAAAACGGTGGTGGCGGGCAATCGTGGACAACGGTTTTTGCGGACGAACTCGTCGAGCTCGCTCGACAGGACGAGACAATCGTGGGAATCACGGCGGCAATGCTGCGACCCACGGGACTTTCCGCGATGGCCGAGGTTTTCCCCGATCGTGTCTTTGACGTTGGTATCGCCGAGCAACACGCTACGACGAGCGCGGCGGGACTCGCATTCGGAGGTCTTCATCCTGTCGTCGCTGTCTACGCGACTTTCATGGGTCGAGCGTTTGATCAGGTACTCATGGACGTTGCGCTTCACAAAGCCGGTGTCACTTTTGTCCTCGACCGCTCCGGTGTCACCGGTCCGGATGGCGCCTCCCACCACGGCATGTGGGACCTTGCGATGTTGCAGATTGTTCCCGGAATTCGTATCGCGGCCCCGCGTGACGCATCGACATTACGCGAAGAGTTGAGCGAAGCGATCAGTGTCAAGGATGGACCGACGGTTGTCCGTTTTCCTAAGGGGAGCGTCGTCGAAAGCATCCCCGCCGTTCGGCGAACGGCCGACGGGGTTGACGTTCTGCGCGAGGACAAGGCTCACGATGTCCTCCTCGTTGCCGTCGGGGCGATGGCTCCTCTCGCGCTCGACGTCGCAGATCGCCTCGCGGCATCGGGGATTGGTTCGACAGTTATCGACCCGCTCTGGGTGATTCCGGTGGCGTCCTCGATCGTCGATTTCGCTCGAGACCATCGAATCGTCGTGTCTATCGAGGACGGAATCCGTGTTGGCGGGGTCGGAACTCGAATTCGTCAAGAGCTTCGACAGGCGGGCGTCGACACGGGGGTCGACGAACTGGGCCTTCCCGACGAATTCCTTGAACACGACACGCGTGGCAACATCCTCGCGAGAGTAGGACTCACGCCCGACGCGATTGCGTCGAAGATCATTAACCAGCTCAGCGGCTCGGTCGTTCCGAAAGCAAAACCGAAGAAGCGTTAGGCGACGTTCGAGGCGGGGTGGAACCGTTTGCCCGTTACCCGCTCGCTGGCCCCACAGTCGTCAAGATAGGGCGTCAAGCCACCGATCGCGGCCGGCCACCCTGCACCGTTGATCATGCACAGGTCGATGTCGCGGATATCCGTCACGACCTGTGCATCGAGCATGACAGCGACTTCCCGGACCAGCGCGTCGACCACCACGTCGTGAATCTCGTTCCGACCGAGTATGCGCGACGCCGAAACGACGACGGTGAGGTCATCGCCAACGGATCCGGCTGACGGACTCGAGGTCACTGCTCGCAGAGCGTCCCCGACAAAGAATCGATCGGGTGCGCTCGCGTACAGCGATTCCAGCATCGACAGCGAGACGGTTCGCCCAATCAAATCAATCAGCGCGAACGGTGTCATGGGGAGCCGCAGTGGCTCGAGTGCCGTCGAAATGTCGCCCAGGGAAACGCCGCTCTCCACCAAGCGCAACGATTCGCCAAGGAATGTTGACAGCAGCCGGTTGACCACGAACCCGGCCTGATCTGCGACGATGACAGGTGTTTTGCGGAGCGATTGCGCGACCGAGACTGCAGTCGCGAGTGTCTCGTCTGATTGACTGTTGTTGCGTACGACCTCAACCAGTTTCATTGATGCGACGGGGTTGAAGAAATGAATTCCGGCGACCCTGTCGGGATGTGTGGCGAACGTCGCCATCGCCTCGATGGACAGGGACGAGGTGTTTGACGCAATGATGCACTCAGCGCGGACGACGGATTCGACCGCGGTGAGGACGTCTTTCTTGACCGCGAGGTCCTCGAAGACCGCCTCGATGACCAGGTCACACTCGGCGAAATCAGAAATTGACAGAGTCGTGTCGATGCGAGACAGCGTTTCGGATTGGGCATCCGGGGAGAGGGTTCCTTTCGCAACGCGCGCGGCCAACCACCCGTCAATCCGGTCACGTGCCGCGTCAAGTTTGGCCTGTGTCACATCCGTCACGATGACGGTCCGACCCTGTGTCTCGGCGAAAGCCAGTGCAATCTGACTCGCCATGAGCCCTGCGCCAACCACACCAACACGCCGGATTTCTCGAGGCGTTACGTCCGGAGTGGAGCGCGGCGTCTTGTGCGCTCCGCTCGTAATCCGAAACGCGTACAGGCGGCGTCGAAACTCCGATGTCGTCATCAGGTCCGCAAGCGCAGCGTCTTCGGCTTCAAACGATTCGCTCTCGGTTGCCTCGATTGAATGATGCAGAACGCGCCGCAGATGGGTGAGAGCGTCGATGGGATTTCCCACACGCGAGACGTAACGGTCGATTGTGGAGTCGATCGCGTGGGCAGCGGCGGAGTCCGCGACGATTGCGCTCGACCGGGCCTGTACGGGCAATGAATCGGTGAACGCGACAGCAGCGCCGACCGAATCGGCAGCCACGCCATCGACAATTCCGAGTTCGAGTGCGACCTGGGGCGTCAGCGTTTTTCCTGCAATGGCATTGTCGACCATCACTCGAAGCGCCGACTCGATTCCGATCAGCCGAGGCAGGAGGGTTGCGCCTCCCCAGCCGGGGATTAACCCGAGGCCGATTTCGGGAAGCCCGATCGAAATTGGACCGTCCTGCGAAATGCGATGAGTGCAGTGGAGTGCGAGTTCTAGACCTCCACCGAGCGCCGTCCCGTTGATTGCGGCGATTGTCGGAACGCCGAGGTTTGCCAGTTTGGACAAAACCCGGTGGCCTTCTTGAGCGAGTTGAAGCGCGTCGCCGAAGTGCCGTGGTCCAGCGAGAGTGTCAAGATTCGCGCCAGCACAGAAAGTTCTGCCGTTACCGGTGACAACGACAGCAGCGAAGTCACCGGCGCGTGATGCGATGCCGTCGAGTGCTTCGCCGAGACGCGCGAGACCGAGGGGGCCGAGCGTCGCCGGTCGGCGATCATCGTGGTTTGTCAGCGTGAGCACGCCGACGCTGTTGCCTCCTGGGCTGACCGTCTCGGTCAGCTCGACGAATACGGGAAAATCCTCTTCCGGGTAATCGATCATGCGCGGAAGTTGGGGTTTTCCCACACCATCGTGCCGCCCTGGCCCAGCCCGACGCACATCGTGGTGATGCCGTAGCGAACCGAGTGGTCGAGCTCGAATTGGCGGGCGAGCTGAATCGCGAGCCTGACGCCCGAACTCGCGAGTGGGTGCCCCAGCGCGATTGCGCCACCCCACGGGTTCAGAATCTGTGAGGTCTGGTCGATGGCGAAGCGGTCCGCGAAGGCGAGAACCTGAATAGCAAAGGCTTCGTTTATCTCGATTGCACCGATGTCAGAGATGGCAAGTCCCGCCTTGACGAGGGCCTTCTCGGTAGCCGGTATCGGACCCAAGCCCATCTCGTTCGGAGAGACGCCAGCGAAGGCGTACGACACGAGTCTCATCTTGGGGGTGAGTCCGAACCGTTGAACGGCGTTCGTTCCGGCCAAAATCGACATCGTCGCTCCGTCTGTGAGCGGTGAGGCATTACCAGCCGTAACCCGGCCGTTCTCTCGAAAAGGTGTGCCGAGACCCGCGAGGGATTCGAGTGTTGTAGAGGGCCGAAGTTGTTCGTCGCGGTTGGCAATTCCGTGAGGCGTGTCGATCTCGACGAGATCGGGTTGGATGAAACCAGCCTCGTATGCAGCCCAGGCGCGGCTCTGGCTTTGTTCCGCGTAGTTGTCGGTTCGATCCTTGGTGATTGCGGGAAGACTGTCGTGCAGAATTTCCGCCGTGAATCCCATGGCTAGGGATTCTTCGGTCAGCAGCCCAGCCTCAAGCATCGCGGGGTTTGCTTTCAGCGCGAATTGCATCGGGTGGCGTCCCATGTGCTCGACCCCGCCGGCGACGGCGACATCGATTTGGCCCCATCCGATTCCGGAGCCCAGTGTGGTCATTGACGTCATTCCGCCCGCGCACATTCGATCGATAGCGAAACCAGGAACGGACTGGGGAAGTCCTGCCGCGAGTCCAACCGTACGTCCCAGCGTCAACCCCTGGTCGCCTTCTTGGGTTGTCGCGGCGATGGCAACATCGTCGATTTCCGCTAGTGGAATAAGCGGGTTCCGCGCCAACAAGCCTCGAAGAGTGGAGGTCGCGATGTCATCGGCACGCGTATCACGATAAATTCCCTTAGCGCCGGCGCGGCCAAAAGGGCTACGCATCCCATCGATGTAGAAAACGTCGTGAGTCACGCCGATACCTCCGCTTGTCGTAGTTCTGTGGGGTCGACGTTAGTCGACGGTTTCGGCCGGAGCCGCGAGGAACTCGGTTGGATCCTCGGCGACGCGGACAAAGCAATCATTCAATTCAGAATGAATCAACTCTATTTGCCACTCGCGTGCACCGGCGTCGCGCAACCAGGTCGCGACGGCGGAAGGCTCAAACTCTACGGGCGGTTCGTAGCAGATTCGACGGATCATCTCGGGAAGAGCAAGATTCTCAATCGGGATGGACGTCTTCTCGGCGATCACGGACATCGATTCGCGAACGCACATGAATCGCGCGTAGGCATCCGGGTGGCGGTCTTTCCAATTTCGAGGCGTGGACAGTCCGTTTCCTCGAACCCTCATGGGTGGAAGGTCGTCGGTCGAAAGCCCTCGCTCGATTGCCTCCCACCAACGGGCCAGTTCCCGCCTCGAATAACGTCCGCTGAACTCCTTGATTGCTGCCAGCGCGCCCCGAGAATTGGGCAATCGAGACGCCGCGGCGACGATCGCGCGGTCGGGGATTGTCCTGCCGGGTCCCATGTCAATCGATTCAGCGAACTGGTCGCGGGCAACCCACAATTCGCGGGCAACAGCGAGGTGCCGCGGCGTCGGCAGGCTCTGAAGGCCCGAGAGCCGTCGCCACGGGTCCACTTTCGCCTCCGCGGGTTTCCAGTGCACAAGGTTGGCGAATTCTTGTTCGGCGATGTGGGTCTTCCCCTGGGACTCGAGTACCGCAGCGAGGGCGTCTCGCAAATCAGGCAACAGTTCGACGTCGAGCGCCGCATAAACAAGCCAATCCTGAGGAATTGGCCTGGTCGACCAGTCCGCGGCGGAATGTTCTTTAGCCAGGTGGAGTCCGAGCAACTCGGCGACCACGGTACCGAGCCCGACTCGAGGGAGTCCCGCTAAGCGCGAACCGAGCTCGGTATCGAACAGCTTTGTCGGAACGAGCCCAACTTCTGCGAGGCAAGCGAGGTCTTGTGTGGCCGCGTGCAGAATCCACTCGTCGGTTGCGAGCAGTTCGCCAAGTTCGCTGAGTCCGTCAAAGGCGATGGGGTCGATGAGATGGGTGCCGCCGCCCCGACGGCTGACCTGTATCAAATAGGCCCGAGCGGAATAGCGAAAACCGCTTGATCGCTCTGCATCCACACCAAAAGGGCCGGTTCCACGGGACAGTTCGGCAATCGCTTCGGTCAAGCCGTCGTGGGTGTCAATCACGTGTGGTGTTCGGGCGAGAGTTGCCAGAGGAAGTTCGACCGCGTCGGGCTCTGACGCCGTCTCGGTTTCGGACACTACAGTCCCATCGCGGAGACACCTTCGGGCAGGATTTCAAACCCGGCGAGGTGCAAAACAAAGCGAGCCCAGGCGTCCGCGTGGGGCTTCGCATCGCTCGATGTGGGCGACCATGACGCTCGGACCTCGATTTGGGAGCCTCGCCCCTGGGAGGCCAATTCACCGAATCCAACCGAGACAACCCGCGTTACGGTCGCTGCGGGATGCTCGTAGGACGCTCCGGCCATGGTGAGCGATTCGGTGAGCCACGACCAGGCAACGTGCGCAAGTTCGTCGTGCCCACCCATCAGTGGCTCGATCGGGGATTGGGCGAAAATGATGGCGCGGGTCCGACCTCCCCAACCCGCCGGCTCGCTGGGGTCATCAAGGAAAATGAGACGCCCAGTCCCTCGGTCGTGTTTACCCGGCCCCGCCGTCACATCGGCGGCGAACGCTACCGCGTTGGGCGCCAGACCAGTCGGAGCATCGATGGGGTGAACGTCTAAGCCCTCTGGCCAGTCAATCGCGGAAACAGACTCGACGAGTTCCTCGAAGTAGTGGGGAGTTGACGCGTCGGTGCCCATTGCTCAAATGTATTCGAGTGTTTCAGGTCGAGATTAGAGGCGCGCCGTTGCGGCTGCGACGAAGGTAGCGATAGCCCTCGTCGTCATGGGCAACGTTGCGCAAAACACCGCCGAAATCCGCAGCAACGAGTTCTGGAATTCGCTGGCCGAGCTTTGGCGACAGTGTCTGGCACCATTCGTCGACCACGCCAGCGTCGACCAATTTTTGGGCGAGGGAGGGGCCGCCCTCGCACACTATCTTTTTGTACCCCAACGCCCTGACGGCTTTGATGATGGCGCCACCAGTGAATTGCGGAAGGACAACACCGTTGGTCGGGCTCGGAGGGTTTCCTGAGCGACCGTGCAAAACAGTAACGCGCCCACGAGCCTTCGCGATGGCGCTGAGCGGGATGTTTCCACTCTTAGAAACGATGACGACATCGCTGTTTCGCGGGATGCAATCAGGCTCGGTGCGAACGGTCTCACCGCCAATCAGGACAACGTCGGCCTCAGCGCGCAGCGCGGCGAGCACATCGCGGTCCGCTCCACCCGTGAGATCACGACTGGAATGGGAACCACCGACTGTATTGCCAAGTGCATCAGTGATGAGGTTCACGCGAACCCACTTATCGCCGAGCGTGTTCCACCATGTCTGTCCTGAGACGGAGTCGCGAGAATCAAACTCGAACACCTCGGGATAGTCATTACTAATCTTCATAGGGACAATTCTCTGACATTGACTGGATTCTGTCGGCTAGGCTCGACAAATCGTGTCGCGAATCCATCTGGTCGAAAGACGTCCCACTCTCACTACGGCCCAAATGCTTAAGCACCTCGTGCCGCCACGCCAATTCGCATCAGCCTCCTTCGAATCATTCGTCCCCGACGTGAACTTCCCTTCTCAGGCCGCCGCTCGTGATACCGCGAATGACTTCGGTAGCGATGGAGGTGGCGGGCTCTTCCGAAAGTCAACCCAGCGACCCGGACTGTATCTGGACGGCGGATTCGGAGTAGGAAAAACTCACCTTTTGGCCGCAACCTGGCACCGCGCCACCGGGCGCAAGTATTTCGGCACATTCATCGAATACACGGCGTTGGTCGGAGCGCTCGGCTACGCCGAAGCGGCGAGGTCTCTCGCGGGAGCCTCATTCATCGCGATCGACGAATTCGAACTTGATGACCCGGGCGACACGATGATGATGACCCGCCTACTCGGTGACCTGATGGAAAAGGGGACGAAGGTGATGGCGACGTCCAACACCCCACCGAATGCCCTGGGGGAGGGACGTTTCGCTGCGGCGGACTTTTTGCGCGAAATTCACGCGCTCTCCGATCGCTTCGTGACCCTGCGGATTGACGGTGTTGACTATCGTCATCGTGAAAATGAAGGTCGGGCGGACGTATCCACCGATGCCGAAATCAACACACTTCCGACGACGGACAACGTCTCTGATGATCCGTTCAGCGACGTCGTGCGGCATCTCGCCACACTTCACCCCAGCAAATACGTTCCTTTGATCGCGGGAGTTTCCCTGGCAATTTGGCGCGACGTGGTTCCGTTTACTGACCAGAACGACGCGTTACGATTCGTCGCGCTCGTCGACCGTCTCTACGACTCGGACATCCCGATCCGAGCAACCGGGGTCGCGGTGGATGACGTTTTTCCCGACGACATGCTCGCTGGTGGCTTTCGCAAAAAGTATCTTCGCGCGCAGTCCCGCCTCGTCGCTCTGACGCACCGCGAAATCTCGTCGTAACGCGACGCCGAGCTTTGTAACCCGCTGGAAACGGAATTCGACCGTCCCCGTAACACTCTGGCCGTTTAATAGAGGCAGTGGACATAAGTCCATGTTGCCGACGGAAAGGCTTGATGAATTGGAAACTGGAAACCTTTCGTGGGCGATCGTGGCCACTGCGCTCGTTCTGCTGATGACCCCGGGAGTAGCGTTTTTCTACGGCGGGTTGGTCAAAGCCAAGAGCGTGATCTCGATGATGATGATGTCGTTCGGGTCCATGGGGCTCGTCGGGGTCTTGTGGATTTTGGTCGGCTACAACATGTCCTCGGTCACCAGTCCTTTTGCATTCGCGGGTGACCCGTTTTCTGATTTCGCGCTAGCGGCCGCTGACGACGGAACTCTGCTGTACGCGACCTACGGCGCTACGTTCGCGATCATCACAGTCGCACTCATCTCGGGTGCAATCGCCGACCGTGCGAAGTTCGGACCGTGGATGGTTTTCGTTGGGTTGTTCGCTGTTCTTGTCTATTTCCCTGTTGCGGCTTGGGTGTGGGGCGGTGGTTGGATTATGGCCCTAGGGGAAACCCTGGGACTTCCTGCCGTAATCGACTACGCGGGTGGCACGGCGGTTCACATCAACGCGGGAGCCGCCGCGCTCGCGCTCGCACTTATTCTCGGAAAGAGAGTCGCGTTTGGAAAAGGAACACACCAGCCACACAACGTTCCACTAACGCTCATCGGGGTCGCAATCCTCTGGTTCGGTTGGTTCGGATTCAACGCTGGTGCACAGGCTTTCGGCGACATGAGCCAGGTCGGTCTTATCGTGATCAACACCTTCGGAGCAACCGGTTCGGCAATCCTGGGATGGATGATTGTAGAGAAACTCAAGGACGGCAAGACCACGTCGGTTGGTGCTGGTTCCGGCGCTATCGCCGGACTTGTCGCCATCACCCCAGCTTGTGCCAATCTCACGCCCGGTTGGTCACTCGTTCTCGGAATCATCGCCGGAGCCGTGTGCGCTGCGGCGATTGAACTGAAGTTCACCCTCGGATTCGATGATTCACTCGACGTCGTCGGTATCCAC
>JAIOXB010000031.1 GCA_021741825.1 Microbacteriaceae bacterium
GCCGTCTCGTGACGGGTCTTCTCCGATGGCCGCAAGGATTTCCCTCACAGCCGCGGCGATGCGGTCCCGATCGATGGCCATGAAAACTACTTCGCGGCCGGCTTCGTCCGCTTGGCCGCGGGCTTTACTGCGGTCGTGGACTTTGCCTTGACTGCCGGCTTCGCTTTTGCAGCGGGCTTCACGTCCGAGTCCAATGCGATACGTGCCGGAACCTTGATCGGTCCCTTCGTCGACACGGGACGCTTGGGGTTCGACTTCCACACGGGTCGTGCGGGCAGTTTCTTGACCTTGGCGAAAATCGTCGCGAGTTGGTTGTGGTCGAGCGTTTCTTTCTCGAGCAGTTCCTTCGCGAGTTGATCGAGAATCGGGCGGTTGGCCGTGAGCACCGACCACGCTTCGTCCCGCGCATTGTCAATCAGTGCGCGAACCTCGGCGTCAACCCGTTCAGCAACACCATCGCTGTAATCGCGCTGGTGTCCGACGTCTCGACCGAGGAACATCTCGCCGGAACCAGAACCCAACTTCACGGAGCCAACGACATTCGACATTCCGAACTCGGTGACCATGCGGCGAGCGATTCCGGTCGCTTTTTCGATGTCGTTCGACGCACCCGTTGTCGGATCGTGGAAGACGATTTCCTCTGCGACGCGGCCGCCCATTGCATACGCCAACTGGTCGAGCAGTTCGTTGCGAGTAATCGAATACTTGTCGTCGAGTGGCATGACCATCGTGTACCCGAGTGCTCGTCCGCGAGGAAGAATCGTGACTTTCGTCACGGGGTCGGTCTGGCGCATCGCGGCGGACGCGGGTGCGTGCCCACCCTCGTGATACGCGGTGATAAGCCGCTCCTTGTCTTTCATGATTCGAGACCGTTTCTGCGGTCCGGCCATGACGCGGTCAACGGCCTCGTCGAGAATCTCGTTCGTCAATTCACTCTTGCCCTGACGAGCCGTGAGAAGCGCTGCTTCGTTGATGACGTTGGCAAGATCGGCACCGGTGTAGCCGGGAGTCTTGCGCGCGAGAACCTCGAGGTCGATGTTTTTCGCCATCGGCTTATCCTTCGAGTGCACCGCGAGAATCTTGGCACGGCCCTTCGAATCGGGGGCGTCCACCTGAATCTGTCGGTCGAATCGACCGGGACGAAGAAGAGCGGGGTCGAGGATGTCCGGACGGTTCGTCGCAGCAATCATGATGACGTTCTGTCCCGGCTCGAAGCCGTCCATCTCGACGAGGAGCTGGTTCAGGGTCTGTTCGCGCTCGTCGTGGCCACCGCCCATTCCGGCACCACGGTGACGCCCGACGGCATCAATTTCGTCGATAAAGATGATGGCGGGTGAATTCTGCTTGGCGATGTCGAAGAGGTCGCGAACACGGCTCGCACCGACACCGACGAACATTTCGACGAAGTCCGAACCGGAAATCGAATAGAACGGAACCGAAGCCTCACCGGCGACAGCGCGCGCGAGAAGGGTCTTACCCGTTCCGGGAGGGCCGTACAACAGCACGCCCTTCGGGATTCGGGCTCCGACCTTTTCGAACTTTTCGGGGTTCTGCAGGAACTCTTTGATCTCGTGAAGTTCTTCGATCGCTTCGTCCGCGCCGGCGACGTCCTCGAACGAGACTTGTGGCGATTCCTTGTTGAACAGCTTGGCGCGTGACCGGCCGAATTGCATTGCTCCGCGAGCGCCGCCCGCATTGGACGAGATGAACCAGAACGCCAGTCCGATGATGAGGAACGGGATGACGAACCCGAGGATCGACAGGAACCACGATTCCTTGGGGACCTCGTCCGTGAATTTCTCGGGGTTCGCCGCGGTGATGGCACGCAGCACCTCGGCGCCACGTGGTGCGACGTAATAGAACTGGACGGTTTCGCCGTACTTCTTGTCGGCGGTTTTCAGCGTGAGATCGACGCGCTGCTCGAAGTCGGTGATGGTGACTTCCTTCACCTTGCCGTCGACAATGAAGGCCAAGCCCTCTTTGGTCGAGACGGGGGCGTAATTGACGGTCGTGAGGAACGAGAATCCTGCCCACACAACCAACAGACCGGCGGCAATATACAGCCACGGTCCTTTGAGGAAATTCTTCATTCGGCGCCCTGCTCCTGTTCTACAACACGTCTTGCCAGCGTACTCGCTAGCGGGCGGTCACATCAGGGCTATTCGCTTTCGGCGTACACGCTCGGCGACAACACGGCGACATCACGCAGATGACGGAAGTTCTCGGCATAGTCGAGCCCGTAGCCGACGACGAACTTGTTGGGGATGTCGAATCCGAGGTAGTCCGCAACGATGTCGACCTTGACCGCGTCGGGCTTGCGAAGGGCGGCAAAGATCTTGACGTTCGCCGCACCCCGAGACATCAGGTTGTCGCGCAACCACGACAGCGTGAGGCCGGTGTCAATGATGTCCTCGACGAGGAGGACGTTTCGGTCAGCGATGTCAGTGTCCAGGTCTTTGAGGATTCGCACGACACCGCTCGAGGTCGTTCCGTGTCCATACGACGAGACCGCCATCCAGTCCATGTTGATCGGAATTGTGAGCGCACGCGACAGGTCGCTCATCACCATCACCGCGCCCTTCAGCACGCCGACGAGCAGCAGGTCTTTACCGGCGTAGTCGCGCTCGATTTCGCGGGCGAGCTCGGCGATTCGCGCAAGAAGTTGTTCCTCGGTGACGAGGATCTCGTCGAGTTGGTCGGAAACGTCGTCGTACCGCATATCGTCCTAACTGGCGGGGTCGAAGCGGATTCGACCATCGTGTCTGACCACACTACCGCCGGTGACATCAACCTTTCCCTGTCCGTGCCAGTCGGTCAGAAGCGCATCAATCGCGCGGGTTTGAACGTGAGTAATGGTCGTGCCCCACGCGTGATTCGCAGCGATGCGAATGATTCTGGTTCGCAACGCTCGCGGACGATGGGCAACGTCGTCGGCAGCAAAAGACACGGGGTCGGCGGACACGACCTGGCGCGCCATTCCCGCCGCGAGAAGATCCAGAGCGTCGTCGTCATCGCGAACAAGGTCGGCCGTTCGCGCGAGCGCGTCGACGATTCCCGGACCGAGTTCGGATTCCATCGTCGGTAGGACGTTCTGACGGACACGGACACGCGAAAAGCGCTCGTCCGAGTTGTGGGGGTCATTCCAGGGGTTCAGTCCCTCGGCGAGCGCCGCTGCGTGGGTCGACTCTCGCGTGACGTCGAGCAGTGGGCGCCCGATGAGTCCGTCGAGTTCCGCAATCCCCCGGAGGCTGCCCGGTCCGCTCCCGCGGGCGAGCCCCAGCAGGACCGTTTCGGCCTGATCGTTTCTAGTGTGACCGGTCAGAACGACGGCAGCGCCGTGCCGTTCGGCGGCGCTCCGCAGAGCCGAATAGCGCGCGTCGCGAGCGGCCGCCTCGGGGCCGCCCTCTGTTCCAACCAAAACGCGCACGGCCTCGACCGGGTCCAGCCCGATCGACGTCGCGGTTTCCGAGACCGTGACGGCGAGCTCTGCGCTTCCCGACTGAATCCCGTGATCCACGATGATGGCGCCGACGCGGAGCCCGCGCAGTGCCCCGACGAATCGAGTTGCTGCCGCGAGCGCAAGAGAATCCGCGCCGCCGCTCAGCGCAACGAGGACAAGATCCCCGCCATCAAGCGGGTGACGGTCGAAAAACTCCGAAACAGCCGATCGAACCTCGGCGACGGCAGGCGACAACCTCCCGCGTCGCTCGCAGTTGGTATCGGTCACTCGGTAAGGTTATCCGAGAACCGTTGAGACACGAGGAGACATCATGGCCGGATACCCCGCCGTTATCGAAATCCCCAAGGGAAGCCGCAACAAGTACGAGGTTGACCACGAGACCGGTCGTGTGTACCTCGACCGGGTGCTGTTCACCTCATTCGTTTACCCGACCGATTACGGTTTCTTCGAGAACACGCTCGGCCTCGACGGTGACCCCGTCGACGTACTCGTCCTTCTCGACTACCCGCTGTTCCCCGGGGTCGGACTCAACGTTCGTCCCGTCGCGGTTTTCAACATGACCGATGACGGTGGAAGCGACGCGAAAGTCATCGCCGTCCTCGAAAAAGACCCGCGCTGGGCGCACATCCAAGACATCGATGACATCCCCGAGTTCACGAAGAAGGAAATCGAACACTTCTTCGAGCACTACAAGGACCTCGAGCCCAACAAGTGGGTCAAAACCGAGGGTTGGCAGGGTCGCGCCGAAGCAGAAGCGATTGTCGAAGAGGGCATTGCCCGCCTCGCTGCAGGTCACTAATTAACCGAGCGTGATGCCCATCCTGCGCATGAACGTGACCGGATTGATTGCCCGACCATTCTCGCGAACCTCGAAGTGCAAGTGACAACCGGTCGAACCACCCGTCGTTCCCACGTTGGCGATGTGCGTGCCGGTTGAAACCTGCTCGCCGAACTTGACGAAGGTCTTTCCCGTCGCGATGTGGGCGTAACCCGTCGCGAGTCCGTCCCCGTGGTTGATGAGGATGAAGTTTCCGTAGCTTCCGTTCCAACCGGCATACGTCACCTGGCCGCCACGAGCAGCGTAAATCGGGACCCCGCAGCCGGCGGCGAGATCGGTTCCCGCGTGAAAACGGACCGTGCCGTAGATCGGGTGAACGCGGTACCCGTATCCGCTCGAGATATACCCCGCGGCTGGTCGAGCCCAACCCTTTGACGAAATCGCACCGGGCGGAAGATCACTGCCGGCGGTGCCGTCTTCTTCAATGCCCTTCTGATACTCCTTCTCGGTGGCTTTCCTGTTTTCGACAAGAGTCGCCAACTGGGCCTGCAGCGTTGCCTGGTGTTCCTGTTGTTCTTCATAAGCCGTTTGCACGGCGATCGCCGCGTTCTGGGCAATCTCGAATGCGGCTTCCGCCTCGGCGCGCAGCTTGTCGCGCTCGCTCTTGGCGACTTCGGCCTGGTCGGTCAGGGACTGTGCGGAATTCTGGTCCCGAATCGCCGCCTGATAAATTCCATCGGCCTGCGACGCGATGATCGAGGCGAAACCGAGGCGACTCAGCAGGTCGTCCGCGCCGGACTCGTCCGAGAACAGACTCGTCGTGATGTTGACGCTTCCCACCCGCGCAAGTTCGGAAACAAACTGTCCGGCACGAATGCGCGAGGCGTCGGCAGCCTTCTTCGCTTCGTCGGCTTGAGCCTGCAGCTGGTCAGCCTTATAGGCCGCCTCATCAAAAGCCTGCTGTGCTTCTTGAAAAATCGTGCCGACACGTTCGGCCTCGGCCGTCGCGGTCGCTACCTTCTTCTCCAACGCCCTGATGATGCTCTTGATCTCGTTGATCGCTTTTTCTTTGAGCGCGACGTTCTTCCGCGCTTTGAGAACATCCGACCACGACGGGTAATTCGCGGCGAACGCGAAATCGTTCGAGACGAGGGGGCTGACGAGCAGCGAGATGCCGACAACAAAAGCGCCAAGGCCGATCCACCATCTGCGCATGCCAAACACCCCCGTTGAAAACACTGGTCATTTCAGGGTAATCGCGGTTTGTCGGCAATCCCGACATTGAGCGTCGGCGGGCGGTTTGCGTGTGAACCGAATACCCCATAAACTCGGGTCTGTTGCGCATCCTCGGAGGCATGACACGGCCCCATCGTTTAGTGGCCTAGGACGCTGCCCTTTCACGGCAGTAGCACGGGTTCGAATCCCGTTGGGGTCACGCAGGTCTACAATTCAATATGCAAGGCCCTGTAGCGCAGTTGGTTAGCGTGCCGCCCTGTCACGGCGGAGGTCGCGGGTTCAAGTCCCGTCAGGGTCGCGGACGTCAGAGTCTCTTTCGCGAGGGGCTCTTTTGTCTAGGAGTGACAAACTCCTTGGCTCTGTAGCTCAGTTGGTAGAGCGTTCGACTGAAAATCGAGAGGTCACGGGATCGACGCCCGTCGGAGCCACGATGCGAGGCCCCCGGATTGTCGGGGGCCTTTTCCGTTTAATAACCCAGTTCGATGTGATCAGTGAGCTGGCTGGGCGTTCCGAATCGGTGTGCCGTGATGCTCACGGCCTGTTCGCGAAGGAACGGAAGCATTTCGACGCGGGCGGCCGTCACCGCTGGACCCGACCAGATCGCCACATCGGGTCGTCCCCCCGTGGACGAGGTGATTGTCGACGGATTCCCGCCAACGAGCCGGATGCGCCGGCCGGAGAGTTCTTCTGCGCGCCGGCCAATCTCCTCGTGCCATTCGTACTCGGTCTGGATTTCGACGGTCACGCCCATTTGCTCCAGCGCTCGAGAAATCTTCGTTTCGAGCCATGCCGAGGCTGAAACGAATGGTTGGTTACCGGCTCGGAATCCCGCGAGCAATACTCGCAACAATTCGGTGGGTTCAGCGCCGTCCGAGAATCGCACGATGACAGGGTTGGGGATTGGTCGGTATCGGAACAGGTTACGCTCCACGCCGACGTTGGAGACGTCCCGCGCAATTCCGAATTCGGTCTGCCACGCTTCCTCGTCGAGACGCGCAGCGCGCGTGAGCCACGTGCGTCCGGCCGCGGTGACCGTGTCGAAGTCGGGAAGAGCAGCGAGGAGTTGCTGGACTCGGTCGACCGTGAGATCCGCTCCGCGCGCTCGGGGGTCGGCGTCCGTCCACGAACCGAGTCCAAACAAATAGTTCGGCCCGCCCGCCTTTGACCCGGCACCGACAGCGGACTTCTTCCAACCACCGAACGGTTGGCGTTGAACGATGGCACCGGTCGTTCCTCGGTTGACGTAGAGGTTTCCGCCGTCGATACGGTTAAGCCAGTACTCAATCTCACTGGATTCGAGCGAATGTAGTCCCGATGTGAGCCCGTACTCGATCGCGTTGACCATGTCGATTGCCTCGTCCAACGTTCGAGCCGTCATCACGCCAAGAATCGGCCCGAAGTATTCAGTGAGGTGGAACTCGCTTCCCGCAACGACACCGTTGCGAACACCGGGCGACCACAACTGACCGGATTTGTCGAGCATCCTGGGTTCCACTAACCACGACTCGCCCGGCCCGAGGGTCGTGAGCGCCGACAGCAGTTTCCCTTCCGCCGGACCGATGATCGGTCCCATTTGCGTGGTGGGGTCCGACGGATAGCCGACCTTCAGGCTGGTGACACCGTCAATCAGTTGATTACGGAAACGAGCAGAGGTTGCGACCGACCCAACCAAGATCACGAGAGACGCCGCGGAACACTTTTGACCCGCGTGACCGAACGCCGAGTAAATGACGTCCTTGGCCGCGAGGTCGAGATCAGCGCTGGGGGTAACGATGATGGCGTTCTTGCCGCTCGTTTCGGCAAGAAGCGGCAGGTCGTGACGAAGTTCGCGGAACGCCTCGGCCGTTTCGTAGCCTCCCGTGAGGATGACCCGCTCGACCCGAGGGTCGGACACCAACCGTGACCCAAGAGATTTGTCAGAGAACGTCACGAGCTGTAGCGCGTCCTGCGGAACACCGGCTGCCCACAGCGCCTCGACCATGACCGCGCCGCTTCGACGCGCAGTGCTTGCGGGTTTGATAATCACGGGCGACCCGGCCGCGAGCGCCGCGAGAGTCGACCCAGCCGGAATCGCGACCGGAAAGTTCCACGGCGGGGTCACGACGGTCAGTCGTGACGGCGTGAACGTCGCGCCGTCGATGCCCCCGAGCGCTTTCGCGCTTTCGGCGTAATAGTGTGCGAAGTCGATCGCCTCGGTCACCTCTGGGTCAGACTGGTCGAGGGTCTTTCCCGTCTCGTGGGCCATGATTTCCATGAGTTCGGCGCGACGTGCTTCGAGCGCTTCCCCCGCTTTGTGCAGGATGGTCGCCCTTTTGGCGGCTGGAAGCCGACTCCACGCCGCGCCTTTTGTCGATGCGCGAGTAATGATGTTGTCGAGTTGTTTCGCGGTCTTGACGAGGTTTGTGGCGACCGTCTTTTTTCCCGCCGTCGATTTATCGATCCGCCCGATGATCGCTGCACCCCATTCGCGGTTCGCCGCGATGGCGGGGTCGGTGTCGGCGGCGTTTCGGAACGTGTCCGTCGGCATCGGTGCCTGTTTCACTCGTCGATCCTGGACTCGATTGGACGCGGGGACCTTGGTGTCTAGGGCGGCGAGCGACGCAAGAAAGCGTTTCTCTTCCCTCTTGAATAGGGCTTCGTTCTTCGATAAATCGAACACTGCCGACATGAAGTTGTCCTGGCTTGCGCCTTCCTCGAGTCGTCGAATCAGGTACGCGATGGCGACGTCGAACTCGGCGGGGTGAACGACGGGCGTGTACAGCAGCAGACCGCCGACGTCGCGCTTGACCGCTTCAGCTTGGCCGGGAGCCATCCCCAGCAGCATCTCGAACTCGATTCCCGACTGAACACCGCGTTTCTGGGCGAGAAGCCACGAGTAAGCGAGGTCGAATAGGTTGTGGCCCGCAACGCCGATTCGAACATTCTCGATGCGTTTCGGGTCGAGTGCGTAGTTGATGACGCGCTTGTAGTTCGTGTCACTCTCTTGTTTCGTCGACCAGGTCGCAAGCGGCCAATCGTGGACAGCCGATTCGACTCGTTCCATCGGCAGGTTGGCGCCTTTGACGATGCGCACCTTGATTCCCGCGCCACCCCTGGCTCGGCGCGCGGCCGACCACTTCTGCAGGTGCATCATCGCGCCGAGAGCATCGGGCAGATATGCCTGCAGCACGATCCCGGCCTCGAGCCTCGCGAATTCGGTTCGGTCCAAAATTGTGGTGAACACCGCAATCGTGATGTCGAGATCTTTGAACTCTTCCATGTCGAGGTTGATGAAGGTCTGGTTCTTCCCCTTGGCGGCGAGTTTGTACAGGGGCAACAAGCGCTCGACGACGTGCGCCACGTTCTGTTCGTAGGACCACGGCGAATGCGGCGCGACCGTCGCCGACACCTTGATCGACACATAATCGACATCGTCCCGTTCGATGAGAGCCGTCGTTCCCGCGAGGCGCTTCGCCGCTTCTCGTTCACCGAGCACTGCCTCGCCCAAGAGATTGATGTTGAGCCTGATCCCCGGCTTTTTCAGCTTCGAGATGACCGAACCGAGTTTTGACGGGGTCGCGTCAACGATGAGGTGCCCGACCATCTTTCGCAACACAATTCGGGCAATCGGGATCACAACACCGGGAAGTATCGGGGCGAAAAATCCACCAAGCCGAACCGCGACCCGCATCACCCATGGAAGGAACGCTGGCACGTTCGGTGCAATCGCCCGTAACTTTCGGGCGGCGACGCGCAGATCTTCCGGTCGAACGACGCCATCGACGAAACCAACCGTAAACGCGAGACCGTCGGGGTCTCGAAGGATGCCCGCGAGCCGAGTCGCACTGACATCGACGGGGAACTTTTCGGCCGCAGTGAGCCAGCGCCGAACGAGCTCAACGCTTTCAGACGCGAGATTTTCGGAAGGGATTGCTTTCGTCACAGCCCAAGTTTGCCGTTAAAAACTGATTAGAAAAAATTGTTGAGGAAAACGTCCCCCGATAATCAACGGGAACACAGCGGTTGCCTCGTTCGAGATAATGAGAGACATGATCGGACTCGGCACACTCATCAACATCGGAACAATCGTCGCCGGTTCCGCCATCGGCGTGGCTATTGGATCCAAGCTCCCTGAGCGCACCAATCGAGTCGTCACCGACGCTCTCGGCCTCATCACGCTCGTGATGGGAGGGCTGAATCTTGCCGCTCTTGGCGACGCGGAACTGGTTGCGGCGGTCGGCCCAGCAGCGCCTTTCCTCATCATTGTTGGCGCTCTTCTCATTGGAAGCATCATTGGTTCGCTCGTTGGCATCGAAACCCGCCTCGAGACGTTCGGGTCATTTCTGCACGCCAAGGTCGGTGTGAAGTCGGGTGTGGCAGCGAATTCCGCCCGTGAACGATTCATCCAGGGTTTCGTTGATGCCTCGCTCATTTTTGCCATCGGACCACTGGCAATTCTCGGGGCCTTCAGTGACGGTATGGGCCTCGGGATAGACCAGCTCGTCCTCAAATCCATCCTCGACGGATTCGCGTCCATCGCCTTCGCGGCCTCGCTCGGGTGGGGAGTCGCGTTCGCCGCCCTTCCCGTCGGCATCTGGCAGGGCATTTTGACGCTCGCGGCCTTCGCCCTCGGATCCGTGCTGCCAGGCGCATCCATCGCTACTCTCACGGCGACCGGCGGAGTTTTGTTGCTTGGTGTCGGATTGCGCTTGCTGAACATTCGTGCGGTGTCGGTCGCCGACATGCTGCCGGCGCTCGTCGTCGCACCCATCCTGACGAGCATCGTCGCCAGTATTTTCGGTAACTAACTGACACCAACGGTGGTACGTTTGCCTCATTCTGGAACGTTCCAGATACTCAACGTGGAGGCCATCTATGGAGTCGCAAACACTGCTTATCGGCGGGCAATGGGTCGATGCCAGCGCAGGCGAGCGTGAAGACGTCACGTCCCCGTTCAACGGGGATGTCGTGGGTAGTGTTTCCCTCGCGCGACCGGCCGACGCGGAACGAGCGATCGATGCCGCGGTCATCGGATTCGAGACCTGGCGACGGACTCCCGCCCATGCTCGATTCGCGATTTTGACCAAAGCCGCTGCGCTCGCCGACGAGCGCGCCGAAGACATCGCGCAGATCATGTCGCGCGAAAACGGTAAATCAATCCTGGAAGCACGAGGAGAAGCCGGTCGATCGGGCGAAATCATTCGCCTGTCCGCCTTCGAGGGTTCGCAGTTGTACGGCGATTCGTTGCCGCTCGACGCAAACAAAGGAACTGGTTTCGACAAAATCGGTTTCACGATCCACCAGCCCGTTGGCGTCATCGTCGCGATTTCGCCATTCAACTACCCCGCGCTCCTCGTTCTACACAAGATTGCGCCCGCGCTGGCCGCCGGGAACGCCGTTGTGCTCAAGCCGGCGCGTGCGACGCCGTTGACCGCCTTGGCGGTCGCACAGTGTTTCATCGACGCGGGGCTCCCCGATGGCGTCCTCAATGTCGTTACGGGTGGAGGTTCCGATGTCGGTGACGCCCTTGTGCGCGACCGTCGCGTGCGCAAGATTTCGTTCACGGGCTCGACCAACGTCGGCGAGCACATCGCGTCGATTGCCGGCATCAAGAAACTGTCACTGGAACTCGGTGCATCGGGGCCGGTCATCGTTCTCGACGATGCCGACATCGACGCCGCGACCACGTCTATCGCGCTCGGCGGATACATCAACGCCGGACAGGTCTGCATCTCGGCCCAACGCATCATCGTTCACGAAAAAATCATCGATGATTTTCTCGCGTCACTCACCCCGAAGGTCGACGCGATTCGCGTCGGCGACCCGTTTGGTGACGGCATCACCATCGGTAGCATGATTTCTCGCGCCGAAGCAGACCGCGTCACCGAATCGATTCGAACGGCCGTGTCGGCTGGCGCTCGTCTCGTCACCGGCGGTGAACAGGACGGAAGCGTGATCCAGCCTGCAATCGTTGCCGATGTGGACCCGTACTCGCCATTCGCGCAAGACGAACTGTTCGGACCCGCTGTGGCCGTCAGCACCGCTCGAGACATCCAACACGC
>JAIOXB010000004.1 GCA_021741825.1 Microbacteriaceae bacterium
GTTCGAACGAACGTTGGGCACTCCCTCATCAAAGACATCATGCGCGAGAGCGGGGCGGTGTTCGGTGGAGAGCACTCCGCTCACTATTATTTTCGGGATTTCTGGGGAGCCGACAACGGCATGCTCGCTGCGATGCACGTTCTGGCGCAGTTTGGCTCTCAGGAAGGACCGCTGTCCGACATTTCGGCCATCTATTCGCCCTACGCACAAAGCGGGGAAATCAACTCGACCGTGACGGATGTTCCTGCCGCGTTGGAACGGATTCGGGATGCATTCGCGGGCCGCGGAGCGTTTGACACGCTCGACGGGCTCACCGTGTCAGGGGGGACAATCGACTACACGGCTCTTCCGCCCGCCGATGGAGAGGTCCGCGATTTTTGGTGGTTCAACGTTCGACCCTCCAACACGGAACCCCTTCTGCGACTCAATGTCGAAGGCGGCACCGCAGAGCTCATGGCATCAGTTCGTGACGAAGCGCTCGCAATAATTCGCCAGAGTTAGCACAATAGACACAACCGAGAGGAAGGAGTTGTCATGCTCGCACGGATCTTAATCGTCGATGACGACCCGAGCATCGGTGAAGTCCTCGAACTATTCTTGCGCGCGGAGGGTTACGACACACGCGTCGCCACCAGCGGCCCGCAAGCGCTGGAATTCTTTGACGAGTACCAGCCGCACCTGGTTCTGCTCGATCTCAATCTGCCGGGGATTGACGGCATTGCGGTGTGCCGCTCGATTCGAGAGTATTCGGGAACGCCCATCATCATGTTGACCGCGCGCACAGACCCGCAAGACATCATCCACGGACTCGAAGCCGGCGCGGATGACTATGTCGAAAAACCCTTCAACGAGCAAATCCTCAGCGCTCGAATTCGCGCGTGCATGCGACGACCTCTTCCCACCTCATCCAGTTCACTGGGGGTAGGAGACATCGTGATCGATCTGCGCGGTCACGTGGTTTCGCGCGATGGCGTCCCCATCTCTCTCACGCCTCTCGAATTCGAGTTGTTGCACACGCTCGCGTCCCGTCCAACCGAGGTCTTCTCGCGGGAAGCGCTCTTGGAACAGGTCTGGGGTTATCAGTACAAGGCGGACACCCGGTTGGTCAACGTGCACGTGCAACGGCTGCGTTCCAAGGTCGAACGCGACGTCGACGACCCGAAGATCGTTCTCACCGTCCGCGGCGTTGGCTATCGCGCGGGTGAAATAACCACCGCATGAGATTTTTTGCCCGAATTGTCCGACAAACTCGGGAAGCGTGGGTCGGATCTCTTCGCCTGCGCATGACGGCGATCTCAGTCGGGCTCTCGCTCGTCGCTGTCGTTGCCATCGGGGGATTCTTGTCCTACACGATCGAACGAAATCTGTTTGAGTCGCGTCGCAACGAAGTGATTTCCGAGACACAATCCGTATCAGGCAGCGTTCAAGCCCAGTTCGACGGCGCCATCAACGCCCAGGGTTTCATCGATGTCGAAGGCGCGAATTCCTCGGCGCAGGCAACAATTCGAGCGACGACAAATTCCCCCGGACTCATCGGATTTGCAATCCTGCGTGCACCAGGGCAGGACACCGACCAGGTGATGACCAGCACTTCGTCGGTGGGGTTCCCCTTGACGGTCGTGACCGATGCGCTTCGAGGAGCGGTGCACGACGATCGGGCCAACGTTCATTACCAATCGGTCGAGGTGCCGGGTGAGTCACCGGGAATTGTCACCGGAACCAACATCGATGTCCCGACGGCGGGTCGATACGACCTCGTGTTGGTCTACAACTTGGCTGACGTCGCGGGGAACCTCGCCTTCGTGCAAAGTGCTCTGGCCACGGGCGGTCTTTTCTTCGTCGCCATCACGGGTCTCATCGTGTGGCTCGTGACGACCCGATCTATTCAACCCATCATGACGACAGCGGCGACGGCCGAACGATTTGCCGACGGGAACCTTGACGAACGAATCAACGTGGAGGGCACGGATGTCTCGGCCAAACTGGCCGTATCCTTCAACCGAATGGCGGAATCGATTTCCGGTCAGATCAACCGGCTCGCGACCCTCTCGACTCTTCAACAACAGTTCGTCTCTGATGTTTCCCACGAACTTCGGACCCCACTGACAACCATCAAACTTGCGGGCAGCATGCTCTTCAAACAACGCAAAACGTTCGACAAAGATTCAGCTCGCGCCGCCGAGTTGCTCAATCGACAAATCGAAACCTTCGACGAGTTGCTCGCGGAACTTATTGAACTATCGCGCTACGACGCGGGTGCAGCGGAACTAGAACTGGAGCCGATTGCTCCGGCGGCACTTGCCCAATCGTGTATCGACCAAATGGCGACTCTCGCTCGTGCGCAGGGCTCAACGGTTACACTCTTCGCCCCGGGTGGCCACAAACCCGTTGATCTCGATTCGCGTCGAGTTCGGCGTATCGTAAACAATTTTCTTTCGAATGCCCTCGATCACGGTGAAGGAGGCCCAATCGAAGTGTGGGTCGATTCAACTTCGTCCGCGGTGTCGTTTGCCGTTCGTGACCATGGTGTCGGGATGACCGCGGCCGATGCCGAGCGTGTGTTCGACCGATTCTGGCGCGCCGACCCGTCGCGACAACGCCAATCCGGAGGGACGGGGTTAGGCCTCGCAATCGCACTCGGCTACGCCAAACTCCACGGGGGCGTCATCGACGTTTGGTCCGAACCGAAATCCGGTGCGTGCTTCCGACTGACGATTCCACAGGGCGATGCGGTGGACCCGGTTTCGCCGCTCGGACTGCCACCGATTGCCGAGGAAACCGATGCGTAGGGCGGTTCTCGCTGTCGCCGTTCTGGTCCTCAGCGGATGTGCGACGATTCCCACGGCAGGTCCGGTTCTCGTCGGTGGACCCATCACGGTGGAGTCACGAACAGAAATCGAGTACCTGCCCGCGGGACCAGCCGAAGGCGCGACGCAGCGCGAAATTCTCGATGGTTTCATCGCCGCCGGCGCCGCACCCCAAAACAACTTTCGAATCGCGCGCAGCTTTCTGACGGACGCAGCGGCCCTGACGTGGAACCCGGCTCGAGAGACGATTGTGCGCGGAATTTACGCCTCCGTCAAGGTTTCAGCAGCAACTGAGTTGACCTATTTTACGACCATTGTTTCTCGTGTCGACGAAAACGGAGTGTTCAGCACCTCATCCCGACCCGAATCCCGCGACTGGCAGTTTGGTTTCACACGAACCGACGGTGAGTGGCGTCTGTCCGTTGTTCCCGACCTCACGGTGGTCTCAGAATCGACGTTTGCGTCCACCTACGACGAGTACATCGCCTACTTTTACAACCACGATCGAACCGCGTTCGTCCCGGATGTCCGGGTCTTCGCGCGGCAGGGCGACCCCGTGACATCGGTGGCTCGTGCGGTCATCGCGGGTCCGTCGCAGTTTTTGCCCAACGCGTCGACCGCGTTTCCCCCCGGATCGGAACTGACAACTGCGCCAGTAGAGAGGGAAGCCGGAAATACGACGGTGGACGTTTCCGACACGGTCGTCGAGGCATCGATTCGGGATCAGCAGGACATGCTCGCGCAACTTGTGGCCAGCCTTGGGGAAATCACGGATGTCACCTCTACCGTGATGTCCGTCAACCGCGTTTCGTTGACGATTCCGACGGCTCCTGGGATCGAACCGAACCCGCGCGTTGACGACCGCCCGCTCATCCTCTATGACAACTCTTTCGGATACTCAACGGATGCGGAAATTGAATCAATTCCATCGAACGAGGCACGCCTTGTGAACCTCAGGCCGACGTCGATCTCGTACGACGCATCAACGAACGCGACGGCCGTCGGCACGCGCACAGGCGTCTTTCTGTTGACTGACCGCACGGAGCGGGTTTCAGATCGAGAATCATTGGTCGACCCGCAAATCGACGGATCTCGTTCGGTGTGGTGGGTCGATCCGACGACACCGCATCAGGTGTCCGTTTCGATTGGCGGGGGCAGGATCGTCCTCAACGGGCCGTGGCCACGTACCGCACAAATTGTCGGCTTAGAGGTTGCACGCGAAGGTGCTCGGGTCGCCATTGGAGTCAATGACCGCGGGCGCGGCTACGTCCTCGTCGGGGCAATCTCGGTCGACGAATCCGGTCGACCCACGGGTGTCAGCGGCTTCCGCAGACTGACTATTGCCGCGGATTCGATTATCGATCTCGCGTGGGCTGACTCGACACACGTCGCTGTTCTCGGCAGCCGCAACGGCGTGATCCATGCCGAGCTCGGGACGGTGGGTGGAGGTTCGCGACTACTGGGGCAGCCCCAGAACCCGGCACGGATTTCGGGAGGCAACGCCGGAATCACGGGTCTAGTTGTCATCGCGGGGAACGGTCAATTGTGGAAACCGCGAGGCGCGGGGTGGCAATCGACGGGTGTCCCCGCCGACGTACTCGCAACCCAGCGCTAGCCCGAGTTATCCACCGCGACGCCTCGCAGCAGACCCGTCGGTCGATGTTTCGACACGGTTGAGGCGTGAATCCTTTTGAGCAGTTCTTTGACACACGCTGTGTCGGTTGTGCCGCCTGGGGAGTCGTGGTGTGCGACACCTGTATCAGGCGTTTCACGGGTATCCCGCATCGCGCTACCACGTCGCGTGGCGTCCCCATTGTTGCCCTCGGACCTTATCGCGGGGGACTTCGATCGCTCATCCTTGCAGCGAAACACCGCGGTGCTCACGCCGCGATTCGACGTCTTGGCGGCGCACTCCGTGACGCCGCGATGCCGTGGGGCGATGCCGTTGCAATTCCGGTTCCGTCGTCACGACCGGGTTATCTCGCACGTGGATATGGTCTCGGCACTGCCGTCGCACAAGCCACGGAACTCACGGTCGCAAACTGCCTGAGAATGGACGACCGTGGTACACAGCGCGGTCGTCACCGAACAGAGCGGCGGCGCCGGACCATCCACGTCGGTTCGCGCCGACCAACCGTCGGCTCCCGTGTCGTCATTGTCGATGATGTGATGACGACCGGCGCGTCGATCGACGCCGCGACCGACGCCTGCGTAAGGGCGGGACTGCGCGTGGTCGGAGTGCTCGTGGTTGCGATCGCTGAGCAAAAGGCCGACACTAGGGTCCCCCCACTTGACCAGTTTTCACCGAAGGAGGTTCTGCGTGGTGGCCCAAATCGTTTCACCGTAGAATAGACAGCACGCCGATACGGAACCTCAAATGCTGTATTGACTCATGAAACGGAGTGCCGAGTGGCAAATCTGCTGGAAAAAGTCCTGCGCGTTGGTGAGGGTGCGATCCTTCGCAAACTCAAGCACTACGCAGAGGTCGTCAACTCGCTTGAAGACGTCTTTACGAAACTGACGAACGAAGAATTGCGCGATGAAACCGCGCAGTTCCGAGAGCGCTATTCATCCGGCGAGTCACTCGACGACCTTCTCCCAGAGGCATTTGCCGCGGTGCGCGAGGCATCGAAACGAACTCTCGGTTTCCGCCACTACGACGTTCAAATCATGGGCGGCGCCGCCCTTCACCTTGGCAACATCGCCGAAATGAAGACGGGTGAGGGAAAGACTCTCGTTGCAACCCTGTCCGCATTCCTCAACGCCATCCCGTCACGTGGGGTGCACATCATCACGACGAACGACTACCTCGCGTCGTATCAGTCCGAACTCATGGGTCGCATTTTCCGCATGCTCGGAATGTCCGTCGGTTGTATCCTCGCCAACCAATCACCCGACGTGCGACGCCAGCAGTACAACGCCGACATCACGTACGGTACGAACAACGAATTCGGTTTCGATTACCTGCGCGACAACATGGCGTGGCAACGCCAGGACATGGTGCAGCGCGGACACTTCTACACCATCGTTGACGAAGTCGACTCGATCCTCATCGACGAGGCGCGAACGCCGCTCATCATTTCGGGTCCGACGTCCGACGAAGCTAACCGGTGGTTCGGGGAATTCGCGAAAATCGCCGAGAAACTCGTCCGGGATGTCGATTATGAATTTGACGAGAAGAAGCGCACGATCGGAGTCCTGGAAGACGGGATTACGAAGGTCGAGGACTATCTCGGAATCGACAACCTTTACGAATCGGCCAACACACCACTCATTTCGTTCTTGAACAATTCCATCAAGGCGAAGGAACTGTTCCGCCGCGACAAGGACTACGTCGTGATGAATGGCGAGGTTGCCATCGTCGACGAGCACACCGGTCGAATCCTGTCGGGTCGTCGTTACAACGAGGGTGTTCACCAAGCCATCGAGGCGAAAGAGGGCGTCGAGGTCAAGGCCGAAAACCAGACGTTGGCCACGGTCACGCTGCAGAACTATTTCCGTCTGTACGAAAAGCTCTCGGGAATGACGGGTACCGCCGAAACCGAAGCCGCAGAATTCGCGTCGACCTACAAACTTGGCGTCGTGCCGATTCCCACGAACCGTCCGATGATCCGTCTCGACCAGTCCGACCTCATTTACGCCTCCGAGGCGGCTAAGTACCGCCAGG
Organism: Microbacteriaceae bacterium; assembly: GCA_021741825.1. Taxonomy (GTDB): domain Bacteria; phylum Actinomycetota; class Actinomycetes; order Actinomycetales; family Microbacteriaceae; genus MWH-TA3. The sequence goes on from JAIOXB010000004.1 coordinate 6,475, forward strand.
TTGTTGAGGACATCGCTACGCGTCACGGGAAGGGTCAGCCCGTTCTCGTGGGAACCGTTTCGGTCGAGAAGAGCGAGATGCTGTCGAAACTGCTCGCCAAGCGCGGAATCAAGCACGAAGTGCTTAACGCCAAGAACCACGCCCGCGAAGCGGCCATCGTCGCCGAGGCCGGCCGCTTTGGCGCTGTGACGGTTGCCACCAACATGGCGGGTCGCGGTACGGACATCATGCTCGGCGGTAACGCCGAATTCATCGCGGTGACCAAACTCCACCAGGCGGGGCTCAACCCGACTGAAAACCCGGAAGAATTCGAAGCGCGTTGGGACGAGGTATTCACCGCGGTGAAGGCCGATGTGTCGGTCGAAGCCGAGAAGGTCGTCGCTGCCGGCGGACTCTACGTGCTCGGCACAGAGCGCCACGAATCTCGTCGTATCGACAACCAGCTTCGCGGTCGTTCGGGTCGTCAGGGTGACCCGGGCGAAAGTCGTTTTTACCTTTCCCTGCAGGACGACCTCATGCGCTTGTTCAACTCGGGTGCCGCTGCGGCCATCATGAGTCGAACGGGTGACGATGACATGGCCATCGAGTCGAAACTGGTGTCCCGCGCGATTCAATCGGCGCAGTCGCAGGTCGAGGCCCGCAACGCCGAAATCCGAAAGAACGTCCTCAAATACGATGACGTCTTGAACCGCCAGCGTGAGGCCATTTACGGCGACCGCCGCCAGATTCTTGAGGGCGCGTCCATCAAGGACAAAGTGACCTCGTTTATTGAGCGAAGCATCACCGAGGTTGTCAACCAGAACACGGGTAGTGCCCGCAACTCGGACGACTGGGACCTGGAACACCTCTGGGTCGATGTTCGTCAGATCTTCCCCGTGACGATTTCGGTGCACGAGGTTCTTGCCGAATATGGTGCGAAAATCACTCCGGCAGACGTCACGCGCGAACTGATTTCGGACGCGATGGTTCAGTACGGAATTCGTGAGGGCTCACTGGGCGAGAACGCCATCCGTGAACTCGAGCGTCGCGTCGTTCTGTCGGTCATCGACCGCCGCTGGCGAGACCACCTCTATGAGATGGACTATTTGAAGGATGGCATTGGTCTTCGGGCGATGGCACAGCGCGACCCGCTGATCGAATACCAGCGCGAGGGTTTCACGATGTTCCAGGCGATGATGGGCATGATTCGCGAAGAGTCGGTCGGATTCATCTTCAACCTCGACGTCCAGGTCGTTCCGGCCGGTGGTGTCACCCAGGTTCAGGCACCCGGCATCGCACCAGCGCTCATCCCGACGGAGGGCCTGTCGTATTCGGCTCCGAACGAGGATGGCGAAAATGTATTCCTCGATCAGTCGGGTCGACAACCGGCCGCCCCGCAAGAACGACTTCGCCCTCGCCGCGGAAACCCGCCGCCCCCTTCCAAGGGCGGTGGCGCAAAGGGTGCGTTCGGTCAGTCGCTCGACTAACTAGAGCAACGCGAGTGCGCTCGCGCGCCAACGGTGGTCGAGCCCTTCGAGTCGAACGCACACGGCGCGCGTTCGTTGGCCGAAGCGAATCAGGCTGACGCCTTCGACGACACCGTCGCTCGGCTCAGTCACAACCGTGAGCCCGACGATGATGAGGGGAGAGGCTTTTGTTGACTCACCGCGTGCAATGCGATTTCGACGTGCGGCAATCGACCGCTCGGCGACTACGCGATAGACGTCTTCGGTGACCCATCGCCCAATCTGTTCGACGGGACGGATTCCGGCGATGATCTCGCACCCGATCAGAGCGAGACGTTCGATCGTTTCCCGAGGGTCGGGAAGTTCGGATCGCGGTGTCGGTTGCGGGTCAAAGAACTCGGTCGTCCGTGATTTGTTGTGCCTGGGTGCTTCTGAGGAGGAGACTGTTGTAACCATTGCTGTACTCGATTCCGGAGCGTGGATTCGTGACAGAGGCAATGCCTCATAACGCCACAACCTTGTCGCAGTTCGCGGAAGCGTGAGCCAGGTCGTGAAAATCTGTGGATAAGTGGTTCGGAATGATTGCCCTACCTATCATTCGGCATATGTCTGTAAATGAAAACCTCTTGGGGCTGGGTTCTTTGTGGGATGCCGAGCAACTCAACATCGAACGGGACGTTGCGCGGGAACGTGAACGCGAACGAAAATCGGAACTGTACTTCTCTGACGCAGTGTTGGCGCTCGCTGGAGCCAGTGGGGTAACGGTCCAGGTGACGGCGTTTGACCACGCCGTTCATGTTCGTCGAATTGGGATGATGTGGATTGATGGCGTGGTGTGCGGTTCGGCTGATCGGGCGATTGTTCCGTTCGACGCAATTGGTGCTGCGTATTCCCCGTCACACTGCGCCTGCACGACAACGCAGCCGAACCATTACGAGATGGTCCCGCTGGGGGCAGTGTTACGAGAGCTCGAACGCCGCGCGTCATCGGTCACGATCATCGGTGAACGATTCGGTGTTCGCGGGCGAATCATCGGAGTCTGGCGCGACGCGGTTACGGTGCGCTCGGCACATCGCGACACGGTGTTGCGACGGTCAGCCGTCAGGGTTGTTCTCGTCGATGACAGTGGCAGGTCGTAACCCGAGAATAGATGGCACAAAATCGGGTTCTTGACCCAGCATCAGCGCATCCCGCTGTCGCGAGGCGACAAACTCGGCCAGTGCGGCGTGAGTGACCCGGATCTTGCGACCTGGCACCACGAGCAGTTCTTCACGGGCAATAAACCCCACAACGCGTTCCCGGGTTGTCCCCAAAACCTCGGCTACGTCTGCAACGGTCAGCATCCATTCTTCGGTCATGCTGCGAGATTGCCACGAATCCGTGTATCGCGATGAGGAAAACGTGTTTGTGGGGATAACTAATTCCCAAGATCACGTCGAGCACCACGATGGGGTGCGGAAAGGAAGTTCTATGACCACAATTTTCTCGTTCGTGCGTCGACGGTTGGCCGCTTCTCGGACACTCGTGGGTGTTGCTCTGATCATCGTCAGTGTCGTTGGAGTCGTCAGCGTCGTCCGGCTTTCAACACCCGGTGACCGGGTGATCATGGCGAACAGTTTTTTGCCAGCCGGCACCGTCATCACCGAGGATGTCATCGAAGAAGGTCGGGTCTCATCAATTGCCGCGAACCCGAGCGAATCACCGACAGATGTAATCGGACGGGTGGTGGGCTCCGATATCGGAGGGGGTGAAATCATTACTGCGCGTTTGCTGGAACCAATCTCGTCCTCACGCGTGCTCATCTCGGTACCTCTCGGAGTGACGCCACCGTCAGCGATTACGAGCGGCACGGTGGTTGATCTCTGGTCCGTCAATGAGGATGCTGACATGCCCCCCATCACGGTAGCTCGGAATGCTGTCGTTGTGTCCGTCACCGACAGTGGTTTCGGCGGGGACTCAGTCCTGACGGTTCTCGTTGACCCGATCCAGGTCGACAGGGTTCTGGGCGTTCTCGGTTCGTCACGTGTCATCGTGGCAACGTCAGGGGAATCTCGGTGACAACCGTCGGGGTGCTCGCGCCGCCGTCGAGGTTGGCTGATTTGAATTCCCTGACCGATTGGGCCGACATCGTCTGGGGAGTAGATTCCGTTCGAGACGTGGTCCGCCACGTTTCCCAATCGCCCGTTGACGTGCTCGTCACCGAAGCGAGTGTGGCGTATCTGACCGATGAGTTGATGCGGTTGACGCCGCACTCCATCGGTCAGATTTGCGCCGTTGCCGAGGCAAACGGAGTATTCGAGTGGGCTGCTGGCCTGACCGGAGTTCGTGCGGTCCGCAGTTTTTCGGACACTCGATCCGTGATTGGGGCCGACCCGGAACCGGATGGCGGATTGCCGATAGCCCAAGGATTGGCTCCCGTCGCTGAAACTTCGCCACGCGACCCCACCGTAATCGCAGTCTGGGGGCCGGTCGGTGCGCCCGGTGTCACCACGACAGCGATTTCCCTCTCCACCGTTTGTGCACAAGCAGGGCGATCGACACTTCTCTGCGATGTCGACACACGTGGTTCATCCGTGGCTATCGCTTTGGGCGTGCTGGACGAAACTCCTGGGTTTGCAGCCGCGTGTCGATTGGCGGGTCGAAACGAATTGACCCCGTCAGAAATTCGACGAATTGCGAACACCGTTGAACATGACGGTGTGAGTTTCTCGGTGTTGACAGGCGTACCCCGAGCCTCTCGATGGGCCGAAGTCGGGCCGGAAAAGGTTCGACCGGTGTTGGATCTGGTCAGAGAAATCTATGACGTGGTGATTGTCGACGTCGGCTTCGGTGTGGAGCAAAATGAGTGGATCGACGATGCGCCTCAACGCGACGGTGCAGCTCGCGAAATTCTGCGCCGGGCAGATGCGGTGATCGCCGTCGGCACACCCGACGCAGTTGGAGTTTCCAGAATCATCCGTGGCCTCGACGAAATTCGCGATTTGTGTGAGTCCCCGATTGTTGTCCTTAATCGCGCGCCACTTGGCTCTGGCGCTGATGCGGCCGACGCGATTCATCGTTTCAGTGACCATATCGTGCGAACCGTCATTCCAGTGGACGGACGAAGGGGTATTGAAGAGGCAATGACTCGAGCTCGGAATCATCCCACGTTGTGGCGAAGGGTCGCGGAACAGACGGGGGTCGCACTACCCACTCTCCGCAAGTCTCGGTGGCGGCGGTAGCCTGTAAAGCATGCTGACCCTCGCCGAAATCGTTGCCGAGCAGGCCGATATGGCCCCCGACGACGTCGAGTGGCTGCAGGACCTCGTTCGCGAAGGTCAGATCGTGGCGGACCTTTCGCTCGCGGACATCGCGATGTGGGTGCGGACGAAGGATGGCTCGTGGGTCGCGGTTGCGCTCTTTCGGGCCAGCACCGCCAGCACCGTGTTCTATCGCGACATCGTCGGAACACGCATCAGCGACACCTGGGACAAGCTGGTCGACGAATGCGAACGCCGCGGGACGATGGTCGAACCGACAGAGCAAATTTGGTTCGAGGAAACGGCGACGCTGGTGCGGGCGATTCCGATTCGGCGTCGCGGCGGTGCGAACCCCATCGCCGTGCTGACCCGCCACGCTCTCGTGTCGGACAACCTCACGAATCGTCAAGCGAAGGCGTTCATTGAATCGGCCGAACAGATCTACTCGATGATCGCCGACGGCGACTTCCCGGACCCGTCGCAACGCGACAGTTCGAAACTCGGTGCACCGCGAGCGTCGGACGGACTGATCAAACTCGATCGCGACGGCACCGTCACGTACGCGAGCCCCAACGCCCTCTCTTCCTTCAACCGGATGGGGTATTCGGCCCCGATGGAGGGGATGGGCCTCGCCGAGGTCGCTCGACTCGTGGGCAACACCGAAGAACTAGCAGCGAACGAAATGTTACCGATGGTGGTCAGCGGACGTGTGCCGTGGCAAACCGACTTCAAAGCCGGCCCAATTGTCATTGCAGTGCGCGGAATCCCGTTGACCCAGAGTGGCGAACGAATCGGCGCCATCCTGTTGCTACGCGACGTCACCGAACTGCGTCGCCAGGAACGAGAATTGTCGAGCAAAAACGCGACCATTCGAGAGATTCATCACCGAGTCAAGAACAATTTGCAGACGGTCGCGTCACTGCTGCGCATCCAGAGCCGTCGAACCAAATCGACCGAGGTCAAGGACGCGATTGCGCAGGCGATGCGGCGGGTCGAGTCGATTGCGGTGGTACACGACGCGCTCGCGACGGGGCTGGCGCAAACAGTTGACTTCGACGAAGTCGCCGCGCGAGTCTCTCCGCTCGCCGCCGAGGTTGCGGGCACGGGCGGGCCGACCGTTCGCCCCACGATCGAGGGAACCTTTGGTGACTTGCCGAGCGAGTTTGCGACGCCGTTAGCGATCGTGCTGACAGAACTCATCACCAACGCGGTTGAGCACGGCCTGAAAGACGTCACCGACGGCACAGTGACCGTTCGAGCGGAACGCGCCGCGGACCACTTGCGGGTATCGGTGAGCGACAATGGTCCCGGTGTCGATGCATCGACAATCGGTCAGGGACTCGGAACGCAGATCATCCGCACTCTCGTTGAGAACGAACTGTCGGCGACGATTGCGTGGTCGCGGGGTGAGTCTGGTGGAACGGTTGTGACGATCGATATTCCGTTGAGATACATCGCGGCGGCGAAGGGTGTTAAATGACGAAACGCCCCCGAAGAGGCGTTTCGCGTTGAGGTATTTCCCGGTGCGTCGTTAGGACGCGCGGCGGGCTCGAGCTGCGCGGCGCTTGAGCGCACGACGCTCGTCTTCGCTGAGGCCACCCCATACTCCGGAATCCTGGTTGGACTCGATGGCGTACTGAAGGCAGTTTTCGACGACGGGGCACTGTGCACAAACTTGCTTCGCCTTTTCGATTTGGTCAAGTGCCGGCCCAGTGTTGCCGACGGGGAAAAAAAGTTCCGGGTCGACCGTGAGGCAAGCGGACTTATCGCGCCAATCCATGGTGATCTCCTTAATTAGTGTCGGCACACAATTGGGCCGACGAACGCCGAAACTCGCTCGGCATAGTGGGTGGGACGGAAGTGTTGGAAACCGCACGCGTCATCGGGTGCGAACATCAACCTCTAACAGGTTCTCACGGTTGGCCAATAAGGTCAAGGGTGTTTGAGAGAATTCTTCTGTGGCCGTAAACCCTAAATCCTTCGCGGTGTTCGCGATCGTCGCGATCGTGACCCTGCAAACGCTCGGATTGTGGGTGGTATCGGGGGTGTTTGTTTATGACACCGTGACGCAGCCATCCAACTCGCTCGCCGGCGCAATCTTCCTCGACGTCATGATTATTCTGTCCGCCGCCGCGATGTCTATCGCAACCGTCATGTTTGTGCGGGGCCGTTCATCGACGCGAAGTGCCATCATTGTCTGGCAAATGACGGTCATCGGAATCGGGATTGCCTCGTCACAAGGAGCGGAGCCCCGTTGGGATCTGGCCGCACTGTTGATTGTGCCCGCCGCTGTGGTCACCGCTTTGTTGCTTTTCAGTCGCGACGTTTCGCGTCACCTTGATTCCGACGAACGCTGATTGGTTCCGGGTCTTGGTCTAGGTAAGGTTCGCCTTTCTAGAAACGCAGGGTCGTAGTTGGTTGACTGGCGCTATGTCTACTGGAACCTACGAGCCGCACCGCGTCTCTCACCTCGCCAAGTTGAACTGGCTTCGCGCCGGAGTGCTCGGTGCGAACGACGGAATCGTCTCGATTTCAGCCCTCGTTGTAGGTGTTGCCGCCGCGACGACCGACATTGGCCCGATCATGATTGCCGGAGTCGCGGGGCTCGCCGCCGGAGCCATCTCGATGGGACTCGGCGAATATGTGTCCGTCAGCAGCCAGCGCGACAGCGAAATCGCCCTGATTGACAAAGAAAAGCGCGAACTCATCGAGCAACCCGAAGTTGAACTCGCCGAATTGCAAGAGATCTACGAAAACAAGGGCCTGAGCGCGGTGACCGCCAAGCAGGTCGCCAAGGAACTGACGGCCCACAATCCGATTCGCGCGCACCTCGAGGCCGAACTCAACATTCTTGAAGCCCACATTGTGAACCCGTGGCACGCAGCATTTTCGTCCACCGGCTCGTTCCTCGTGGGTGCGCTGCTTCCGTTCCTGACGGTGTTGTTGGCCGCGGAACAATTCCGAATTCCCGCGACAATCGCGGCGTCCATCATCGCCCTCGCGGGCACCGGCGCGGCCGGTGCTTACCTCGGCGGAAGTTCGATGCTGAAATCGGTAATCCGAGTTGTCGTCGGAGGTTCTGCGGCGCTCGCCATAACGTTCGCGATCGGTTCGCTGTTCAATACGTCGATTGCTTAGACGCTGAGCTTTTCGCGCAGCATGTCGACGTGGCCGGTGGCCTTGACGTTGTAGAGCGCGTGGGTGAGGACTCCGTCGCCATCGATCACAAACGTCGAGCGGATGACGCCCTGGACCTCTTTGCCGTACATGTTCTTGGTGCCGAACGCGCCGTAGGCTTTGAGGGTTTCTTTGCTCTCGTCACCGAGCAACATGAACGGCAAGCTCTCTTGGTCGGTGAATTCCTGAAGGTCCTTGCCCGAGTCGGGTGAAACGCCGATGACGACGTATCCCTTGCTCGTGAAGGCGGCCATGTTGTCGCGGAAGTCGCAGGCCTGGGTCGTGCAACCGGGAGTCATCGCTTTCGGGTAGAAGTAGACGATGACGTTTTGGCCCGCGAAATCCGCGAGCGAGTGGTGAGTTCCCGACGCGTCGGGAAGGGTAAATGCGGGGGCTTTGTCGCCAGCGTTAAGTGTCATGAGCCAAGGATACCTGACTCAATTCGGAAGATTTCGATAGACAACGCGCCGGTGACGCGCAGAAACGACGACTATGAGAAGCTCGGCATCTCGGACTCGATACACAATTCGATAGTCGCCCACTCTCACCCTGAACAGATCAGTGAACCCCGTTAACTTCTTGCTTGCGGGGGGACGAGGGTGATTGGCGAGGAGTTCTGTCGCCCTAAAGATTCTTTCGCGCGTGGGATGATCAAATCTCTTCAGGTTTTTTACCGCATCACGAGACCACGTAACGTGATACCGCTCAGTCACGGGTAATGCCAAGTTCGGCTGCGACCTCATCCAACGTATAGGTGGGCTCTCCGTTATCGACCTTCGCCAGGCTGGCGAGTGCCATCTCGATGTCCCGCGAATCCTCCAGCACCTGAAGGGCCAGTTTGGCGAGTGCGGCATCCATCACCGCAACGGTTGGGCGTCCGTGATCGGTGATGATGAGAGGTTCGTTTCGGGCGGCTTCGACGGTTTCGGCCCAGTTCTGGCGCGCATGCGAGGAGGTGACAGAGTTCATGTCTAAATTGTACGTTTTAGACGAAAGCCCGTCAACCCTTTTCGAGAACTGCGCGAACTTCCCCGATAAGTTTTTTCCAACGGGTGTGCTCCTGACTGCCAACGATCAGGTAGTTCGTGACGAATCCGAAACTGGCTCGGTGGGTGGGGTCGGCGAAACCGGACTGACCGCCGAACCCATCGTGACCGAAGGACCTCGAACTGAAAAGCGGCGACCGCGCCTCACACTCGAGCATGACTCCGAAGCCGCGCTCGGGCCACGGTCCGGGCTCGCCCCACACTGACGGCCCGGTCACGCGACGTTCGCGCATCATGTTGACGGTCTCGTCGGACAAGACCCGCACGCCACTAGTCGAGGTCACGGTCGACGACCACATGGCCGCGAGCCCTCTCGCCGTCGAGATGCCGTTCGCGCCGGGAAGCACGCCTTGGTGAACGCGAGGGTCGTTGTAGCCGATGTTGGGGTGTATACCTGCGCCGGCAGGAAACGCGTTCCCGAACGACATCGCGCGTGACTGCACATCAGCCGGTGAGCCCGGCTCTAGCGGGCGTCCGAGGGGCCAGTCGGTTTCGACGAATTCCGCAACGCGGTCGTGGTGTTCCGCCGGCAACCCAATCCATGCCTCGACCCCGAGCGGGCGAGCGAGCTCGTCCTGCAGCATCGCGCTCAGGTTCCGACCGTCAACACGGCGAACAAGTTCGTCGACGAGCGTTCCGAATGTGATCGCGTGATACGCATAGTCTGTTCCGGGTTCCCACAACGGTTCCTGCGAGAGCAGCTCGCGAATCACGCTGTCGTGGTCGAGCACTTGGTCGAGCGTCATGTCGTTGCGCACAGAGGATAGCCCCGCGCGGTGCTCCATCAAACCGCGAACCGTCAATGCGGTGCTGATTGCGCTGAACTCAGGCCAATACTGCGTGAGGGGCGCATCCGGATCGACCGCACCGGACTCGACGAGCGTCGCGACAAGAATCGATGCCAATCCCTTGGTGTTCGAGAACATGACCGACAGGGTGTCGGCGGTCCACGGCGCTCCTGGCCTAGCCTCGCCTCCGTGCAGATCGATCACGCACTCGCCTTCGACGAAGACCGAGAACGCGGCGCCACCCGCCGGTTGGTCGCCGAGAATTGTGTCGAAAGTGTCGCGAATGTGGCCGAACGACGATGCGGTGAAACCGTGGGTTCCCATGTCCCCAGTTTAAGGTCCGCGCCTATTGGGCACGTAGTGGGCACGGTTTGGTTGGGGGCGCTCGCTTTGGTAATGTTGTGACTTGCGTGCAAGCGCAACGCACCTCTAGCTCAATTGGCAGAGCAACTGACTCTTAATCAGTGGGTTCCGGGTTCAAGTCCCGGGGGGTGTACCAGATAGAGACGGGCTAGTTGCCAGAATCGGCGAAAGATCCTGTGTCGTGTGGACACCATGCAAAATCCCAGCAACACAGCAGGCAAAAAGGTGAACTCGTTTGTCGAATTGAACGTTGCTAACGTGCCCGCGGCGCGCCATCGCTTCCGCTGCTGGGCCCGCGTCGGCGGACGTTGTGGCTTGACGGTCACCGTCTTTGCTGACACTGTTAGGTATGGTCAAACAGCGTTCGGACACGACGGCGTTAGTGCTCGCGATTGCCAGCGCGGTGGTGACTCCCGTGTTGTTGTTTGTCGAATTTTCCGGCCTGATTTTGGTCGGAATGATCCTGTACGAACCCTCGAATTCGGTTGTCATCAAGTCGATCGCGGTGGCCGCCCTCATGCTCGTCGCCATCCTGGCTCTGGTGTTGCCGCTGTTCGCGTTTTTCTCCAACTCGCGCGCGGCGTCGCGGGTGATTGCGGGGCTTGTGCTGGCGGGTTGGGTGGCCGCTCAGTTGTACCTCGTCGGGATGCTTCTCGGGGTCTGCAGCTTCGAGGGTTGTTTCCCCGCCTGACCGCTCAGAGTTCTTCGCCCTCGATGAAACGGATGACATTGCTGTGGTGTGTGGCCATGACATGGTCCCGCAGGGCGAGCGCTTCCGCGGTGGATCGTGACGGTGCGTGCGAACCAGCGCCCCAGACCGCGGATCCGAGCGTCGACATCGCAACGCTGGCGGTGAGTTCGACAAGCCGTGGGTCACCGAGATAGCGAGCCCGATCGAAGTTGTCTTCGGTGAGTTCGATTTCTGTCACGCTGCCGGTCTTCACATCGAGAATCAGCTGCGCGAGTCGGCTCAAGTTCAATTCGAACCCGAGCGTCATTCGCGCGCGGAACAGTTCGTTGAATTCGACCGGGTTTTCGAGAGTCAGATCGGGATAGTTGAGGACGACCATCCAGCCCGGCCGTTCTAGTGCGAATTGAACCTGGGTGGTCATCCATGCTCGAAGTCGTTCTTGAGGATCATGTGGTGCCTCGGCGACTCCTCGTGCCATGGCGTCCACGTAAAGGTCGTACACCGTCGACGCCGCCTCGGCGATGAGGCCGCCTCGGGAACCGAAGTAATGGTTGATCATGGCCATCGTATAGCCGAGCTTGTCAACGACTTCTTTGTGTCGAAATCCCCCGGGACCGAGTGTTCCGAATTCTTCGATTGTCAGATATAGAAACTTTTCCCTGGTAGATGGCTGGGCGATTCCGCATTGCTCCGATTGATTAGCGTCACGGCGAGTTCAGGAGTTTCGAGGTCATGGCGCACGCATAGACCAGAACATCCCGACAGTGCCGAGTTACAATTCGATCATACAAAATTGGAGTGCCATATCAAATTTGACCCGCGAAAGACGTCCGTGAAACGAACTTCGTTAGCGGCCCTTTGCGATTGCAACAATCTCGTCGATGTGGTTCTTGATTGCGAATTTTGCCGAGATCTTGCCGGCGTCAAGTGTCCAGAAGGACTGCGTCGACATATGGTTTCCGCTCGCCCACATTGCCAATCCGTGTGATGCCCACGAGATGCTCGACGCGGTGAGGAACTCCCTGGCGTGAATGATTGCATTTTCGATAGGTGGGTAATTGGTGTCGTCATAATCGAGTGGTGTGTTTGAGCCCGTTCGAATGTCTAGGACGATGTCGCTCAATGCGGCGAGGTGGAACTCGAGTTTTCGACGCATTTCATCACCATACTTTTCTTGCAAGCTAGCCCGCACGGGTTCAGACAGCATTGGATATTGAACGAGCAAGGCGATTGGTCCCATGCGTGACGCCCAATCGAGTTCGGCATTGAGGTAGGCGCGCAGACGCTTTTCACCCGTACCCGACGTATTCCGCAAGATATCGATGGAGTAGTTTGACCAATCGCGATACGCCCAAATGGTTGCTTCGACGATGAGCCCATCACGACCCCCGAAGTGATACGGAATCATTGACTGTTGAACTCCGAGTCGCTCGCACACTAACCGCGCGTTGAAGTCTGCTGGGCCATGTTGCAGGATCTCGTCGATGGCGAGGAGCGCGAGACGCTCGCGGGTGCCGATGTCGTTCCCCATCAAACGCTTCACGCCATCGAGGGCTGGCGAGAGGTGGAGTTCTGGAACCGGGGCGTCAAGGCGTGGTCGAACCATTACCTCAGTTTAGCCAACAAAGTTCCGTAAACCATAGCTCGCTTCAGTTATGCGCACGTGTGCCCGGACCGATTGGCCCGGGCACACGTGCGTGAGGAGTCGCGTTACCTGACGCCCTTAGTCGATGGGCATGGGTTCGTAGGGCATTGGCTCGATCGGCTCGGGAAGCTGGATCACACCTTCCACGAGCGAAATCACGGTTTGCCACCACGAGTCAGTTCCCGTCAGGGCGACACCGGGAACGAGCCAGGCGTTACCGTTCGCATCCCAGACGAGCAGCAGGACGGACTTTGATTCGTCGATCGTGATCGTTTGGACGGGGAGCGGCGGTTCAGACGGTTCCAGTGTCGGAGTGTCTGTTGGCAGCGGAATCGGGGTCTCGGTGGGTTCAACGACCGGTGCGTCCGTCTCGGACGGAAGGGGTTCCGTCGTCTCGGAAGGAACGGGTTCTTCTGTCGGATCAACGGTCGGTTCCGTCGGTTCCGTCGGCTCGACGGTTTCACCGGCCACCGCGGCACCTTCCGTCGATTCGAAACCCGCGTCAACCGAGGATCGCAAGACGCCCATTCCGCCCTGGTAGTCCGTCGGCCCTGCGCCGAACCAGCGCCAGTCCGCGAGACGTTCTACGGCCGCGGCATCCGATACGGTGTTGAATTCGCCGGCGTCGACAATCGTGACCGAATTGCCTTGTGCATAGGACAGTTCGCCGTTGCCCGACCACGAGATCGACCACTCGATTGCGGTCTTCTGGCCATTGACGACCAGTGCAACGCTCGCAAACGACGACCACTCGTCCACCATGACCGTGATATCGGCGGGATCAAAATCGACGCCCATTTCGGCGAAGAATTCGCTCGCCAATCGGCGGGTCTCTGCCTCGTCGGGGTTGAGCCCGGTGACGGCGGGTTCGTATTCGGCGCACTCGATGTAGGCGTTCTTACCTTTACCGACCCGGTGCTCGCGGAGGCACTTCTGTTCGGGGTAAGCAAGGGGGTTGTTGTACCACCACGATCCGGTGCCCGTCCAGCTCACCGTGATGCTGGGTGCAGAGCCGTCTTCTGGTCCAACAACATACGATGGCCACGCTGCGTCGAAGTATTGAGTCTTCTGGGGTTCACCGGAAACTCCGAAATACGCCGCGGCGTTTCGCAACACCGATTCGGGACTCCCGGCTAGATCGAGCCGATAGACGTGTCCCCGCCCGCCCGCCGTCGACAGGCTGTCGCCCGCGACAAATTCGTAGGTCAAGAGAGGCATCATCATTTTGTCAGCGCTGACGCCGGAGGCTCTAGCTGACATTGACTCGGGATTAGTGTTGCCCGCCAAAACAATCAGCGGCCCGCTCATGGTGCCGAAGGTTCCTGCAACGACAACACTGGCCACCGCAGCGACGCCGACACCGCCCGCCAGTGATCGGCGAACCCGGGTCGAGGTGGTCAACCACCAGTCGCGAATGGGATTGCGCGCGGACGCTGTTAGCTGCGCCGGTAATTGAGGGGAAACCTTTACCCCAGAACCAGCGGGGTCAGATTTGCGGAGGCGGTCGTCGAGTGAATCGTCGTTTGGCTTGTTCATACTCTGGTTATGTCCCTTCGAGGCGAAATCTTTCAGGCGGATTCTGCGAGTGCAACGCGCAGTTGATTGCGGGCTCGGTTGAGCCGAACGGAAACGGCATTCGCGGTGATGTCGAGAGCCAACGCGGTTTCAGCAACGCTGAGTCCGTCCAACGCCGTGAGGGCCAAAATCTGGCGAGACGTCGACGGCAGCCGACCCCACGCCTCGGCAAGTGCGATGTCGGCGACGGCAATCGATTCCGCTGACGGGGACGTATCCGGGGCGATGATCGCGGCCAGCAAATGCTGTGCGCGCGCGTTCTTGCGCCGATGGTTCGCGATCAGGTTCGTGGCAACACGGTACAGCCAGGGCAATTCCTCACCAACGGTGACGGCACCACCCTTGCGCCATGCGATTTCGAACACCTCGGCCGACAGATCGTCCACTTCGTTGACCGCGATACGGCGATAAAGGAACTTCGCGATGGGCACGCGTAAACCAGCGAAACGCTCGGTGAAATCCTCAGGGGACAACGGGGCTCCTTTGTGACCTACCTTGACTATGTCACGGCAAGACGAAATCTTTCAGAATGTGTCAACCCTAAACAAAAGTGTGCCCGGACCGATTGGCCCGGGCACACGATTGTGAGACGTTGTGTTACTTGACGGCTTCGGTGTTGTCGTCTGCGAACGTTCCCGCGGCTGCGGCAGCCTTGGGGTTGCGCGCACGAACAGCGAAGAAGAACCCAATACCGACGATCATCGACGCCGCGAACCAAACAGGGAGTTGGTTGAACGGTTCGACAGCTCCGACGATGTTGACCCAGTAGACGTAAACCAGGGCAGCCGCACCGATGAGGCCCAGTACCTGTGTGACGATGACCTGCTTGACTCCCGCTTGCTTGAGGAACACGGGGGCGAACAGACAGACGAGGAGGTACGCGAGCATGTAGCCGAATACTCCGACGGTGTCAACGTAGGTCGTGATGTTGAGAGGAACTTCACCGATCGACAACTCGTAGGCGGTCGGGATGAACGCCATGGGGTACAACCACAGGATCGCATAGGCCGGCGTGCGGTACTTGGGGTGCGCCTTGCCGAATGCCTTGGGGAAGATGCCTTCGTTACCCCACGAGAACATGAGGCGACCGGCGACAGTGATACACGCCATGACGACGGCGACGAACGATGCGGTGAAGCCGAGGTTCAAGACGGGAAGGAATCCTTCCAGTCCGTACTGCACGGCGAGCGCGTCCATCGGTGAGCCCGACGCTGCGAGGCCGGCAGCGCCACCCTCGATTGCGGCGACCTGTGCGTAGGTTGCGAAGACATAGAGAAGTCCTGCAAAGATCGCTCCACCGCGAATTGCACGGGGGATTGCTCGGTAGGGGTCTTCCGCTTCTTCGCCGAGTGACGCGGCGCTTTCGAATCCGACGAATCCGAGGATCGCGAGGACGACCGCGAACACGATGCCATCGAACGTTGCGCCGGTGAGGCTCAACTGGCTCATGTCGATGATGTTGCCGCTCTGCACGAGAACAATCAAGAGGACAACGACGATGACGACAATCGAGATGATTTCGAGAGTCGCCGACACGCGTGCGGCGATACGGACACTCGAGATAGTCACCCAGATTGCAACCGCGAGCAACATGGCGTCAAGGACGATTTGTCCCGTGATGCTGTCGAAGACGGTGATACCGAAGCCCTTGAGGAACTCGGACGCGAAGAATCCCGCGCCAGCCAGAGAACCAGCCGCGATACAGACCGCACCCGTGAAGAGACCCCAACCGGTGATGAAGCTACCGGTCGGCCCAATTGCGGGACGAATCAGGGAATAGAGCGAGCCGGCACCGGCACGACGACGTGCAATCGACGTGATGGAGCGGGCGATAAGCAAAATCAGCACCATTCCGATGGCGAACGAGAACCACGCGCCATTTCCGGCGGAGCCGGCCATGAACATGGGGGTGAAAGCGATGACGGCACTCGGCGCGATGTTCGCGACGCTCTGTGCCAGAACCTCGAACGGGGTGACGCTACGTCGCGCCAATCCGCCGGAGTGGTCTTTAGGTGTACTCATGTGGTTTTCCTCCGTTGTGACGTGGGTTACGGCAGCAAGAGCTGACGCAGGGCGGCACCCGAATTGAGATCAGCGAGTGCCGATTCGGCTTCGTCGAGAGGTCGACGGGCCGAAATCATGGATTCGAGGTCGAGCTCACCGTTCATGAGCTCGTCGACGAGGCGCGGGATGTCCCGCTGGGGAACGGTGCTTCCGTAGTTGCACCCGAGAATTCGCTGGTCGGCTTCGGCCAAGACGAGCGGATCGAACTGCGCGGTCTGCCCCGTTGGGGGGAGCCCCACGACGACGGCACTTCCACCAAGACCAAGGGCTGCGATGGACTGCTCGGTCGTGATGATTTTGCCGATTGCGTCAAAGACATAGTCGAGTCCTTGCGGAACGAGGGCCTTCATCTCGGCGGGGACGTCCATTCCGGATGTCACGAGAAGCGAGTGGGTCGCTCCGAGTTTGTGGGCGAGGTCGAGTTTGTCTTGGGCAATGTCAACCGCGAGAATCACGCTGGCCTTTTCGAGGCGCGCGCCTTGAATGACCGAGAGCCCGACGCCACCGCAGCCGATGACCGCGGCGGTGGAACCGTGAACAAAGTTCGCGGTGTTTCGAACCGCACCGACGCCCGTGGCAACCGCACACCCGATGAGCGCGATGACATCGAGTGGCGCGTCGTCACGAACCTTGATGGCTCCCGATTCGGGGACGACGACCATTTCCGCGAAGGAGGAAACACCGAGGTAGTGGTGAACGACCTCACCGTTCTGCGACAGGCGACTAGTTCCGTCGTAGAGGACTCCGTGAGGAGCGACGACGTTCGCCACCATCTCGCACTGAGCGGGGCGACCCAGCAGGCAGTAACGACAAGTCCCACAGTTGGGAACCCAGGAGAGCACGACGTGATCGCCAACGGACAGCGTGGTCACTCCTTCGCCGACCGCGTCGACAATTCCGGAACCTTCGTGCCCCATGACCAGCGGCAAGGGAACATCCCATTCGCGGCGAATGACGTGGAGATCAGAGTGACAGACGCCCGCGGCGGTGACACGAACACGGACCTCGCCCACTCGAGGATCTGCCAATTCGACACCGGCAACCGACACGTTCGTGCCGTCGAATGTGACTGCCTTCATTGAGGGGACTCCGTTGTCTGTGGTCTGTTCCGACGCTACGTTTAGTGCCGTTGAACACATGGTGGCAGGTTTTGTCCGATTAAACAACTAACGACCGTTCGCAATTGGTGCGCCACAATAGAGTCATGCCCCTCAGCGACGAGAACCGTGCCGGAATGGAAGACGTCGGGCCCAAACTTCGGTCAACGCGCGTGGCTCAAGGATTTTCGGTGACCTTTGTTGCTGAACAGGCGGGTGTAACCAAGGGATTCATCAGCCTCGCCGAGAGGGGCAAGACAAGAGTTTCCGTTCCCGTTCTCTTGCGAATCTGCGAAGTCCTAGGGATTACAATCGGCTCGCTTTTTACCTATCCGGACGAACCCATCGTGCACGGCGGCATCCCCTTATATATGGGTGGAGTTGATTTGCAGGAGTACCTGCTCACTCCACACGACGAGAAGTGGGTGCAGGTCATGCGGACCACCATGCAACCCGGCGGTGGATCCGACGGGGCGTACACACTCGACGCGGAGTCGATTTTTGTGGTTGTCTTGCAGGGCCAATTGTCGCTCGACGTCGGTGGCGACATTCGGATTCTCGATACGGGTGACTCGACGACATTCTCGGCTCGGACACCCCACAACTGGTTCAACCCGCTCGACTCCGAAAGCCAGGTGATGTGGGTCATTTCGCCGCCGCTTCCGCTCGTCGGCGATGTGAAGCCGGTCGGCAACCGCGATCGCGGCTGACGTCTCGAGCACCACCCGCCCTAGACTGCTGGTGTGATCCCACTCGAGAACATCCTCACGTTTATTGCGTTCTCGCTCGTGATTATCGCAATCCCCGGTCCGTCGGTGATGTTCGCGATTTCCCGCGCACTGGTGCTCGGAAAGCGCGGAGCAGTATTGACCGTTGTAGGAAACGGAATCGGGGTTTTTGTCCAGGCGCTCGCGGTCTCGGTCGGTTTGGGAGTCCTGATTGAATCCAACGAAGTCCTCCTGACCATCATCCGTCTCGGCGGCGCAGCATTCCTGATTTATCTCGGCATCACCGCGATTCGCCATCGACGGGACGGTCTCGACTTGACGGCTCCCGCCGTGGTTCCCACGAGTTCGCACATTCTGCGCGAATCGATAATTGTCGGTCTGTCGAACCCGAAGACGATCGTGTTCTTTTCCGCCGCGTTCCCACAGTTCGTCGTATCCAGCGGGACGCCAATCGTGTTTCAAATGATTCTGTTGAGCGTGATTTTCGTCTTCTTCGGAATCTCGGGGGATGCAATCTACGCGCTTTCCGCGGGGGCGGCCCGCGACTGGTTCGCGAAGTCGAAAGACCGCGTTGTTGCGATGCGAACCATCGGGGGAATCGCGATGACGACTCTCGGTGTCGTGACCGTGGTGCTGCCGTAACTGTGGAATGACCGACTTTGTCGACGGCAGTGCGTAAACTGGTGTAGTTGGGTCGAGTGCCCACGCATGATTCACTCAAACACGTAAGGACATTTTCTCCATGAGTTTTTTCAAAGACCTTTCCAAGATGGTTTCCCGTGCGGACAAGAAGGCCGACCAGCTCGCCGACTCCGCTCGTGATCTCGCCGCAGACGCGGCGAAGCGCGCCGGTGATTTCGCCGACGACGCATCACGCGAGGTAAACAAGCTCGCAGCCCAGGCAAAGCGTGAAGGCACCAAGGTTGTCAAGACGGCAAAGCGTGAAGGCGCCAAGGTTGTCAAGAAGGCAACCAAGACCGCGAAGGCCGTGACCAAGGATGTCAAGAGCAAGGCGACTGCCGTTGCCAAGACCGCGGAAGCCCGTGCAAACAAGGCGGGCAAGACCATCGCCACCGAGGCCAAAGTTGTCGGTAAGACGGTCAAGTCGAGCGCCACAAAGGTTGCCGCCGGCGTCAAAGAGGCCCTTACCGGCGCCCCCGACGCGTCGTGGTCAGTAGCTCAGCTTCGTGCCGCGGCAAAGACCCGTGGCGTTGCAGGTTACTCGACGATGTCGAAGCCGCAGTTGCTCAAGGCTCTCCGCTAGTCGATCTGCTTAACACGAAAGCCGGCCCACTGGGTCGGCTTTCGTCGTTATATCCAGAAACTATTCGCCGTCCTCGTCGTTCTCGGGGTCAGCGATCGCCGCGACGATGGCGATGAGGCTCACTATCCAGGAAATCCACAGAAGTGCGAGTTTCCAGTCGCGTTTGCCGGAAATGGTCGATTTGACGAGCCCGAAAACAGAAAAAACCGCACTGAGAAAGCTGCCGTTGAGCAGAAACTTTTTCATTGCGATACCTCCGCCGATAACGATACCGTCACCGACCGCGCGCCGGCGCGCCAATGGTTTGTAGGATAAGAGAATGACTGAGATTGACCGCAAACCGCGCTCGCGGGTCGTCACCGATGGAATCGAAGCGACCACCTCGCGCGGGATGTTGCGTGCCGTGGGGATGGGGGACGCGGACTGGGATAAACCGCAGGTCGGAATCGCCAGTTCGTGGAACGAAATCACTCCCTGCAACCTCTCGCTCGGTCGCCTCGCGCAAGCCGCGAAGGAAGGCGTTCACGCCGGCGGCGGATACCCGCTGCAGTTCGGCACGATTTCCGTTTCCGACGGAATCTCGATGGGGCACGAGGGGATGCACTTCTCGCTCGTCTCGCGTGAGGTGATTGCCGACTCGGTCGAAACCGTTGTTCAGGCCGAGCGCCTCGACGGAACCGTCCTCCTGGCTGGATGTGACAAGTCGATTCCCGGAATGCTTATGGCCGCGGCGCGCCTTGATCTCGCAAGCGTTTTCCTCTACGCCGGTTCGATTGCGCCGGGCTGGGTGAAACTGTCCGACGGAACGGAAAAAGACATCACCATCATCGATTCCTTCGAAGCGGTCGGCGCTGTCAAGGCCGGCAAAATGAGCGTCGAAGACGCGCGCCGCATCGAGTGCGCCTTCGCTCCCGGTGAGGGCGCGTGTGGCGGAATGTACACGGCCAACACCATGGCGTCCGTCGCCGAAGCCCTCGGCATGAGCCTTCCCGGATCGGCGTCGCCTGCCTCGTATGACCGCCGTCGCGATAACTTCGCGCACCTTTCTGGCGAAGCCGTTGTCGGCATGCTCGACCGCGGGCACACCGCGCGGGACATTCTGACCATCAAGGCATTTCAAAATGCGATAGCGATCACCATGGCGTTGGGTGGCTCGACGAATGTCGTGCTTCACCTTCTTGCGATTGCCAACGAAGCCGAAGTGCCACTTACGCTTGACGACTTCAACCGAATTGGCGCGAAGGTTCCTCACCTCGGTGACCTCAAGCCGTTCGGGAAGTACGTCATGAACGACGTCGATCGCCGCGGCGGACTTCCCGTCCTGATGAAGGCACTCGTTGATGCGGGGCTCATGCACGGAGACGCCCTCACCATCACCGGCAAGACGATGGCAGAAAACCTCGCCGACATGGACTTGGACGAGTTGGACGGCGAGGTTCTTCGAACTCTCGACAACCCGATTCACGCAACCGGCGGCATCACGATTCTCAACGGCTCGTTCGCACCCGAAGGTGCTGTCGTCAAGACCGCCGGATTCGACGCGGCAACGTTCGAAGGTCCAGCCCGCGTGTTTGAGCGCGAGCGCGCCGCAATGGACGCGTTGACCAACGGCGAAATTGCTGCCGGTGATGTGGTCGTGATTCGGTACGAAGGGCCCAAGGGCGGACCGGGAATGCGCGAGATGCTGGCGGTCACAGCCGCAATCAAGGGCGCGGGACTCGGTAAAGATGTATTACTCTTGACGGACGGGCGATTCTCAGGCGGCACAACCGGACTGTGTATCGGCCACGTAGCTCCCGAGGCAGTGGATGCAGGTCCCATTGCCTTCGTGCGCGATGGTGATCTGATACGGGTCGATATCGCAGCTCGGAGCATCGACTTACTCGTCGATGAAGCCGAGTTGGAGGCGCGCCGAACAGGTTGGGCGCCCCTTCCGCCGCGTTACACCCGCGGTGTTCTTGCGAAGTATTCCAAGCTCGTGAAGTCGGCCGCCCTGGGCGCCGTCACCGGCTAACACCACCGTCGTTTTTAAAGGAGAACCTGATGGTCACCTCGACCACAACACCGAAGTCCGGCGAACCGCCGATGATGACGGGCAGTGGCGCGCTTCTGAAGTCTCTCGAACTGTTGGGAATCACAGATGTTTTCGGGCTCCCGGGCGGCGCCATCATGCCGTTCTATGACGAATTGATGTCTCAGACCGCGATCCGTCACATCCTGGTTCGTCACGAACAAGGAGCCGGCCACGCCGCCGAGGGCTACGCACTCGCGAAGGGTCAGGTCGGGGTTTGCATCGCGACGAGTGGGCCCGGAGCGACTAACCTCGTCACGGCCATCGCTGATGCCCACATGGATTCCATCCCGATGATTGCGATTACGGGTCAGGTGTTTTCGACCCTCATGGGAACCGACGCGTTCCAAGAGGTCGATATCGTCGGAATCACGATGCCCATCACCAAGCACTCGTTCCTCGTAACGAAACCCGAAGACATTCCCGCCACCGTCGCCGCGGCGTATCACATCGCGACGACCGGCCGACCCGGCCCCGTCCTCATCGACGTCACCAAGGACTGCCAACAGGGCTCGGCACCGTTCATTTGGCCGGACAAGGTCGAACTTCTGGGGTACAAGCCCGTTCAAAAGGCGCACGGCAAGCAGGTTCAGGCCGCCGCGGAAATGATCGCACAGGCAGAACGCCCCATTTTCTATATCGGTGGCGGTGCGATTCGCGCGAACTCGCACAAAGAATTGCAAGAAATCGTGGAGGCCGTTGGGGCCCCGGCGATCACGACGCTGACGGCGCGTGGCGTGTTGTCCGACAAACACCCGCAGAACCTCGGCATGCCCGGCATGCACGGTTCGGTCCCGGCTGTTCTCGGTCTGCAAGAGAGCGATCTGCTCATCGTTCTCGGTGCGCGATTCGATGACCGAGTGACCGGCAAGGTGAGCGAGTTTGCTCCCAATGCGAAGGTCATCCACGTCGACATCGACCCGGCCGAAATCGGCAAGATTCGCGAAGCCGATGTCCCCATCGTCGGTGACGTCCGCGAGGTAATCCTCGACCTGTTGCCGGAGTGGAAGAAAGTCAAGAAGACCGCAAAGCCGTTGACGGCGTGGTGGGAACGACTCGAATCACTTCGCGCCAGTTTCCCGCTCGGGTTCGACGATCTTGACGACGGACTGCTTCCGCCGCAGGGCATCATCCAAAAGATTGGCCAGATGTCGGGCCCCGAGGCAATTTATGCCGCCGGAGTTGGACAACACCAAATGTGGGCCGCACAGTACATCGAATATGAGCGTCCCGGCGCGTGGCTCAACTCGGGCGGAGCCGGAACCATGGGCTTCGCAGTTCCCGCCGCGATGGGCGCCAAGATTGCGCAGCCCGACCGCGTTGTGTGGGCCATTGATGGGGACGGCTGTTTCCAGATGACGAATCAGGAACTCGCGACGTGTGTCATTAACGACATCCCGATCAAGGTCGCCATCATCAACAACTCTTCGCTCGGAATGGTTCGCCAGTGGCAGACGCTGTTTTACGACGGTCGCCACTCGTTCACTGACCTCCAGCCGTTGGAAGGACCCGAGTTCATTCCCGACTTCGTCAAGTTGGCCGAGGCCTACGGTTGCCTCGGAATCCGAGTGCGCACGGAAGAGGAAGTCGAACCCGCAATCAAACTAGCGCTCGAGACGAATGATCGACCCGTCGTCATCGACTTCATCGTGTCGCGTGAAGCGATGGTGTGGCCGATGGTTCCGCAGGGCGTTGGAAACTCGAACGTCCAATACGCCCGCGAACACGCACCGAGTTGGGACGAGGAGTAAGCCATGACGCAACACGTGCTATCACTTCTCGTCGAAGACAAACCCGGACTCCTCACGCGCGTCGCCGGACTGTTCGCTCGTCGGGGGTACAACATCCACTCCCTCGCCGTGGGCACCACCGAGGTCGATGGGCTCTCGCGGATCACACTCGTCATTGATGTTGCGGACTCGCCACTCGAGCAGGTCACCAAGCAACTCAACAAACTCATCAACGTTCTCAAGATTGTTGAACTCGAACCCGGACAATCTGTTCAGCGCGAACACATGCTCGTCAAGGTGCGCATCGACCAGAACACGCGAAGCCAGATTTTGGAAGCCGTGAACCTTTTCCGCGCTCGCGTGGTGGACGTCGCTCCAGATTCGCTCGTCATTGAGGTGACGGGTGACACCCAGAAGATTGAGGCGCTGTTGAAGGTGCTCGAACCCTTCGGGATCAAAGAAATCGCCCAGAGCGGGTTGCTCGCCATGGGTCGCGGGTCAAAGTCCATTTCCGAACGAATTTTCAAAACCCAGTAAATCCCGGCGCGAACGCGACCGGGAAACCCCACTACAAGGAGAAACACCATGACCGAAGTCGTCTACGAAAAAGACGCCGACCTTTCGATCATCGCCGGCAAAAAGGTGGCCGTCATCGGCTACGGCTCGCAGGGGCACGCACACGCGCAGAACCTTCGCGATTCGGGCATCGAGGTCGTTGTTGGTCTGAAGCCCGACTCGAAGTCGGTCGAGAAGGCCGAAGAGGCAGGTTTCACCGTTCTGTCGACAGCTGACGCTGCGAAGTGGGCGGACGTCATTGTGATTCTCGCTCCGGACCAGTACCAGCGTCACCTCTACAAGGACGACGTCCTGCCGAACCTCACCGCGGGCAAAACTCTTCTCTTCAGCCACGGGTTCAACATCCGCTTCGGGTACATCGAAGCCCCCGCGGGCGTCGACGTGGTTCTCGTCGCCCCCAAGGGCCCGGGACACACCGTCCGTCGCGAGTTCGTCGCCGGTCGCGGTGTTCCCGTGATCGTGGCCGTCGAGGTCGATTCGTCGGGTCACGCCTGGGATACCGCGTGGTCGTACGCCGCCGCGATCGGTGGACTACGAGCCGGTGGAATCAAGACCACCTTCACTGAAGAAACCGAAACGGACCTCTTCGGAGAGCAGGCGGTTCTCTGTGGTGGAACCTCACAACTCGTCCAGTACGGATTTGAAGTTCTCACCGAAGCCGGCTACCAGCCCGAGATTGCGTACTTCGAGGTTTTGCACGAGCTCAAGCTCATCGTTGACCTCATGTGGGAGGGCGGCATCGCCAAGCAGCGCTGGTCGGTTTCCGACACCGCCGAGTACGGCGATTACGTGTCGGGACCCCGCGTCATCGACCCCTCAGTCAAGGAAAACATGAAGGCCATCCTCGCCGACATTCAGTCTGGAGCGTTTGCGACCCGTTTCATCAACGACCAGGATGCCGGCGCTCCCGAGTTCAAGGCACTTCGCGAAAAGGGCGAGAACCACCCTATCGAGGAGACCGGTCGCAAGCTCCGCGCCCTGTTTGCCTGGAAGCAGCAGGACGCTGACTACACCGACGGAAGCGCCGCGCGCTAATTCGCATCGTTCTCGTCGCCTCTGGCGCGATGTATCTTGCATACGTTGTCGCGTGGCTTTTTGCCGTCCAGTCCAACCAACTCGTTGGAATTGACGACCGCTTCGCGCAGGCGATGTCCCAGTTCGGTGAGTTCTTTGCCATCGTTTCCCCCGCACTGTGGTTTTTTGCGACCCTGTCCCTGGTGCGATCACCCGCGACACGCGTTGTGGTGTTGGCAATCGGACTTGTCGTCCTCTTTCCGTTTCCTATGTTTTTTGGAGTCACGGTCGCATGACGGATACCGACGAGAACATCCGGTCGAGCGTATTTGGGCGGCTCGCGGTGCTCGTGGTCGCGGGGTTCCTGTTCGCTTACCCGTTCTGGACGGCTCTCGGGAATCTGCTCAACCTTCCGTCCTATTTCGAAACCCAATTTGGTGCGTCGATCGACGGCGTGCTGTGGGTGTTGCTGATTGCGGGAGTTGCACTCCCCGTAGTTACTTTTCTGGGAGCGAGCATCCTCGGCTGGAAACGCGGCACCGGTTCCATGGCGCTGTTGTTCACGGTTGGTTTCGCGGCGGTCAACGCCACCGCGTTGTCGATTTTGGCATTCGAGAAAGACATCGAATTGCGACTCGTGATCGACTTTCTCGTCAACGGCTGAAACGCGCCTCGCACTAGACTGAAATCGCTGCCCCCGCGTGCGTGGTAGACCTTGTTCAATCGCGGTCGCCCTCACGCGCCGCCCGGCACCGAAAAGGACCACCGTGGCCAAGCCGATCGTGTTGATTGCCGAAGAGCTATCACCGGCGACGGTCGGCGCACTGGGATCCGACTTTGACGTGCGGAGTGTTGACGGAACGAATCGTGCGGAACTTCTCGCGGCCGTGCCCGGTGCAAAAGCGCTTCTTGTGCGCAGCGCGACGCGTGTTGATGCGGAAGTCATCGCCGCGGGTACCGACCTTGTTGTCATCGCCCGTGCGGGTGTTGGGCTCGACAATGTCGACATCAAAGCGGCGACCGCGGCAGGAATCATGGTGGTCAACGCCCCGACCTCGAACGTTATCTCGGCGGCGGAACTCGCAATCGGCCATTTGCTTTCGCTCGCACGGTTCATTCCGGACGCCAATGCGTCGACGAAAGCCGGCCAGTGGAAGCGTTCACAGTTCACGGGTGTCGAGTTCTTCGATAAGACAGTTGGAATCGTCGGGCTCGGGCGCATCGGAGCGCTGGTCGCCGAACGACTGTTGGGCTTTGGGGTGACTCTTGTCGCATACGACCCGTTCGTTCCACCGGTACGCGCACAGCAACTCGGTGTTCAGATGGTGGAACTCGACGCGTTGATGGAGCGCTCAGATTTCATCACAATTCACATCCCCAAGACCCCCGAAACAACCGGACTTATCGGCTCAGCACAATTCGCGAAGGCCAAACCAACACTCCGAATCGTGAATGCGAGTCGCGGCGGAATCATTGACGAAGCGGCCCTGTTCGAGGCGTTGTCAACCAAACAAATCGCGGCGGCAGGTCTTGACGTCTTTGTCAATGAACCTCCGACCGATTCACCACTACTCGGCCTCGACAACATCCAGTTGACGCCGCACCTTGGCGCGTCGACCGACGAAGCCCAAGAAAAAGCCGGGGTGTCCGTCGCAAAATCCGTGCGTCTCGCCCTGGAAGGCGAGCTGGTTCCCGACGCTGTCAACGTCGCCGGCGGAGCAATCGACGAAAGTGTGCGACCGGGACTTTCCCTCATGGAAAAATTGGGCCAGGTCTTCGCTGGGCTCGCGAGCCACGCCATCGTCGCAATTGATGTCGAGGTGCGCGGAGAGATTGCACAGTTTGATGTGTCGGTGCTCAAACTTGCGGCCCTCAAGGGAATCTTCAGCGCTATTTCGTCGGAGCACGTCAGTTACGTCAATGCGCCGCTTCTCGCCGAGCAACGCGGCGTGTCCGTTCGGCTCGTGACGGAAACCGTGAGTGACGAATATCGGAACGTGCTCACAATCCGCGGAACACTCGTGGATGGCTCTCAGATTTCGGTAGCCGGCACATTGACGGGACAGCGCCAGGCTCAAAAGATCGTGAGCATTAACGAATTTGACGTCGAGGTCCCCATGGCCCAGCACTTCATCGTGATGCTCTACACGGACCGCCCGGGAATCGTCGCGGTCTATGGTCGCGAGTTCGGTGCGGCAAACGTAAACATCGCCGGAATGCAAATCGCACGCCAGCAACGCGGTGGAAATGCACTGAGCATCCTCACTGTCGATTCCCGTGTCGACGAGGCGGTACTCGCTAAAGTTGCCACAGAGATCGATGCCTCGGTCATGAAAGCCATTGAAGTTTTGGAACTCTAAGGAAACACGATGTCACGCGTACTCGATATTGCCGTAATCCCCGGTGACGGAATCGGACCAGAGGTCACCGCCGAAGCACTCAAGGTGCTGCGTGCCGCGGTCGGAGCGGAGGCGGAAGTTCGCGCGACCGAATACATCATGGGAGCAACTCACTTCCTGTCGACCGGCGAGATCTTGTCGGACGAAACCCTCGCATCATTGGCGAAGCACGAGGCGATTTTGTTTGGTGCCATCGGCGGCGACCCGAGCGATGCCCGTTTAGCCGGCGGAATCATCGAGCGAGGCTTGTTGCTGAAGATGCGATTTGCCTTCGACCAGTACGTGAACTACCGGCCGACAACCCTTTTTCCCGGGGTTGTGAGCCCGCTGAGCAATCCCGGTGAGGTCGATTTCGTGATCGTCCGCGAAGGAACCGAGGGCCCCTACGTTGGCAACGGTGGCGTAATCCGCCAGGGAACTCCATTCGAGATTGCAACCGAGTCGTCGGTCAACACCGCTCACGGAGTCGAGCGCGTGGTTCGCTTTGCCTTCGCGACCGCGCTGCAGCGGGACAAGCGCCTCACGCTAGTCCACAAAACCAACGTCTTGACGTTTGCCGGGTCGCTGTGGCAGCGCACGGTTGACGCCGTTGCCACAGAATTCCCCGCTGTTTCGGTCGACTACCTGCACGTCGATGCGGCGACGATTTTCCTCGTCACCAACCCGTCGCGGTTCGACGTTATCGTGACCGACAATTTGTTCGGGGACATCCTCACCGACCTCGCCGGCGCGATCGGCGGCGGGATCGGTCTCGCTGCGAGCGGAAACCTCAACCCCGACAAAACGTTCCCCAGCAT
>JAIOXB010000005.1 GCA_021741825.1 Microbacteriaceae bacterium
TTCAAGCGTCGTTGGGTCCGTTACCAAACGGTAGGGAACAACGTTGTAAACGGTACGCGTGATGTAGCTTGTGTAACCATTTGTGATGTAGTCCGGGTTGATCACGAGGTTCGCCCCAGAGCCGCTGGTTGGTACGACACCATTGAGGGTTCCGATTACCGCTCCGAAACGAACATCGGTGACGCCTTCAATTCCCTTGGCCATCGCAATCCACTTCGGAATTGAGAACGGAGTGATGGCTCCAGGGTTTCCGTCGACAGCAGCACCACTGTGCTCCTGCACCGAAATACCGGTGTAGTCCGCTGCTGATGTGAAGGTATTGTCTCCTCCGGAAACATCGCCCGCGTCTCCGGCTACGAAGGCCTTACGCTCGACACAGTTCGAAACGGAACTGCCGAACTTGGCACCAGACTTACCCTGCCAGAAGTCGCCGGTTCCCGACCCAGCTTGGGGAAGGTAGGCACGAATACGCGTAGAGGTCTCGCCATCGGCCAAGGTGTAGCTGTTGTCTACGAGTTTGGTTTCTGCGCCAGTCTTGGTGATGATGCGAGTCGCAGCACAGTTGTAGATTGCCCACAGAGAGCTTGGTGTGACTCCGCTACCATTTGCGGCATCGGTCGAAGAACCAACGGTCAGCGCAGGCATCACCGAGTCATCGGAGACTGCATAACCCATTGCGTCTTTTGCAAATGGGACATAGGCAACGACGCCACCCTCAACGACCGTGGGGCCGGAAGAGGAGCGCGAGTACTGGAATTGGCCAACAACATTATTGGCGCCAGCCACTGTTGACCACGAACCTGCAGAACCGCTGAAAGGAGTGCAGGTTTCTGAGTCATCTGCGCCGATTGCCACATTGAGGGCCTTGAGTCCGTTGCCGGAGCCGTTGGGACGACAAATCGCTGTGTTCCCATTTGACTTGGTCTGAATAGTCCCGGCAGCGTTCGCGTCGTAGGAGGCGAGCTTCCAATCACCGTTGTTCGACACTCGACCAATCGCAATCTGAAGACCGTTCATGACATCCTGCGTGGTGTCCGAACCGACGCCGGAGAGTTGTCCGTACAGGGACTTCGCGCCGTTTGCAATCGGATCGGCTTGTGCGACGGGCGCAACAAGCCCGCCGAGAAGTAGTGCGGTGAGACCAGAGGCCGCAGCCAACTTGGTCGTCAACGAGAATTTCATTGTTTTCCTTTCGTGGGTGCGCCCCGGACCTGAACCCAGTTCCGTGGCGGTGTGATGGAGTCCCATCTCACATTCCCAATGTTCATTCCCCAAGGTAAATAGCAGTCGAACTCGACGTTAACGCTAGAGGGATTTTGCCTTTCGAATTAGGGTTCGTCCACCCGCAATCATGGGAATTCCGAAGCACAATGCTGACAACATTGAATACCGCAACGCGGACGATGGATCGCCAGGAAACTTCCCAGTTGCAGCAGCCGAAGCTTCCGTGACAGGTGTTCCGAGGTTGTCAGTTGGTAATGTCGGGGACACTGTCGTGTCAAAATCAGTGGACTCTGACGCCAAGTGTTCAGGACAAACAGGATTCGATACTTCTGCAGAAATTTTGCCGATTGCACTCTTTGTCTGTGCGACTTGCGCGTCATCGAGTGGGACATAACCCACCGGGATTTCACCCTCTCCATTTCCGATGGTTTGACCATCGTTGGCGATGTGCGACAACAGGCCTTTGAAGGACTTGAGCTCGCCAATCGACGAACGACACACGTCCACCGCGGCATACGTCAGTGTCGCAAGGGGGTACGACTCCTCTTTGGCTAATGTCGCGGTTGAGACCTTCACACCTACGACGTTGGATTCGACAAACTCGGACACAGCTGAATCAATCGATGCGGAATTTGCTTGGACAGCCTCACCACTTGGATTGATGAGTTTTGCCGTCGAGAGGCCCAATCGTTCCGCAGTCGCAAGATCAGTAACCGTGAGCATGAATCGGCGCCCTAGAAGTTGCGAACCGCTTGACACAAATGCTGCAGGCGAACGACCGGTGTCCCAAAACGTTTTGGTTCCTGGTTCTCCGCGAAATGCGCGAACACCACCGTCGTGGAGATCATGTACATATGGCCGAAGTTCGAAAGTTCCGAAACCAGGTTCCGGGACGGTATCAGATTCCCTGAAGGTTGCCGTGTCGGCTTTGGGGAATGAGTTGATTGTTTCGTCGTTGTCGATGTCGAGAGTTTGGTAGTTCCGGTTAACTACCATTCCCCAATCGTCCGCAATCCCATCCAGGAAGGCCTTTGCGTCGGCGTCAGCCTTAACGTAATCCCACAACTGTGCGAACACATCTTCGTTACCAATCGGCACCATCAAACCTGCAGGCTCCGCACCATTGACGAACTGATCAAACTCTGGGTTTAGTTCAAGGAACTCGGGGTCGTGGCGCAGATTCAGGGCATTCGTGGCCAGATAGGAAAGTCGCTCCCCGCCCGCAACATCGGCTTTATACGACTGAGTCAACAGTTTTGCCACTAATCGAGGATTCAACGTCATTTCCGTGACCTGTTGTCCATCTTTGGACTCGAGAGGGTAGCCACCTTTAATGAAGTAATTGATGTTGAATGCGATTGTCAACGCAGATTTCACAGCGGGAGCGTAGACGACCGTTGAATCTCCCACTTCGATTGAGGAGAGCGGATTATCGACGAATGCGAGTCGAGCCGCCCCATCTGTATCACTAACAATGTTTCGTCTTGATTCTGCATCGCCGATCATCGAGAATCCAAAGACAGACTTCTTCGCGCACATTGCCGATTGCCATGACGAGAATGCAGGGGTCACCAACTGATTGCCGGTGGTACGCAATTCATCAGCCCCGATGGGGCAGTTGGATTCGACGCTCCGGAAACTAAGCGGAAACTCGAATCGGTTGTCCCAGTTCGACTGAGACAGCGGCGAGCCCGACAAACGGCCGTTGACGCCGTCAAGAAAGTTTTCACCCGAAGCAGTAAATTCACCGCGAGGCACGACAACAAGCCAACAATCGCGAATCTCGCCATCCGCCTGCGGGGATCCGCACCCTAAGTGAGGCGCCTCCACGACGGTCTGAATCTCGAACGTTGCTTCTCCAGTTCCATTTGAGGTGGTTCGAGCCCCAGAGATTTCATTGGTCGATGTAGCGTCAAAGAAACGCTCGACATCGTGAGTAGTTTGTCCATCCGGATAAAGCGTGTTTGGTGCTGTTTCAAACGGCACGGAATAGGTGTATTCGTACTCCCCCAAGGGCGGGCGGATAGCGAATTTGCCGGTGTAGTCCTGGATAGGGTCTTCACCTTCAAATCCGAGAGATCGAGTCATGGCATTCGAACCCAATAGCGAAACGTTGGCTCCAGTCGCTGCACCAAATTGACATCTCGCCGGGTCGGCCGAGCCACTCCCGTCGTCCCAACATTGCATAATTTGCATAAAGTTCGACGCAAGTTGCTGAGCCGACGTTTCGACACCACCGTTCCAGGTGACTTTGACAGCCTGATAGCTAAGGTCCTGCACCTGGCTTACAGATACCTGGAGGTTTTCAAAGAGCGAATAGTTGGGTGCGGCATTGTCACGAACAGTGTCGAGCCAGTCGATTGTCATCGATCCGTCGGAGTTGACGCGCGGCGTTCGAGAGGCCTGTCGCGATACGGGCTCTGCTGCCGGCTCTGTTGTCGGCTCGACCGTCGGCGTATCCGTGGGGAGAACCCCGACGGTTACATCGCCTTCCGCGGCGTATGCCGAGGTGACGGCCATTCCTCCGAAAAACACTCCGAGCCCCAAATCGGTGAGCAGCAGCACTGCGAGAAATCGTGTTCGTTTCGGCGGTCGGCGCTCTGACATGACTATCGAACCTTCCGTGCGGCATAAGTGACGACTACGGGCGGAACAACAACGATGAGAACCAACACGATGATGACGCTGAGGATGATCCAGTTCGTCGCCGCCCAACCATTTGAGGTCGTAGCTACAGGGATTGCTTTCACGTTGGAACACACGCCCGTGTCGACGTCACAAGTAGTCGGCCCTGTTCCCATGGTTCCACCCATGACGCCGCCGCCGGTCGTTCCAGTTCCTGTTGTGCCTCCGGTGGTTCCTGTAATCGTTGTGCCGGTCGTCGTTCCCCCTGAGGTCGTGCCCGTTGCGCCACCGGTGCCCGCGGTGCACTGCTCGACACCCTTTTTGTCACAGGCGTCCGGCATGGGTGCGTTCTTGGCTAGCGTGTTTTCGCCCGATGCCGAGAACGTCGGGTTGTTGCACTTGGCAATGTTGATCTTGGAGGTGTCCGCACCCGGGATTTTCGAGACCTGCTCAAGGCCTACCTTGACAAGGTTCACAGGAAGAGGGGAATAGCCGAGCACTTCTGCTTGTTGTTGGCCCTCACACAAAAAATAGTTCGAAAAAGCCGCAAGGGTTCCGCCCTTGGCGGCAGTAAAGGAGGCCTGTTCCGTCGTGGGGACGATGATGTAGGAATAGGACGACAGCGGGTATGCGCGGGCGTCCTTGCTGTTGTAGACCCCACCGAGCTCTTGCGTCAAATACATCGATGAGTTTTTGTTTTGGTTGATTTTTGCTCCGAGGAGACCGACCGCGACGTTGGAAGCGGTCGGTTCAACGTAGTAGTTCGCATCGTTGAGGATCTTCGCGACGGGGAAATTGGTCTTTAGAGCGTAGGAATACTCGACGTACGTGATGGTTCCTTCGTTGGCTTTCTGGGCAACATACCCCGAGACACCTTGAGAACCAGGCTGTGCGACCATGCCGGACTTCGTGGGGTAGAACGACGTCTGACCGCATTCATTGCGACCGACCGCGTTGCAGTAGTTGTTCCACAAAGACGTGTACTTGGTTGCCATCCACAGCGTGAATTGGGCTGTCGAACCAGAACCGTCCGATCGAACTACGGGAACGACGGCGCGATCCGGGAGCGTGATGCCGGGGTTATCGGCGGCAATCGCCGCGTCATTCCACTTCGTGATGACGCCCGTGAACATCTTGGTGACGACGTCACCTGAAAGTCGGAGGTTAGTGATTCGGTTTCCACCCGATGTCAAGTTGTACATGAACGCCGTTCCACCTGCGACGATTGGGATATAGACGAATGGGCGCGTTGGCAGTTCATCCACAACACCGTTGTCCTTGAGTCCATAGGGCGTTTCGGAAACGCCGAAGTCAACAGTTCCACCCTTGAATTGGTTGCGCCCGTCAACCGAACCGGTCGACGCGTAGTTGACGCTCATGCCGTACTGCTTGACGTTTCGACGCCACTGGTCAAGCGCATTTGCGCTCCATGACGAGCCCGCACCCGAGATCGGCACGTAGTCGGCAGCCACGGCAGCGGTTGACCCACCCGTAACGATGATGGCCGTCAAGAGGAACGCCAGTAATGCGCGGACGGACGATACAAATTTTTGGCGAGCGTTCACGAGGGTTCCTTCGCGTTGAGAGTGCGTCGACGTGCGATCGACGTGAGGGTGCGGGCAGTTTTGGCGAACCATCCGAAGAACTCGGCGCGGCGAATTCGCGCACGTGCCGACTTTTCGGGGGTCATGCCACCGATGATTCGGGCGATGACGAAAAGTGCAAGGACGAGAAGCATGAGCACAGCCGCGGTACCAAAACCTCGGGCGATCATCGTCGGTTCGGGCGACTTCACAAACTGGAAGATTGCAAGAGGGAGCGAGATCATCGGGGATTCGAGCGGGTTAACGTTGAGCTCGGCGGTGAATCCCGAAGTCAACAGAACCGGTGACGTCTCGCCAATTCCACGGGCTGTAGCGAGAATGATTGATGTCGTAAGACCGGACCGCGATGTGGGTAGGACGACGTTCCAGACGGTCTTCCATTGAGATGCGCCGAGCCCAATGGACGCTTCTTTGAGCGTTTGAGGTACGAGACGCAACACGACATCAGCGGATCGAATCATGATGGGGAGCATCATGACGCTGATCGCGAGCGAGGCCGCGAGGCCCGATTTCGGAAGCCCGAACATCAGGATTGCAGTAGCGAAAATGAACAAACCGGCAACGATTGAGGGGAGCGCCGTCATCGCTTCAACAATGGTGCGAACGAAACGAGAGAAACGGCCTGGGATTTCGTTCAGATACACAGCGGCGGCGATTCCGAGCGGGATCGTGATTGCCAGCGCAATCGCGATTTGGATGAGCGATCCCGCGATAGCGTGCGCCACACCACCGACGCTGAGAGGGTCAAGTGGTCCTGCTAGCCCCATGTCTTCCGTGTAGAAGGTGAGGTACGGCAGCGCCTCGGCACCGCGACCGATCACGAAGACGATGACGAAGATGAGGACCGAGAAGAGGAGTACGGCAACGCTCGTGACCAAGACCGCGATGAGGCGATCCATCACGAAGGTCTTGGTGTCGTCGATTGACACGAGGAGCGCGTACAAGCCCACGAACGTCAGGTACCACACCACGAAGAAAGCGATTCCGCCGGTGATGGGGGCGACCTGGGTCGCGAGAACGATTGTCAGCGCGAACGCAGCAACGGCCGCTCCCAGAATCGACAGAAGGTCGCCGATGCGAATTCCACCCAGTGTTCGCTTGGGTTCAACACCGACGAATTCCCCACGCGGGTGAATCGTTGTGACCTTTGCCGACGGGCGCTTCTTGCGTGATACGCCGACGAGAGCGTTGGTGCTTACGGGGGCCTTCGTGGTCGTTGCCATTAGGACGCTGCCCCCGATCGCGACCGAGCGACGACGATTGATGCGCCGAAGTTGACGATGAGGGTCATTGTAAAGAGCGCGAGGCCCGCCGCCATGAGGGCCGACAGTCCCATCTCAGTTGACTCGCCGTAACGAAGGGCGATGAGCGCCGCGACGGACGATGCACCGTTTTGCAGGATGTTCGGCTGGATGACGAAGACAGGCGAGATGATCATGTACACCGCGATTGTCTCGCCCAGGGCGCGACCGAGACCGAGCATCGTTCCACCGATGATTCCGCCCTGGCCGAACGGAAGGACGACGTTGCGGATCATTGCCCAGCGGGTCGCACCGAGTGCCAGAGCGCCCTCGCGTTCACCGACGGGAGTCTGCGAGAACACTTCTCGCATGATGGACGTGACAATGGGCGTGACCATAATCCCGACGACGATTCCGGCGATGAACGTCGATGACGTGTAGACCGTCGTTGTGGCGAGCGGGTCGGTTGGGTCGACCCCCGTCACGCCGAGCCCGGGAATCCAGCCGAAGTATTGCGAAATCCAGCGCGAAACCGGAACGATCGCCTGCTGAAGAAAGAAGAACCCCCACAGCCCGAAGACGACGGAGGGAATTGCGGCCATGAGGTCGACAATCGACACGAGAAAGCTGCGAAGTTGCCTGGGTGCATATTCGGTGATGAACAGTGCGGTTCCCAGCGAGAGCGGAAGCGCCACGATGATCGCGACTGTGGCGATGAGGATAGTTCCGACGATGACGGCGGCGATACCGAACTTACCGGCGTCGGGTTCCCATGCCTGTTCGGTGAAGAAGCTCCACCCCGCCATATTGAGCGCCTGCGCCGCGCGATAACCGAGGAATGAACCGACCAGCACCATGATGATGAGCACCACAGAGCCGCCCGCGCGAATGACTCCGCGGAAGACCTTGTCGCTTCCATCACGAATGATGGTGAGCTTGCGTGGTGTGTCGGTGAGCATGAATCCGTTTCCTCAAGGTGTCAGGCGCGACGGAAGTCGCACAACAATGCTGGCTCAACGAGGTAAACGGAGGGTGAACGGTGACACTGCCGAACAAAAACTTAGTGTCGGGAGGAATCCGACTTCATGAGGGTTTTTGCGACGGAAATCAGCATTCGACGGGGAACAAACCGTCCTGCCATCGCCATGACGCGATTGGAGGATCCGACGATGACGCTGGGCGGCGGGGATTTTGTATCAAGGGCCGACATCGCGGTGGCGACAACTTGCGAAGGAGTCATGAGTCCACCCGACATCGCGCGCCCGCCGGCGACGTCGAAAAATTCGGTTGCCGTTCCGCCGGGCGAGACGGCGAGCGCCGTCACACCCGTTCCCTGCAACTCGCCCCACAACGCTTCGGTGAACGACAAAACATAGGCCTTCGTCGCGGCATAAACCGACATGTTGGGAACGGGTTGATACGCGGCGGTTGACGCGATGTTGATGATTGTTCCACGGCCACGTTCGATCATCGGCGCGACGAACAATCGTGAGAGTTGCGTCAAGGCGGTGATGTTGACGTTGATCTCGTCGGCCATGCCGTCGAGATCTTCGGCGGCGAATGCGCCGATGTGGCCCCACCCCGAATTGTTGACGAGCACGTCGATTGGGGTTTTCCCGACAGCGGTCGCGAGTTTTTTCGCAGCGCCCGGTACCGAGAGGTCCGATGCAACCACACGCACGCTTACCCCGTGAGACGCAGTGATTTCTGCGGCCAGCGCATCCAGTCGATCGGTTCGTCGCGCAGCGATGACGAGGTCGTGTCCGCGCGATGCGTATTCGCGGGCGAACACCGCGCCGATCCCGCTGCTCGCGCCGGTGATGAGTGCTGTTGGTCGTTTTTCTGCCATTTCGTCAGTCTAGTGACCGCTGCGATTCGGCCCGCCGTCGAGAAACAATCTCATTAAATAACCGAACTCATGTTAGTATTTTGCCATGGGAAGACCGCCAAAAGGAACTCGGCCAGTAACCGACCCGTCGTTGACGGATGATTTTTGGCGGGACCTCACCGGACAATCCGAGCCAGCACAGCGGGACCAATTCCTGTGGCTGTCGATTCACCTCGTCCGTGAACTCGGTTTGAATCAGTTCAAGATCACGACGGTCGCCAAAATGCTCGGGTATTCGGTGGCGATGGTCAATCACCATTTCGGGTCACGCGACGGGCTCATTGCTGAATGTGCCGAGCGAGTGCACCAGAACTACTCGCTCGAACTAATTGATGCAACCGAAGCCGCAGAGCGCAACCCGCGAGCCCGGCTCGAGGCGTACATCAGGGCCCGTGTGGTTTGTGGTCGACAGCTTGGGGGCTGGACGCAGGTTCTCAACTACCCCTACCACTCCTTCGAATCGCCAGCCATCGCAATCTCGCGATCAGGCGACTCGTTTGAGAACAGTTTCTTCCGGAACCTGACGTACATCACCCAGTTGGTGCTCGACTTACAACAGGGGACCGTCTCGGACACGCGTCCCGATCGGCACGCGTTCGCGACCGAGATCATGAAACGCAACCCCGTAGCGATTTTTCACGCGGCGAATATTGGTACCGCAACTGCCGGGGCCGTGATGTGGATGTCGGGACGAATGGATGTCCTCACGCAACCTCAAGAGATTGTGGATCTCGCGAACGCGGCCCTCGAATGGCAGGTTGGCCACTTGGTCGACAGCATTCCCGTTCCCTGAATCCCGTCACCGGTGCGCAACAATAGACGTACAACCCGGTGAAAGGACTCGACCATGGTCGCCGACAAGCGTATTTCCTCTGGTGGCCCGTGGGAGGACAGCATTGGCTATTCCCGCGCCACCGTGGCTGGTCCGACGGTCCACGTCTCTGGCACAACAGCCACAGTGAACGGTGAACTTCAGCACGCCGGAGACGCATACGGGCAGACACAGGTTGCCCTGGGCATCATCGCCAATGCCCTAGCCGAGGCCGGGCATTCGATTAATGACATCGTCCGCACCCGAATGTTCCTGGCCAACGCGTCCGACATGGATGCCGTGGGCAAGGCGCACGGAGAGATGTTCGGCTCTATCAAACCCGCCGCGACCATGATCGCCGGTCTTGAGTTCATCAATCCAGAAATGCTCGTCGAGATCGAGGTTGACTCGTATAAGGCGTGACAATCGATACGTCAAACACCAGGTGAGGGAAATTTGGGTGCTGATAGGCTCAACCACGTGACTTCGAGGACCTTAAAGTTGCCGACGTGGCTTGGCAAAATCGGCCGAATCGATGGCGACGATAGAAGGTTCGTGATTTTCACGAGCATTGCGGCGTACCTCGGCATTTCGGTCATCTACAACATTGCCCAATACCAATCCTTGGGCGCGGCTCGCGTGACGGTGGCAGCACTGCTATTCGTCGCACTGTTCATCTGCTTTTTTGCTGTGAGTCACCGCGGGGAATCGTGGCGTTTTCCGCGTCCTCAGAATTTTTGGGCCGGGCTGTGGATTCCACTCGTGACACTGTTCGCGTGGATGTCCAGTTTCCCGAGTGGCGAGCGATTTCAGGAATACTATCCAGCGTTTCCGCTGAATTCGATCGACTCTGGGGGGCCGATTGGTCGGGACACGGTGTTCCATGAAACGCTGATTCAGAGCATCATGAGTTTCGGATACCCGAGCACGGGGCTCAACGATGTTCCGCTCTTGGTTTATCACACGCTGAGTCACTACACCGAATCCGCGATTCTCTTGATTTCCGGTCTTGAACCGCTCGACAGTGCGGGTCTTTTTTTCGACCTCAAGGTCGTTCTCATCGTCGCGAGTATCGTGTTGTTGCTCAGCGCGGCGACAAAAGACCGCTCCTTTACGACATTTGTCGTTGCCGTCATCGTGGCAGTTCCCGCCTTGACCTCCCGCTGGTTAATCACGTGGTCGTTGGCGCTCTGGTTGACAACATTCATTTTGATCGCCACGGCTCGTTTCAGCCACCGTGCGATCACGTCTGCAGCGCGTCCGACCGGGGCCACCCTGGTCGGGCTCGGCGTCATCGGTGTTGCACTGTGTTTGGGGAAAATTTCGTCCGGGATGATTTACATTCTTGTCGTCGGCATACACCTGCTCATCTCGCACGGCCGAGACAGACGTATTTACCTGCTGGGGACGTCCTGGCTCGTGTTTCTCGTCATCTACGGTTGGCAATTCGCACGCGACCGAACGATTGTTCCCGCCGAGGATGGATTTTCCGTGTGGAATGGCATCAAGTCAGTTGCCAAAATGATCCTCCTCAACGGCAAATTTCCGCAATACACGCAAGACCTTTACGTGCTTGGTGGTGTAATCATCATCACCTGGGTCCTTTACCGGCGACGATCGACCGTCGCCCTGGCGCTTTCGCTCGCAACTGGTTTCGCGGGAATTTGCGTACTCCAATTCCTAGGAACAAACCCCCACGATGTGCGCTACTTCGCCCAAGCGCTGTTTTTCGTTGTACTTCTCTTCACCGTTCTCGAAATTCTCTCAATCACCCCCACCGCGTCCCTCGCAAAGCCAATCACCAACGCAGTCTTTCGTCGTTGGTCATATGTCGCGTTCGTTGGCGTGCTGGCAATTGCCGTGACGGGAATCGGACGAGCTCCACTTGATGTTCTCACGTCATCTCCCGCCTCAATCATCAAACCTTTCTCTGACGTGCGGCCAACGAATGACGCGACGAGCCCGCGGATAGAAGAATTTAGGCACGATCTGAAATCATTCATGGAATCTGAGGGCCTCAACAAGCGCAACAGCCTGCTGTTTATCCCGAGTGAGGTCTGGCCAGATTTGTCGGCACGTTTGGCCGAATCCGACTCTCTCAAGGCGGGAAAATCGTGGTCGCACCCGTTTGTCATTTACGCGGCCACCGGAGTCCCCTTGCTCAACGGAATTGTCGCGTGGGAGGACTATTACGGGTTCTCGGCTTATTCCGAACGCAATGTGGTGATTCCCGCCGCGCAACTTTCGATTTCAGACCCTTGTCGTTTTGGGAAGACAATCATCGTCGTTGGGAAATGGCATCCTGCCGCTTTCTCGACACAGTGCGGAGCGTCCGGTGAGTAATCGCGAAGCACCGGAATCTTTGCGTTTCCTGGCGGTGGGCGCGTTCAACACGCTGCTTGGCTTCGGTGCTTTCGCCCTGATTCAATTTCTCATCGGGGCCTGGATTGGCGAGGTTCTGGTTCTCGTTCTCGCTCACATCTCAGTGTCCACCATTGCGTTTTTTCTGCATCGCCGTATAACGTTTCGAGCCCACGGAAATCTGGTGATTGATTTTGTGCGCTTCCAGAGCGTGTACATCATCCCCGTCGGCATCAACCTCGTGGTTCTGCCACTACTCGTTCGGGTCGCCGGAATGAACGTTTATCTCGCTCAGGGAATAATCACGATTTTTAGTGTGGTCGTGAGCTATTTCGGTCACAAGTACTTCTCGTTCCGCCGTAAGGGACCACCGAAACCTCAATAATCGACGGTGCTATCCGCGACAAACCCGATCGGTTCCGCACGCAACGAAATGTAGATGCGCAAAATGTATTCGCCGATAACGCCGACCAGCATTGCGATAATCCCGAAGCCGAACAGGATTAACGAAAAAAGGCTCGCAAACCCTTCGGGCCAATTGGGGTTTGACAGCTTCTCCGAGATAATCCACACGATCATCGATAACGACGCGACCAGGAACATTCCTCCGAAAAAGATGGCCATGCGCAGTGGCACAATCGAGTTGTTGAAGATTGCTTCAACGCCCAGTTTGAAAACCTTGCTGAGCGGGAACTTGCTCTCGCCCGCCACTCGCGCCGCGCGCTCGTATTCAATACCGACGCTCTCAAATCCCATTCCCGCAATAGTGCCGCGGATATAGGGCCGAGGGTTGTTCTGTGCCAGCAACGCCGTAATGACCCGGCGGTCCAGCAGGCGGAAATCGCCCGCGTCGCGAGGAATCGGGTGCTCGCTCAGCCGGTCAATCGCCCAATAGCCAACCGATCGAATCATCCCGTTGACCGCGCCTTCTTTGCGGGCGCGACGAACTCCGTAGACGACCCGAGCGCCCTTCTCCCACTCCGCAAGGA
Organism: Microbacteriaceae bacterium; assembly: GCA_021741825.1. Taxonomy (GTDB): domain Bacteria; phylum Actinomycetota; class Actinomycetes; order Actinomycetales; family Microbacteriaceae; genus MWH-TA3. Next base: position 12,744 of record JAIOXB010000005.1, read on the forward strand.
ATGTGGCAATCAGTGAGGGCGGGTCCTGCAGGTCCGCATCAATCTGAATGACGGCGGCGCCCGACGTGAACGAATAGTTCATGAGGATTGACTTCTGGAACCCGATGTTGCGGGTGAAACGAAAACCCTTCACGCGCGAATCTGACTTTGCCATGCGCTGAATCATGGGCCACGAATCGTCCGTTGAATGATTGTCGGTGAAAACGAATTCGAAATCGAACCTGCGCGACAACGATTTCGCTACCGAAACCAGTTCCGTGTAGAGGTTTTTCAGGTTCTCTTGCTCGTTAAAGACCGGAATCGAGATACTGACGAGGCGATTGCTGCTCACTATTTCTCGTTCCGTTCGTTCTCGGGCGATTTCATCGCGAAAGCTTGGTGCATGTAGTCGACGACCCCTGTGATTGGTTCACGGAAACTCACGCCCGCCAATTCTACGGTGGGAATCTCTCGTGCCTGGAAAACCTCATTCGGCGCGGAAGCGATGGCCCCGATGTTGAGAAGATCCGTGCGGTCAAAGCTCGAAAAAATCGATTCGGCGAGGACCCTCAGTTGCACGGGCATTCCGTGGGAAATCGTGACCCATCGCGACGGGCGTGTGGCCGAGAGAATGTTGAGCGCTTCGACGAGATCGTCAACGTGGTGATATTCGCGAAGTTGTTCGCCGGAAGACATGTCAAACGACTTTTCCGCAACGAGCGCATCGAGAATCTGCCCCAAAAACATGTGCGGCTGCGGAATCGCGGCACCGTAGACGGTGTGGAAGCGAACATGCATCGCGTCGACTCCCGAATCTGCGGCATCGTCGACGAGTTCCGCAACCGCTCGCTTGGATTCGAGGTAAGGATTTGTGCTCGGACCGAGTGACTCGAGAGCTGTTCCGTAGGTTGTCACCGCAAATCCACTGGACTTTGCGACATCCAGCACTGTTCCGGGAAGGGTTACGTTGACGGCGGTCACGACGTCAGTACTAGACCGCGGGTCCGTCACAGCGGCGAAAAGATGAACGTTTTTCGGGGCAACGGGAAGTGAGTCGACAAACCGTTCAAACGCTGACCCATCGGTGTCGGCAAGCCACAATTCGATGTCCTGACGGCCCGCCACGATGAATTGTTCGTGAGGGTTGGCGGCAACGAATCGCTGGGCAATCCGTGACGAACCGCCGATAATGAGTTGCACGACAATCGATCCAATCAGTCGCTCAGCGGAGGGAGTCTCCAGCCTGTCTGACACTAGACTTGCAATATTGTTGAGCATATCGGACATGCTTCTTCTCACATGAATGAATAGTGCAGGTGACATCATCAAGGCAGTGATTCTCGCGGGAGGCCTCGGGACCCGCATTAGCGAAGAAACATCGACTCGACCGAAACCCATGGTCGAGGTCGGGGGGATGCCGATTCTGTGGCACATCATGAAGATGTACTCGCACCACGGAATCAACGAGTTCATCATTTGCCTGGGATACAAGGGCTACGCGATCAAGGAATACTTCGCGAACTATTTCCTCCACACCTCGGACGTGACGATGGACCTTTCGGACAATTCGATCGAGGTCCACCACCGTTACACCGAGCCGTGGAAAGTCACACTCGTGGACACGGGTGAAGCGACAATGACCGGTGGCCGGTTGAAGCGAATTCGCTCGTATCTCACCGCCGGAGAGCCCTTCTGCATGACCTACGGTGACGGTGTCAGTGACGTGGACATCACCCAGCTCATCGCTCACCACACATCAGCGGGACTGGACGCCACCCTCACCGCGACTATTCCACCGGGTCGATTTGGCGCGCTCGACCTTGCGCCAGACGGCCGAGTCAACGCTTTCCAGGAAAAGCCCGACGGGGACGGCGGAATGATCAACGGCGGCTTTTTCGTCCTCGACCCCAAAGTGATCGATTTGGTCGACGGCGATGACACGGTGTGGGAGCAGGGTCCGCTCGAGAAACTCGCCAAATCCGGGCAATTGTCGGCATTCACACACACGGGGTTTTGGCAACCGATGGATACGCTTCGTGACAAGAACTATCTTGAAGCGCTCTGGGCCAAGGGAGAAGCGCCGTGGAAAACCTGGGCGTGACCGCCGATTTCTGGTCGGGAAAGCGCGTTTTTCTGACCGGACACACAGGTTTTAAGGGCAGCTGGTTGGCCGTCTGGTTGCACAAACTCGGCGCAGACGTGACGGGCTTTTCGCTCGAGCCAAACACGCAGCCGAATCATTTCGAGGCGCTGAAACTCGACTCTGCCATCACGTCGATTCTGGGCGACATTCGAGACCTCGAACACCTTCGGTCATCGATGGTCGCGGCGAATCCCGACATTGTCCTGCACCTCGCGGCGCAACCGCTCGTTCGCGAGTCGTTCGACAACCCCATCGACACCTACGCGACCAACGTGATGGGTACCGCGAACGTTCTCGAATCGGTTCGCGATTGCCCGAGCGTCAAATCGGTCGTGATGATCACGACCGACAAGGTCTACGAAAACAAGGAATGGGAATGGGGTTACCGCGAAGACGACCGTCTCGGCGGCTTTGACCCCTATTCGAACAGCAAGGCCTGCAGTGAACTCGTCACCGCGTCATACACTCAGTCTTTTTTCAACTCGGACGACTACGGCACCCACGGAGTCGCGATTGCGACCGCTCGAGCCGGGAATGTTTTCGGCGGCGGAGACTGGGCGAAAGACCGCCTGATTCCCGACCTTGTTCGCGCGCACGCGGAAAAAGTGGCTCCGGTGATTCGCTACCCCGGTGCCGTTCGTCCGTGGCAGCACGTGCTCGAGCCACTGAGTGGTTATCTTGCCCTCGCCCGCGCCTTATATGAACACGGCCCGCGGTTCAACGGCGCCTACAACTTCGGCCCCCGAGACACCGACGCACAGACCGTCAAAACAATCTGCGAGATCGTCACGGGAATTCTGGGTGACGCGCAGAAGTGGGTGTTGGACGACGCGGTCAATCCCCACGAGGCGGGCCATCTCAAACTCGATATCTCGAAGGCAAAGGCACGACTCGGCTGGGAGCCAAAAACCAACCTCGACCAAGGCCTGACGCTTGCGGGTGAGTGGTACAAGAACTTCGCTGCGGGAACAGACGCGATGGAGTTAACACTGCGTGATATCGCAGCGTTCGAGGTGCTTTCCTAGCAATCTCGATTTGACCTGAACTGACGATCCCGAGAACAACTCGCCGTCAGAAGAGGAGAGTCACACCGCGAATGAGGGTGGCGACCGATCCCAGGATTGCGAGCCACGTTATCGCGTTGCTCGTGCGTTCGAGCGAGAGCTTTCGTGAGATCAGTTCTCCGACGAGGAGACCGGCCCCCAGAGCCCCCAGCAACACGATCCACGAAATGAGCGAATACGACGGCAGTGGAATCGAGCCGCCCCAGGTCTTGAACAGGAGCGAGCCTCCGCTCATCATGATGAGGAGGGGCTGAATCGTCGGGATGAACCTGTCCGGCGGCCACCTTTTCAGATTGCGGAACACGACCAAGGGTGGGCCGCCGATCGATGCGACGGCGTTCAGGAACCCGGACGCCAACCCGGTCAGAGACGCGGGAATGAACAGTGACTGTGTCGACGGCAGCGGAGGGGACTTCACCGTGATGATTACCGCGAGTAACAACACGAACCCGATTCCGACCTCCAGAAAAGCCGGATCGACCTCCTTCAGGAACGACACCCCGAGCCAGATTCCCAGCGCACAGGGAAGAAACATCGGCAGGATTATGTTCCATTCGATGTTCCGCCAGTTCAGAAACATCGCCAATCCTGCCGCAGGCAGACCAAGCAGGTTCATCAACAAGACGCCTTCGAACGGTCCTACGGCGATGATCGCCAGCGGAGCCGCCGCCAAAGCGAACCCCATACCCGTAGCACGTTGAGCAATTCCTCCCATGGCAACCGCCAGCAGCAGGAGCCATGCGTAATCGATCATCAGAGGTGCGTGACCTCCGCAGCCAGAGGGGCGAGGAAAGTCGTGGCCGTCTCGTGGAGCACTTTGCCGAGTTCGGCGTTGTCCAGACCCATCACTCTCTCTACTGTCTGAACCGGGTTCATGTCCGCCATGTCGAACGGGTAGTCGCTTCCCAGGAAAACTCGATCCGCACCCATTCGGTTGATCAACAGGGCCAGCGACTGATCGTCGTGAGTGAGCGAATCGAACCAGAAATGCTTCAAGAGAGTGGAAGGCGCGACAGGAAGATGAACCTTGGGCTCTGGTCGAGCCGCCCAGCCGTGATCGAATCGTCCGATTTGATAGGGCAGGAAGCCGCCACCGTGCAGCAGTCCGAACCGAAGACGTGGGTGCCGTGTCAACACCCCCCCGAACATGAGCGACCCCGCCGCGAGCGTCGTGTCGGTCGGGTTTCCCACGAAGTTGTGCAGATAGTGCGCCTTCATTCGGCCGGTTCCCTCAACCACGTCGTGGGGATGAAGGACAATTGGCATTCCGGCCAGCGCGATGGCCGCCCAGATTGGATCGAGTTCTGGCGCATCGAGATTGACTCCGGCGACGTTCGTGGCGAGTTCAACCCCAACCACATGAGGTGATTGTGCCAGTCGGGACAGTTCCGCGATCGCGAAATCAGCGCTCTGCATCGGAAGCGTTGCAAGGACAACGAACCTGTCCGGGCTCGCCTCTGCCATCGCAATCATCGAATCGTTGTGGCTGGCGGCGACGAGCGCTGCAAGTTCAGCGTCAACGTGATAGTTGAAGTGTGTCGGGGGGACACTGAGCGCTTGAACGTCAATTCGCATCGCATCCATGTCCTTGATGCGCGCTTCGTGGTCGAACATTCCGATTGGCATCGGTCCACTCCGGCGTCCGTCTTCATAGACAAACGTGCAATTCGAGCCGTCCAGTTCGATGCGAGGCGCTAGTTGCGGTGCTTCGCTTTTCATCCTCTCGATGTGATCGGCAGGAACGGTGTGGGCATGTACGTCAATGGTCATTTTTCTCCAAGTCAGGGCGGGATACTGCAGTGGATCTCCAGAAGACGATTCTCTTCTCTGCGAAGGAAATCAGCAGATACGCACTGACTCCAATCACCAGGAAGCACAGAATAAGAACCCAGGCGGCGGGGGTGTCGTAGCTCGAGCGATACCTCAACAGCAAGAAGCCAAGGCCCGCGTCCGCCCCGACAAACTCCGAGACGATTGCACCGATGATTGCGGTTGTCGCGCCGAGTTGCAAACCGCCAAAGATAACGGGCAGCGCAGAGGGAACTCGCAGCTTCAACAGTGTCTGGAGTTTTGATGCTCCGAGTGACTGCATGAGGGAAACGCTGTTTGCGTTGGCTAGCGACAACCCGGACAGCGTCGTGATAAACACGGCGTAGAAACACGCAATGGCCGCCTGCACCGCCTTGCCCTCAATTCCGAAACCGAACCACGCGATGATCAGCGGGGCGATGATGACGGTCGGAACTGCTTCCAGCGCGCTGAGCGCCGGAAGATACGCGGCTCGAAGAACGCTCGATGACCCGAGCAACAATCCGAGAAGGAAACCAACCGCGGCACCCAGGGCGAATCCGGCAAGTGTCTCGATCAACGTTCGAGAGGCGTGGATGCCAAAGGTTTCTGATCCCAACACGCGTGGAATCGATGTCAGAACGGCTTCAGGCCCTGGCAAAAGAATGGGATGCAAGACTTCGAGCTGTGTCACCACGAACCAGACAAGGAGGATTGCCGGGAAGAGCGCGGCGGTTATCCAGTAGGGCGATACCTTCCTGCGCTTCTTTTGAGGGTCGAGTAGCGTCGCCTGTGCGCCGCTTGTGGCTGCTGTGCTCATGACTTTTTGCCTCGCTCGCTCTCGGACCAAAAGACCGCTTTTCTTTCAAGCACATCCATGATCGACACCAATGACACCGCGATGGTCAGAACCACGGTGATGACAGCCAGCGTCAAGGGCATGTTCAACTGAATAGAGAATTCCTTGACCAGTTTGCCGAGACCGTTTGATGCGGACGACAAAATCTCGGCCACTAGGACACCGGTGAACGAGAGCAGCATTGCGTGCTTCATGCCCACCAAGACGATCGGCACGGCTGAAGGCATTTGCAGCTTGCGGAACAACTGCACACGCGTTGCGTTGAGCGACCGCATGAACGTGAACTCCGCAGCGCTGGGAAGTGAAAGTCCGACCATCGTGTTGATCCAGACCGGGAAGAAGCAAATGGCGACCGCGATGGCGATCTTGCTTTCAGGTCCGAAGCCCAGCGCCCCGATCAGGACGGGAGCTAAGACGATTTTGGGAAGGGCTTGAAGCGCGATTGCATAGGGCGTGATGGCGGTGCGGACAAATGGAGAAGTCCCCAGCACGACGCCCATGGTGATTCCGAAGGCCACACCAATCGTCCAGGCGATCAACACGGACGACAGGGTACTGGCCAAATCCTCCCACCAATACCCTCCAATAATGAGCTGCCCGAGCCCCCAGATTGTGTCGGACACCGTCGGGATGAGAACGCGATTTAGCACACCGAGGGTCGGAAGAATTTCCCACAGAGCCAGGAAGACCACGAGCGTGACGGTACCGACGATGACCGATTGTGTCGTGGACTTACTCTGTTTTCTGAGTTCTTTGCCGCGAGACCGGACGTCGGCAGCGGTGGAGGTCATGCCAGGCCTAACATTTCGCGAGCCTGGACCACGAGCTTGGTGAACTCTGGGCGCCCATAGAGCTCGGGCTTACGCGGCCGCTCAAACGGAACATCGATGACTCCGATGAGGCGGCCCGGTCGTGCACTCATCACGGCGATTCGATCCGACATGAACACCGCCTCGCTGATGTTGTGCGTGACCAATACCGCGGTCGATCCCGAGTGGCTTTGAAGCCGCAAGAGCTCTTGGTTCATTGTCTCGCGGGTGAATTCATCGAGAGCACCGAAGGGCTCATCGAGAAGGAGAAGTTTCGGGTGGTGAATGAGCACGCGACAGAGCGCAGCACGCTGCTGCATTCCACCCGACAATTGCCACGGATACGATTTGGCGAATTCTGTCATGCCGACCATCTCCAAAAGCTCTTCGGCTTTCGCAACATAGTCCTTTTTGTTCAAGCCAAAGACTTCGATCGGGAGAAGAACGTTTTCAATCGTTGTCCTCCACGGGAACATGACCGCTTGCTGGAACATCATGCCGATGTCTCGGCGTGGCTTTGTCATTTCTTCGCCGGCGATCGTGATTATTCCCTCGGAGGCTTTCAGCAAACCGCCCATGATGTTGAGGGCGGTCGACTTACCGCAACCACTGGGACCCAGGAGGGAGAGAAACTCCCCCTCCCGGGCCTCAAGGTCAAGGCCACTGAGCGCAACGATTTCATTGCTACCCGACTGGTACTTCTTAGAGACACCCTCTAAGCGGACCAGTACTTTGGAATCGTTATTCTTTGGCATTTCAGCGGCCTTTCGTTTGTACTAGTTAGTAGTTCGCTGCGTCTGATTCGACCCGAGCGCGGTCGAAGTCATTGGCAACACTGAGGTAATCGGTGTTGAGGAACACCGACAGATCGACGTCTTGAGCGTTGTCAATCGTCGACGCGATGAGAGCCAAGAACGCGCTGGTTCCGGCCTCGTTGTGTGCACCGTACGCCGCTGAATCCGCGGGTGGCACCTGGGTGAGCGACAGCGCGAAGCGCAATCCACCCTGAGAGATGCCATCCATGTTTTCTTCGAACGCAGCCGGGATTACTTCCTTCAACATTCCAATACATGCTTCATTGTTTTGGAGGCAGAAGTGCGTTCCCATCGCGGTGCCCTTGGCAAAGAGACCCCATGCATCGCCCTTTTCTTCGAGCTTTGCGCTCGTCGTGATGATTCCACGAGCCGGGAATGTCTTGAACTCGGCAGGAGTCAGGTCAACCAGGTTCAAACCCTGAGTCTGCAACGCGAAGATGTCGTTGTACGCGGTTGAGTAGGCATCAACGTTTCCGCCTTCAATCGCAGCAAACGTCTCTGGTCCACCGTCACCGATTGGGATCAGGGTAGCGCCAGTGATGGGGTCGATTCCTTCATTGATGAGTGATGCCTCAAGGAAGGAAACCTCGCCGCCACCGGGTTCCGAGATACCGATGTTCTTGCCAGCAAGACCAGCGATGCTCGTGATACCTGAGGATTCCGGAGCGAAGATACCGAAAATCGCACCGGTCGAGTAGGTGTAGAGGTTGATGAGGTCAAGACCAACAACAATTCCTTCACCGACAGCGGGCATCGATGGGTTACCCGCATCGATGTTGCCAGCGACGAGCTGTTCCACAACGTCGCCACTACCGCCAACTGCTTCGAACGTGACATCGAGTCCCAATTCGTCGTAGTAGCCGAGTTCAGACGCTGCAAGCCAGCCCCACCATTCAGCAGTGAAGGTGTCGCCGGATGCCATGCCCATAACGATTGAAACTTTCTCGGTAGGGGCGGCTGGAGCACACGCAGAAAGAGCAAAGGCGCCAACGGCCAAAATCGCCATTGAGCCAAGCCGTCTCGTTTTGTTCATTTGTTTCTCCTTATGATGGTTTTTAGTTTTCTTTCTGTACCTTTTCATACCGAACCCGATATCTCGCGATGCGAGATTGTGAGCCCCCTAGGTGCGAACCTCTGCAACGATCGCGGAGATTGCCACTAAGTCTTCGGTGGATAACACGGCATCTGCTGCTCGGGTGTTGTCCACTACCTGTTGGGGGCGAGAAGCCCCCGTGATGACGCACGAAACTGAGGATTGGCGAAGGATCCACTGGATTGCCGCAACCAGTGGGTCGTAGCCCTCGGCGATGAGAGCGGACACGATGTCTTTCGCGAGATTTTTGTCCTCGTCGCTGAACCAGTCCTGATAAAGCTTGATGGTCGCGAGCCTGGTGTCTTCCGGGTCCGCTTTTCCGTGCTGGTACTTTCCCGTGAGCAAACCGCTCGCCAGTGGATAGTAGGGCACAAACGCCGTTCCCGTCGCCTCGCAGAAATCGAATACGCCGTCCGTTTCCGAACCCGTTCGGATCATCGAATACTCGTTTTGGACGGACACATATTTTGCGAAACCATTTGCGGTAGAGACGTCGTGGGCTTCTTTCAATTCAGCGGCCGTCGCGTTCGAGACACCGATTTCTCGGACCAGTCCCTCGAGGACCAGGTCATTCAATGCGCCGAGGGTTTCCTCGAGCGGAACCTTGGGGTCCGGCCTGTGCAGCTGATACAGGTCGATGTAATCAGTGCCGAGCCGAGTAAGGCTTCCCTGAACCGCCTTGCGAATCCAGTCCGCCGACGCGCCACCGCTCTCTGGTTGGTCGGGCAACACCAAACCAAACTTGGTCGCAACGATGACGCTGCTTCGCTTGGATTTGATGGCCTCGCCGAGGAAAGTCTCTGAACGTGTCTCGCCGTACTTGTCCGCGGTATCGAAGTAATTGATCCCGCACTCGAGAGCGACATCAACGATTTCCTGAGTCGCTTTTTGGTCCAGTCCGCGGCCCATGTTGTTGCAGCCGATACCCAGTACTGACGAACTGAGTGAACCGATTGTTCGCAGCATCATGATGGCTCCTCGTTTCCGAGAATCGCCGTGGCGTGTGAGGCCAGGGTCATCCCCATTCCGTGGACGAGAGACAGTTTTGCTCCGTCGTGTTGTCGAGCGCCGGCCGTGCCGCGAAGTTGTGCCACGGCCTCGATCATGAGGAACATCGACAGCATTCCCGGATGCGAGAAGGACAGGCCTCCGCCGTTGGGGTTCAACGACAATTCCCCGCCGGGCGCGAGGCGACCGTTCTCGACAAACGACCCGCCTTCGCCCTTTGCGCAAAAACCAAGGTCCTCCATCAGAATCAGCAAGCTGATAGTGAATGCGTCGTAAACGTGGGCCGTATCGATATCGGCAATTCCAACCCCGGCTTGTTCGAATGCGCGCTTGGCCGAAACCGACGCCCTCGTGCTGGTGAAATCGGGCATTTGCGAAATGTTGCGGTGGTTTTGCGCTTCACCGGTTCCCAGTACCCACACGGGTTTCTGCTTGAGCGATCGCGCCCGTGCCCCCGAGGTGACGACGATTGCGCCCGCACCATCCGTGACAAGGCAGCAATCAAGTTTGTGTAACGGTGACGCGACGATTCCTGAACTCAAAACCTCGTCGACCGTGAGCGGCGTGGGGTACGGGGCTTCTGGGTTGAGCAACGCCCACTCCCGCGCCGAGACAGCGTATTGGGCCAACTGCTCGCTCGTGGTTCCGAACTCTTTCATGTGCCGGTGAGCAATCATTCCGAAAGCGCCGACGGGGTGAATGAGGCCGTACTGCTGCTCGTACACCGACTGCTCCGCCATGCTGACGAGCTTTCCTGCATCCGTTCGTTGCGTGCTTCCGTAGACAATCAGTGCGACCTCGCAAAGACCCTGGTTGATCATGGCGACTGCGTGGCCCAGATGCTGAACAAAAGAACATCCGCCGGTTGACGTCGAGTCAACAACGTTGGGCGAAAGCCCCAGATATTCGGCCATGGTCAAGGTCGGCATCGCGTAGTAGGACGACGACGAAAAAACTGCGTCGATGTCAGACATCTGCAAACCGGCTTCTTCAACCGCGCGTTTCGCAGCTAGGGCGGCTAACCCAACAGGAGACCTGTCAGTGGTCTTGAACGTATCGATCTGGGCGGCGCCCACGATAGCGACTGACTTATCGGCCATGTGACACCTCCATTCGGAAATGCACAACCGGGTGCTCGTTGTCGGGGTGTTCAATTTCGGCGACCACCGGCAAACCGATGCTGATCGCCTCGGGTTCCGACCCGACGAGATCGGCCATCATCCGATAGCCCTCCTCGAGATCCACCATGACGATCGTGTACGGAACCTGGTCTTCGAGCGCCGGGTTTCCCGCGCGATACTGCGTGGTGAACGAATAGATGGTGCCTCGCCCAGAACCTACGCGCGATTCAATGTCGTCACTGTGGCAGTTCGGGCACAGTGTTCGCGGGTAAAAGTGCGATGTCGAACAAGCCAGGCAGAAACCGTAGGTGAGGTTTCCGTCGGCGAGCGCCGAGAAATACAGTTTCTCCTCGCCGCGAGGCGCGATCTGTGGGCGGGTCATTTCACTCCCACCCCACTCAACGCGGCGATCGCCTGCGAAATTGCGTCGCCGACTTCAGTTGTCGAGGAGTTACCGCCCAAATCCTTGGTCAGCGTTTGTCCTTCGCGAGTCACGTGGTTGATTGCCTCGGCGAGGAGCTCCGCTGCAGCGCTTTCCCCGAGGTTCTCGAGCATCATCACCGCGGACCACACCTGACCGATCGGGTTCGCGATGCCCATTCCCGCGATATCCGGGGCCGAACCATGAACAGGTTCGAACAGTCCCGGTCCGCTGTTGGGGTTGATGTTTGCGGATGGCGCAACACCGAGGCTTCCGACGACGGCAGCACCGATGTCGCTCAAAATGTCGCCGAAAAGATTCGACGCAACAATCACGTCCAGCGTTTGGGGGTGGCTGACAAGACGCGCGGCCAGCGCATCGACGTGCATCGACTGCCAACTCACGTCCGGATAGTCGGTCATGACGTCCTCAACGACCTCGTCCCAGAACGTCATCGAGTGAATGATTCCGTTTGACTTGGTCGCTGAAATAAGCGTCTTCGAACGTCGCGACGCGAGCTCCGCAGCGAACCGGACGACCCGCTCGATTCCCACGCGGGTGAAGACTGCTTCTTGCACAGCAACTTCTCTGACAGTTCCGCGGTTGAATCGCCCACCGACCTCGCTGTATTCGCCCTCGGTGTTTTCGCGCACAATCCGGAAATCAATCTGTGGAACCGGGTCGCGCAACGGCGACTCGATTCCCGGCAAAAGCGTCACGGGGCGAAGGTTGATATAGAGGTCAAACTCACGTCTGATCGGGATGAGCAACCCCCACAGTGAGACGTGGTCGGGAACACTCGGCCAACCCACGGCGCCAAGGAAGATCGCGTCGTGGGCGGCCAAGGTCTGAAGCCCGTCGTCGGGCATCATCGTTCCCGTGGTTAAGTAACGCTCGCAGGACCAATCCAGCTCGGTCCAGTCCATGGTGAATCCGTGTATTTGTGCCACTTCGTTGACGAGTTTTTGGGCAACGGGAACTACCTCGCAACCGATTCCATCTCCTGGAATCGTCGCGATGCGGTAGCTCGTGGTTGCCATGATGTGTCTCTCGTTACTTGATCGCCATCGGGTTCACCGGTGAGCCGACGCCCTGGGTGATGACGAGTGGGGGTGCGCAGAAGAAGAAGTCGTACTGGCCGTCCTCGGCGCAATCCGCGGCGAGCTCTTCGAGGTCGAAGATTTCGCCGATCCAGAGTCCCATCGCCACAATGAATACACAGTGCAGTGGCTGGAACACATCGGGGGTTTCATTGGGGAGCACTTCGGCACCCCACGTGTCCGTTGCAATTCCCGCGACATTCGAGTCGTAGACCCACGAGATCGCATCGAGGCCGAGGCCCGGAGCACTTCCACCCGCGTAGTCACCCCAATTACCCTTGCGTTCGCCCATTTGACCCGTGCGGATCAAGACGAAGTCGCCTTCCTTGATGGTGACACCGTGGGCGGCCGCACAGTCGGTGAGGTCTTGAGAGGTGATGGCATAACCCGGCTCGAGGAATTCGACCTTCTTGAACCGAGCGACGTCGAGCAACACTCCGCGCCCCGCGATTTGATCGCGCGCGACAGTGATTGCTCCTCGTTGAGCGCCCTTGCTGCTGATGGTGTTGGCGGCAACGCCGTTGTACATTTTGTCTTCAAAGAGGATGTGCGCCAGGGCGTCCCACTGAGTTCCCGACTGCAGAGGCATGATGATCATGTCGTCGGTTCCGCGGATGTGCCTATCGCGTCCACCGTAAAAGTCGTCAACAATTTGGCCCGAAACGATGTCTCCGCCGTCTCGGAACATCAAGTGAATCGGATTGAATCGCCCGAGGCCGCCGGTCTGAGGCCCGTTCGAGTCGACGGGGAGTCCCATCGAGATGCGTTTTCCGGACCGAATCGAACTCGCTGCGTCGCGAACAATGTCGGGCGTGAGGAAGTTGAGCGTTCCGAGCTGGTCATCCTTACCCCAACGTCCCCAGTTGCTGTATTTCTTCGAAAGCTCGCGAACGGTCTCTACGCTCGGCTTTCCGGGTACGGGGGCTACTACCTTCGATTGATCAGTCATGGGGTCTACTTTCTATGATTCGGGTTACTAGGATTTCGTTGCGTGTGGGCGGGTGACTCCGAGGTCAACGCGAGTTCCGAGTGAATAGTCACCCGAACGGAGTCGGTGCTTTTCGATCTTTGCCGTTGGCGTTTTGGGGAGCGCGTCCAGCACCTCGACGTATCGAGGAATTTTGAAAAAGGCAAGCCGTTCCTGCGCCCACTCGATGACTTCCGCGGGATTCACGTCGTGGCCGGGCTTGGGAACCACGAACGCGAGGATGTCCTCATCAGTAAGTTCGGAGGGAACGCCGATGACCGCGGATTCCATGACATCGTCGTGACTGTTGAGAACGAGTTCGACCTCGAGTGACGACACGTTTTCTCCACGTCGGCGAACGATGTCCTTCATTCTGTCGACGAAGTAATACCAACCGTCCTCGTCCATCCACGCGCTATCTCCGGTTCGCAACCAACCGTCACTGAGAACCTGATTGGTTTTCTCTGGGTCGCGGAAATAGCCGAGCATCATTGCTTCGTTTCGGAGAACCAGTTCGCCCACTTGGCGTGGCGGCTGGCGGTTACCGTTCTCGTCAATGACCATCACCTCGGTCGGCTTCAGCTCGGGGCTCGGGTGGCTGCGAGGAAGACCCATCGACGCGGCGCGGCGCGGTTGGTCGAGTGGTTCCAACAAACCGAATGTGGTTTCGCTCATGCCGAACCCGGAAACACAATCCAGGTTGAAGCGTTCTTGAATCTCCATACGCACATCGTGAGGCAGCGCGGGAACCCCATACGCAACGCGAACCTTGTGGTCTCGGTCTTCCGGCCCTGGGGCTTTCTTCGACAGAATCACGGTCATCGCGCCGATGAAATTGAAAACCGTGACGCCGTGGCGTTTGACGTCTGGCCAGAACTTCGATGCACTGAAGCGGGCGGCGAGAACTAGTGCTCCCTGAGCGCCAATCGCCCCCATCGTCGAGTACGCCTGCGAGTTGATGTGGAACAGGGGAAGGCACGCGTAGATGCGATCGCCCTTCTCCATACCCATCCAGTGGGCGTAGGCCTGTCCCGTGAGCACATAGTTCTTATGGGATTGCATGACGGCCTTGGGAAGACCGGTGGTTCCCGAGGTATAGATCAAGCTGATGAGGTCGTCGCCCACAACCGTCACGTCGGGGACCTTTGCCGGCATGGACTCTTTGCTCGCCATGAATTCGTCATACCCATCGACGTTTCCCAGCGTGAGAACCTTTTTCAAACGAGGAACGTCCTGAGCGACTTTGTCAAAGACCGCCATGTGTTCCTGACCGACGAGCGCAAACTCTGACTGGGAGTGATCCACGAGATAGGCGGCTTCTTTTGCCTTGAATCCCGTGTTGATCGCAACCAACACTCCGCCGATTTTTGCTAAACCGAGCCAGGCGTACAAGAATTCGGGCGAGTTGTCCACCATGAACGACACGCAATCCCCGTGCCTTACTCCGAGTGAATACCAGAGAGCGGCTGCCTGATCCACGTGAAAATTAAAATCGACGTACGAAACGACTTGCTCTTCCCAAATCAGGAACGGATCGTTCGGGTTGGCTTCCACCGCGCGCTCCAAAAAGTTCCGAAGTGTGTAGTCGCTGAAGTCGTGGGTTGACATTTACTTCGCCAGGCCCTTTGGCAGAGCGATGGAGGAGCGTTCCGTTGTTCCCTTTGGCGCGACCGCGCCGATGTCGGTAACAACGTCGATGAGAACGGGGCCGGGCGTCTCGTGTGCTTGCTGCATCGCGGACTCCAATTGGCTTGCCTTGGTGACGCGAATTCCCTTGACGCCAAAACTTTCTGCGACGTCCGCCATGTTGACGTCGTCGAAGTGCCAGAGTTCTGCGTGTTTACCGTGAAGCGTGCCTCCATAGGCCGGAAGGTACGGGTTGATCTCTTGATTGAGTGAACGGTTGTCGTTCACCACAAAGGTCACGGGGACCTGCCAGCGGGCGGCGGTCTCGAGCTCGCTCAAGTGGTAGTAGGCACCACCGTCGCCCGTGAAGACCACAACCGGAACATCGGGTCGCCCGATTTGAGCGCCTATCCCTGCGGGCAGCGCCCAACCGAGGGATCCCGCCGCTCGCAGATAGGTCTGTTCCGGTTTGGTCAAATCAAGATGAGCGGCTGTCCACATTCCCGCGTGCCCGGTATCGGAAACGACCATTGCGTTGTCGGGCAATAGGTTCGAGAGTTCACCAACGAGCAATTCGGGTCGCATCGGGTCGACGTTCTTGTCCATAACCGACTCGAGGCTGTCCCGCCATTCTTTTGCAACTGCCCGAGTCCACTCCGCCCAGGTCTCGTACTTGTTGGCTGGTTGATCCCACGCCTTGATGAGTTCGGTCAGAGCAAGACGGGCGTCCGAAACGACTCCGATGGTGTTCTTGTATTGATTACCCACTTGTTCGGGGCTGATGTCGAAGTGCACAACGCGTGTGTCAGGGTGCGGAACCTGCCAGGTCAACGTGACTTGGCTTCCGGTTTGGCTTCCAATGAAAATCACCAGGTCCGCTTCGAGAACGACCTGGTTCGCGCTCTTCCGGGCATACAAGCCCGGAGTTCCGACCGACAGCTTGTGGTCGGCCGGGAACACATCTTTCGAGTTGAGCGAGGTCGCCACCGGAATCCCGGATCGTTCGGCGAAAGCGACCAACTCTGCGCCCGCCCGTGACCATCGAACTCCACCGCCCGCGACGATTACCGGACGCGAGGATGCGGTGATTGCTGCGAGAGCCACGGCGAAGGCCTCTGGGTCCGGTGCTGTTCGGTGTAACGGCACTTCGTAGTTGTTGGAGTAGACCGCGGCCTCGATGTTCTGGGCTTCGATCATGTCACCCGTGTGACCAGCCAACTCGAGGTGGGTTGGACCGGGCCTACCGCTTGTTGCGTGGCGCAGGGCGGTGTGGAGCATGTCCGGAAGACGTTTCACATCAAGAACCTGGCCCGAATACTTGGTGACGGGCTTGAACAGCGGGAAGTCTTCGATTTCCTGGTAATAGTTGCGTCCCCGGCTCCACTCGTACGGACCTCCGGTCAGGGCCAGAACAGGAGAGTTGGCGAGGTAGGCGTCCCGCAGGCCGGCAGCAAGGTTGGCGCCGCCGATGTTTTGAGCCGCACAGACACCCGGTCGGTTGGTGGCACGGGCATATCCGTCGGCCATGTACGCCGTCGCTTTTTCGCCGTGAGCCACGATTCGCTTGATGTTGGTTTCGTTCTCCATCGTGAAGAGCGTGTTCGTGAGAGCCGTGGGGACAAGGAAGATCGCGGTTACTCCGCACGCGTCGAGCGTCCGAGAGAGATATTGTGCTCCGGTTACGGTATCCATCAGACTTCCTTGTCTGTTTAAGCCTGTCTCATATAATGAGACACAGTCTTATTTCTTCGAGCATACAACTTTTCGACGAGTTTGACCAGAGTGTCTCGAGTCGTTGCCAATTTGTTACCAAACACCGAATCGGGGCCGAAGGGAAAATAGACTGATGCTCGTTGAGCGGGAAGGATGAGCACGTGACGGAACCTGAGGCGACGCCGCCCGTCGGCGCTAGTGGGGTTCTCGGTCGCGCAATCGAACTCATCGAACTCGTCGCAGCCGAGAACAACGGGCTCGGTGTTCGCGAGGCCGCACGACTCAGCGGAGTTGATCGCAGTGCCGTCAGCAGAATCATGAGTCAGCTGGAAAAATCTGGGTACGTCGAGCAGGACCAAATTCGAAAGCTGTATTTCCCCGGTCCGAAACTTTTCTCACTGGCATCAACCCTCGTCGAACACGACAGCCTCTGGAAAGCAGCGGAACCCTTCCTTAATGAGCTGGTGCAGAGGTTCAACGAAACCTGTTACCTGTCCGTTCGGGTTCGCGATGAACTCGTCTTCCGCGGCAAGGTCGATTGCAATCACACCATCAAGTACGTGATTGAGCTGGGAAAGCCATTCCCCTGCACATCCGGGGCCGCCGGCACGGCGATCTTGTCGGGAATGTCAGAAGACGCCAGCAATCAAATCCTCAACAAAGGTTTTGCCCAATACACCGAACTCAGTTTTTCGTCCACGAAGGAATACCAAGAGCAACTCCGTATCGATAGGAACCTCGGCTACTCGTATTCCCCTGGCCGATGGGTCAAGGGCGGTTCGGGTGTCGCGTCCCCCTATTTCAATGCGGCTGGTGAGTGCGTGGGTTCGATCACACTGAGCTGCCCGAGTGATCGTCTCGCTGGAATTTCCATCACGGAAGCCGGTGCTGCCGTCCGTGATGCCGCTCACGGCTTATCGCGCCGACTGGGTTACCTGGGCGATTGGGATGGCTGGTCCGCGGTCGCCTAAAAACTTCACGGGTTCGATGCACCGCGAACGCGGTCGATAAACGTTGAGATGAGCTGTGCGACCTCGCCGGGGTTCTCGATCGGAAACAAATGCCGCGCTTGTGGGATTTCGACAAACTCGCCCCGCGGAACCAACTCGCTGAGATCGCGCGCCTGATCCAGCGGGACCACCTCATCCCGTTCCGCGGCGATGACGAGCACGGGCACGGAAATGTGCCGCGCGGTCTGTGTTCCATCAAAGCCCCCGAGAGCCTCGGCGCACAGCGCGTACGATTCACCGTCGACGCTGCCCAAACTGTCGAGAGCCTTGTTTACGTCTCCGGAGTTGCTTTCGACGAACTCGTCGGTGAACCATCGCGATTGAGCTGCTTCTTTCATGACGGTCGTCCCCGACGTGCGTGCAAGTTCCGCTCTGCTCTGCCATATCGCCGCGTCCCCCATCGTTGCCGCCGCAGCCATGACGACTACCGCAGAGTCGCCGGACAGCGAGCGGGCAATTTCGAGAGCGATAGTTCCGCCGATGGAAAGCCCGATGACAACAACGCGTTCGGCGTCTCGAGCGTTGTTCTTCAGGTACTCGAGACATTCGTCTGCGAGGTCGGTGATGGAAAAAGAACGGTCTGCAGGCGAGTTGTCGCCGTGTCCGGGAAGTTCGACGAACACGTTGGACCAGTCATCGAGGACGGACGGCATTTCCGCCCACATACGTGATTGTTGCCCGAGGGATGGAATCCACATCGCTATCTTTTTTCCGAGGTCACCGGAATGTCTAAAACTCAGCATCGATCTGCCTCTCTCAATTGCGCTCTGCCGGAGTGCCCTATGGTGGTGAAATCATCGCCGTGATGATCCCGATGGCACGGAGAGGCAGTCAATCGTGTTCCTGGTTGTCGCACTTGGCATATTAGTAGGTGCCATTGCGCAGCGCGTTGCGGGAATGGGATACGCACTCACGCTTGCTCCGATTTTGGTCCTGACACTCGGCCCCTTCGAAGGGCCGATGGTGGTGAACATTGCGGGAGCGCTGTCGTCAGCGTTGGTTTTCCTACAAAGCAAAAAATCTGTTGACTGGAAACAATTCTGGATTCTCTCGATTCCCGCGGTGATTGTCATCATTCCGAGTGCGTTTTTCAGTGTCGCCTTCAGCGGGCCGCTGTTGCAAATCGGCATCGGCGTGATTCTTATTTTTGCGCTCGGGACGTCTCTCGTGGCGGTGAAGTCCGATCGATTTCTTCCTCGGGGAGGCCTCGGGGTTCTGTTTGGAGCGAGTTCAGGTTTCATGAGTGCAACCGCCGGGATCGGCGGACCAGCAATGGGGGTCTACGCAATTTTGACGGGTTGGGATCAAAAATCTTTTGCCGCAACCCTGCAGCCGTATTTTGTCACCCTTGGGGTGACCTCGTTCCTGTCTAAATTTGCCGCGTCCGGCACGTTACCGGACCTGTCCATCTGGTTGTGGGTGGGCATTGCGGCGCTCACAGTAGTTGGCTCGTGGTTGGGGATTTTTCTTCAGAAATACGTGTCGGTTGAATTGGCTCGATTGAGTGTCATCATCATTTGTTTCACGGGCTCACTGGCGGCCATCATCGACGGTGTGCTTGACCTTTAGAAACCGTTCAAGCAAACCGAAACCTTCCGATTCGTCGCAGCCGCAATGCTCTCTGGATAGGATTCGCTCATGCTCATGGAAACTGCGATCGCGCGTCACGGGTTCGCGAATTTCCGAGAACTGCATCGGTGGTCGATTGAAAATCCCAACGATTTTTGGCGCGAGGCGTGGGATGAATTGGGAATCGTCGGCGAGCGAGGGGATCGGACGAGTCACGGGGACGGTTTCGAAGAGACGGAATGGTTTCCCGACGCGCGACTGAATATCGTTGACACCCTTTTGTCAGGGGATTCGTCGTTCAACGCCGTGATTGCGCACGCCGAGGACTCACCGCGATTTTCGCTCACTCGAGGTGAACTTCGGGAGCACGTTGCTGCGTGCGCGGCGGCTCTTCGAGCCTCGGGAGTTCAGGTCGGCGACAGAGTCGTGGCGTGGACGCCGAATGTCGTCGAAACAGTCGTTTTCGCCCTCGGTGCCCTGTCCATCGGCGCCGTCGTCAGCACAGCATCAACGGATTTTGGTCCCGCCGCGCTGGTTGATCGGTTCGGCCAAATCGAACCGACGGTCCTTCTTACGGCGTCGTCCTACATCTATGGCGGCAAAGAAGTCCTCCTTGCCGAATCGATCGCACAGGTGGTCAGTGAGTTACCGACGCTCACGACCGTCGTTGTCATTGGCGGCAGTGACGCGCACCCGACGTGGGAGAACTGGCTTGCCCCGCATCGAGGCAGCGAATTAGATCCAACCCCGCTTCCGTTCAATCACCCGGGCTTCATCCTGTTTTCGAGCGGGACAACGGGACGCCCCAAATGCATCGTCCATTCTGCGGCGGGCGTTCTGTTGAAAGTTCTGAGTGAACAGGGATACCATCTCGATGTTCGTCCAGGCGACACAATGCTGTACGCGACCACGTGCGGTTGGATGATGTGGAACTGGCTGGTGTGCGGGCTCGGTCGCGGAGCGACGATTGTGCTGTGCGACGGCAGCCCCGGGTATCCCGATATTTCTCGATTGTGGGCGATCACTCGTGCGGAACGCCTGACGTTCCTCGGCGTTTCCGCCGCGCTGATTGATTCGTGGCGCCGCGCCTCGCTCGAGCCCCGACACGATTTTGACGTTTCCACGCTTCGAACGATCGCGTCCACCGGTTCACCGCTCGCGGCGTCCGGCTACGACTGGGTGGCCGACGCGGTGTCCCCCGATGTGCGCGTTGCGTCCATCGCGGGGGGTACTGACCTGTGCGGTTGTCTCGTGCTGGGAGTAGACACCGAGCCCGTTGTCCGGGGCGAAATTCAGGGGCCAGCACTGGGGCTGGACGTTACGGTTCTGCGGTCGGATGGGACCGAGGCCGACGTGTCCGAAGAAGGAGAACTGGTGTGCAGAACGCCGTTCCCGACCGTGCCGCTAACGTTCTGGGGGGACACCGACGGTTCGCGGCGTCACAGCGCCTACTTCGATCGATTCCCCGGATTGTGGGCCCACGGCGATTACGCGAAACGAACCCCGTCGGGTGGGTTCGAGATTTTGGGCCGATTGGACGCGACCCTCAACGTGAAGGGGGTTCGAATCGGAACCGCGGAAATCTATCGCGTGGTCCTGTCCATTCCCGGTGTGCTGGAAGCGATGGCGATCGAACAGCCCGATGGCGACGATGCGCGCGTTGTGTTGTTCGTGGTGCTCGAACAACACCTCTCTGCCGAGCTGGATGGGCTGATTCGAACAACGCTCCGGACTCAAGCGAGCCCAAGGCACGTCCCCGCGATCATTGTCGAGGTTCCCGAACTGCCTCGAACTCGCAGTGGCAAGATGACCGAACTGGCGGTCGCCGACATTGTGACTGGCCGCCCAGAGCGTGACACGTCGTCGCTCGCTTACCCCGAATGTCTCACGTGGTTTCGCGAGTGGGCCGCCGCGTCTACGTCGTAGTTGCGACGGGGCCGGTGGTTCCTCGAACCACCAGGGTCGCCGATACGTGTTGACGGTTTGCCGGTGCGGTGCGGTCGTCGATTCGATGGAGCATGTGTTGGGCCGCG
>JAIOXB010000032.1 GCA_021741825.1 Microbacteriaceae bacterium
GCTTTGCCGCTCGTCGGGTTCTCTTTGAAGCGATCGACCCACATTTGTTCAGAGAATTGGAGGGTGAGCACGTCCCCCTCGAGAAGCGCGGGGCGGGCCGAGTTGACGACAACCCACGAGCCCTTGGATGACTCGAGTTCCTCAAGAATCGCGGGCCACACCTCGAGGAGTTCCGCCAATGTGCCTTGTTCGATGACCGGCGTAACCGGCGGAGTTGCCACAACGGGAGCGTTCGCCGCCGCGACAACAGGCGCGACAACAGGCGCGACAACAGGCGCCACAACGGGTGCGGCAACAACCGCGGCAGGAGCAGCAGGCGCAGCAGGTGCCGCGTTCGCCACCGGTGCCGACTGAGAGGCGCTTCCGCCGGGAAGTTCGGTCAAGAGTCGGGCGACCATCAGCTCAAGGTGGATTCGAGGAGGGGTCGTGCCCGTCATTCCGGACAGGGCCGCGTTCACGATGTCGGCCGCCCGCGAGAGCGCGGCTGCGCCGTACAGCCCGGCGAGCCCGTTCATGCGGGCGATTTCGTCCGCCGGAATGCCCCGCAGAACCGCCGCCGCGCCGTCGCCGGTCGCGTCGATGATGACGAGGTCTCGCAGACGTTCAAGGACGTCTTCGACGAATCGCCGAGGGTCGTTTCCGGTTTGGACGACCCGGTCGATAGCGGCAAAAGCGTGAGCGGCATCACCTCGGCCAATCGCGTCGAGGGTCTCGTCGAGCAGTTCGCTCGGCGTGTAACCGAGCAAGTTGTTGGTTCGTTCCCGAGTGACGGTGTTGTCGTCGGAGCCCGCGATGATCTGGTCGAGCAACGAGAGGGTGTCACGGACAGAGCCGCCGCCGGCACGGATGACCAAAGGAAGAACACCGTCTTCGATCGTGACCTTTTCTTGGACGCAGAGTTCCGTCACGTAATCGAGCATCACCGCGGGAGGAACGAGGCGAAACGGGTAGTGGTGGGTGCGCGATCGGATTGTGCCGATGACCTTCTCGGGTTCCGTCGTCGCAAAGATGAACTTGACGTGCTCGGGGGGTTCTTCGACAATTTTGAGGAGAGCGTTGAAGCCCTGCTGTGTGACCATGTGTGCTTCGTCAAGGATGAAAATCTTGTATCGGTCACGAGCGGGCGCGAACCCCGCGCGTTCTCGTAGTTCGCGGGCGTCATCGACGCCATTGTGGCTCGCCGCATCAATCTCGACGACATCGAGCGAACCGGAGCCGTCGCGCGACAACTCGACACAACTGTCGCATTTTCCACACGGAGTATCGGTCGGTCCCTCAGCGCAATTGAGGCAACGAGCGAGGATGCGAGCGGACGTTGTCTTGCCGCAACCCCGGGGCCCAGAAAACAGGTAGGCGTGATTGACGCGATTTTGACGAAGAGCGGCACGCAACGGATCGGTCACCTGAGACTGCCCGATGAGTTCATCGAATGATTCGGGTCGGTACCGACGATAGAGAGCGACTGCCACCCTTTGAGATTACCCGCACCCACCGACTTTCACGGGGCGGCGCGAGCGCCGAGGTGCGGGTAATCGAGTCGAAAAGACCCCTCGCGCACCCGCCAGAGCCGGGTTACCCTTGCTTCGTTTCCGACCTGGGGGAGTTGGCCTGGGTGGCGCCACGCGAGGGGCTGGCACCATTCTATGCTTCGCAACAGAAAGATTTCCAGGGTTCCTGAGTGGCGAGCCAGGCGTGACCTTCCCCGATTGACGCGGGTCGGGCGCGATACTGGAAATGTGATTATCGAACCGCGCGTCGTCAAACTAACGACCCGCACGGAAGTGGATGTCCGGCGGACCATCCCTCACGCGAAACTTCGGCGAATCGGTGCGTGGGTTTTCGTCGATCACTTCGGTCCGACGGAACAGGTCGACGGGATGACGGTCGCCGCCCACCCCCACACGGGGTTGCAGACAGTGACGTGGCTTCTGGACGGGCTCATCGATCATCGTGACAGCCTCGGGACCGCCCAGGATGTGTCGCCCGGTTCTCTCAATCTCATGACCGCTGGCTCGGGTGTTTCGCACAGCGAGCGGAGCCTGCCGGGGCCTGCGTCACTCCACGCTGTGCAGTTATGGATTGCTCTTCCCGATGCGGTGCGCTCGATGCGACCCACGTTCGAGCACATCGAAACCGTTCCCAGCGCGACGTTCGGCGACCACGTCGCCCAGGTCTTTATTGGCGAATGGGGTTCGGCGTCGTCGCCCGCGACCGTCTTTAGTCCATTAGTCGGGGCCGAGGTTTCCGTTGGCGCCCGGGGATCGATCCCGCTCAACCCCGCCTGGGAGTACGGAGTCCTCAACATCGGCGGTTCGATATCGGCCAACGATGACGATGTTCCACCGAGTGCGCTGTGGTATTCACCGGTGGGTTCGAACGAACTGGTTCTCACGGGCTCCGGAACCGCGATCGTCATCGGCGGCGAGCCGTTCCTCGAACACATCCTGATGTGGTGGAACTTCATCGCTCGCACTCACGAGGAAGTCGAAGAAATGCGGATGGATTGGAACCTTCACACCTACCCGCCGTTTGCCGATCGAGTGGGCGGATGGATTCCGGCGCCTGAAATGCCGAACGTGACCCTGACGGCGCGTTAACGCGCGGTCGTTAGGAAAAGAGCTTCCGCAGCGAAGACATGACGTCGGCCAGTGCCTCACTGATGTCGCCATCGGGACCGGCTGCCTTGAGGTGCTTGGTGATTTCGGTCCAGACCTGAGCGGCAAGGGCGCCAACGAATCCCGCCAGCGCCGCCCCACCCGGTAGGCCCGCGAGACGTCGCGCCACCATGTGTTCCATTTCCTGAGCCCAATGGTCGCGGGAGTATCGAACCGCACCGTCGCTCAATCGCGCCGCGTGGACCTTGGGTCCTGGGTTGAATCGTTCTTCGAGTTCAATCTGTTTGTCGTGACTGTGGTGAAGGCAGTATTCAAGAGACTGGAACAGTGGTTCGTCTCGCGGGCGATCCATGAGCAACTCGCCAAAGAACTCCATATATTCGTCAACCGCGGGATACAACAGCGCTTCCTTTGTCGCAAAGTAGTTGAACAACGTCCGTCGCGAGATCCCGACAGCAGCGGCGACATCCGCCATTGTGGTGGCGTCAAACCCGTCGCGCTCGAAAAGCGACCATGCCACGAGGATTATGTCGTCCGGCGTCGATTTCGGCCGGCGGCCGAGCACGTGGCTGGTGCCCGTGTTCGCCATAGTCTCGCTGGTCATGGGACGAGTCTAGCCCGATTTGACAGATTTCTGCACTAGTGCAATAATTGGTTCACTAGTGCAATAAATCGTGAAGGGTTTCCCGTGTCCCAATTTCTCTACCGCCTCGGACAATTCGCCACGCGCCGAGCGTGGCTTGTCATCGTCGGATGGATCGCTGTCATCGGAATCGTGGGCGGAGTAGCGGCGACCGCCGGCGGCACATTCTCGACAGCCATGACCATCAATGGCACGGACGCCCAGACCACTATCGAAACCCTCGAAACAAACTTCAAGGACGCGAGCCGCGGCGTTGGCCAAGTCGTCTTTCACAAGACCGACGGACTGCCCTTCACCGACGAAGAGAAGGAAAGCATCTCTGCCGCGTTGTTGTCGGTTCACGACCTTCCCGCGGTCGATGACACGGTCGATCCGTTCGAGACGCAAGCCACCCTGGACGAGAACGCGCTCGACATCGCAGACGCCCCCGCCAAGTTTGCCGATGGACAGAAAGAGATAGACGACGGACAGACCGCGATTGACGAGGGGCTCACGGCTCTCGCCGAAGCCCGGGTCACCCTCGCAGACGGGCGAATCGAGCTAGCGGCGAACCAGAAAAAGCTGGACAAGGGACTCGCGAAACTTCAAAAAGCTAAGTCCGAACTCAAGACCACTAAGGCCGAAATCGAAGCAGGCATCGCCTACCTCACGCAGCTGGGCGGTAGCGAAGCCGAACTTGCTGAGCTAAACGGCGCTCTCGCAGCGGTCAACGGCGGCCTCGCACAGATCGCCGAGAGTCGTCAAGAAATCCGCGACGGCCAGGCCAAGATCGACGCGGGCTGGGCCGGAATCTACGACGGCGAGCGCCAGGCCAAAGAGGGTGACAAGGCCCTCGAGCGTGCGCAACGCAAACTTGACCGCGGTCAGGCAAAACTTGACGACGCTCGGGTTGAATTCGAATCCGCCCAAATCGTCATGGCCGGAGCCACCAAGTTTCGGGTGGTGTCTGAGGACAACCAAACCGCGACGGGTAGCGTCATGTTCACCACGCCGATCTCGGAAGTGGAAACCTCGGATAAAGAAGCCGTCGTCGCAGCGCTGTCCGAGACGGCAACCGAAAACATTCAGGTCGAGTTCTCACAGGATCTGACGCGTTCGCTCGGCGGATTGCTCGGACCCGGTGAAATCGTCGGGCTTCTCGTCGCCGCCATCGTTCTGTTCGTGATGCTCGGGACGCTCGTTGCCGCTGGCCTCCCCGTTTTGTCGGCTCTCGTTGGTGTGGCAATCTCGGGCGCATCGAGCGTGGCACTCGCCGCCGTCGTCGAATCGACCACGACGACGCCGATTCTCGGAGTGATGCTGGGGCTTGCCGTCGGTATCGACTATTCACTCTTCATCCTCAACCGTCACCGCCGTCAGTTGAAGTCGGGCATGCCGGTTGCTGAGTCAATCGCCCTTGCCAATGGCACGTCCGGAAACTCCGTTACTTTCGCCGGACTAACCGTGATCATCGCCCTTGCTGCGCTGAACCTCACGGGAATCGATTTCCTCGGTCTCATGGGGTCTGTGGGAGCCGCCGCCATCGCCATTGCCGTCGCCGTCGCCGTCACGTTCAACCCCGCCGTAATCTCGTTGATGGGGATGCGTATCCTCAGCAAAAAGGAACGTCGGGTCCTCGCTGAGCGTGAGTCGCACCACGTGGTACCGCCCACGACGTCCTCTGCGAGCGTGTTCGCGACGCGCCATCCCATCGTCTCGTTGTTTGCGACCCTTGCCGTTCTTGGAATCACCGCGATCCCTCTGCTCGACATGCGCCTCGGCCTGCCCGATGGCTCGTCAGAGCCAACAGATTCGACAGGGTACAAGTCGTACCACTTGACCCAGGACGCTTTCGGCGAAGGCGTCAATGCGACCTTGCTCGTCGTCGCGACTTCCCCAGCTCCCATCACCGAAGACGACGAGCTCGCGTTCCAAGCGGGCGCAACGAAACTCATCATGAACGTCGACAACGTCGAGTCCGCCGTGCCGGGAGGATTCTCGGACGACCGCACCATTGCGATTTTCCGAGTTGTTCCGACGGGTGGGCCGAACGACTTGTCGACACAAACTGTCGTTCACGACATCCGCGCTCTCGATGCACAATTCCGCTCGACCCTCGACTCGTCGGTCAATGTGACCGGAATGGCGCCCATCAACATCGATGTGTCGGAAAAACTTAGTCAGGCATTGCCAATTTACCTCGGCACCGTGATCGGACTCTCTCTGCTCATCATGCTGCTCGTTTTCCGATCAATCTGGCTGCCGCTCATCGCGAGCGCGGGTTTCCTGTTCACTGTTTTCGCGACACTTGGTGCCGTTACCGCCGTGTTCCAGTGGGGATGGCTCGGGTGGCTTTTCGACGTTCACGACCCCGCGCCAATTCTCAGTTTCCTTCCGACGATGCTCATCGGAATCCTGTTTGGACTCGCAATGGATTACCAGTTGTTCCTCGCCTCGGGGATGCGCGAGGCCTTCATCCACGGTAAGTCAGCAACGGACTCCATCAACTACGGATTGCGTCTGTCTCGAAGCGTCGTGACAGCTGCCGCCATCATCATGGTGTCTGTCTTCGGCGGGTTCATTTTTAGCCACACGACGATGATCCGGCCTGTTGGTTTCGGACTTGCCGCGGGTGTGCTCATCGACGCGTTCCTCGTGAGGCTTGTGCTCGTTCCCGCCGCGCTCAAGTTGATAGGACCCGCAGCATGGTGGTTGCCCAAGTGGCTTGACCGCCTCTTGCCGGATGTCGACGTTGAAGGTGCAAAGCTCGAACGATCGGTCGCTCACCACTAATCGGCGAGCGCGTCGATCTCGGCGATGAGGGCTTCGACCTTCGCACGGATTTCGTCCCGAATTGGTCGCACCCCGTCGATTCCCTGCCCGGCCGGGTCATCCAGCGGCCAATCGAGGTAAGTCTTTCCGGGGAAGAACGGGCAGTTGTCGCCGCAGCCCATCGTGATGACGTAGTCCGAATCCTTGACAGCCTCGGTCGTCAGGACCTTGGGGGCGTTGTTCGCGATGTCGATGCCCTCTTCGGCCATCGCCGCAATCGCCGAGGGGTTGATCTCGTCTTTGGGTTCGGTGCCGGCGGACAGCACCGTGACACGATCACCCGCGAGAGCCTGCAGGTAGCCCGCGGCCATTTGCGAACGCCCGGCGTTGTGAACGCACACGAACAATACGGTTTTTTTCACTGGTTCAGACTCCTTGTGATTTGCGAAAATAGGCGACGAGCGCGTTTGCGTGGCCATGACCGATGCCGTGCTCCGACTTGAGCCACTCGACTTGTTCCAGGTGCTTTTTGTCGAGCACGTTTTCAAGAAGCTCAAACCAGTGAGCCACGGGCTTGCCGTACGTTTTCTCGATGGACGGGAAGTACGACGCTGGTCCCTGAACTTTGTCGGTCACGAGATAAATATTACCGAGTGGATTAGCGGGGTGCATAGGCTGGAAGAAAACACCGTGAAAGGTTCATCATGACAAGTTCCCGTGACGTCGGTTTTTCGCCTCGCCGCCTCTTTCGAATCTTCGCATTCAGTGAAGCGGTGACGTGGACACTTTTGCTAGGCGGTCTCGCGATCCGCGCAGTTTTCGGCGCACCACCAATCCTGTTGACAATCGTCGGCGGAATCCACGGCGCAGTATTCCTTGGGTACGGAGTGGTGGCCGCGCTGGTCGGCGTGAACAACCGCTGGGGTATCGGGCGAACTGTGCTCGGGATTGCGCTCGCCGTCGTTCCCTACGCGACGATTCCATTCGAAATTCGAGCCGAGAAGGCCGGTCAACTCGCTGGCGCTTGGCGTCGCACGGCAATCAGCGACCCGCGCGACGCGCACTGGTTCGACGGGTTGTATCGATGGTTCCTCAATCGCCCAGTGCTTTTCGCACTCGTGTTGCTCGCAGCGATTGTTGCAATCTTCGCGACCCTCATCATCATCGGGCCTCCCGGAGGGTGGCCGACCGACGAAGGCTAAGCGACGCCGCCCACGATGGTGAATGCCCCGTAGACAACATCGCCCGTTCGCACCAGCGCGACGACGACCGAACCATAGCCGCCACGCCATTCGCTGTGAAGGCGAGTGTGCTCTTCCTCGGGAACGGTGGTGTCAACCACGAAACCCGATTCGGTCACAGTGCCCGTCACGGGGATTCCGTTCACCGTCACCGAGACCTCAGCGGCGTCGGTGTGAATCTCGACGTGGATCGGAATCAACCCGTTCACCGCCAAACCTGCGGTGGCGTCGACAGTGAGCGCGGGTTGTGGTGATCCATCGCAACCACGCGATATCCACGTGTTCGCCGGTAACTCCGGCGTGCGAGGAGGCTCAATCCGTCCACTGTGCGCTCGGTCGAACGCAGAGGCGAGCGCCAGAAGGTTGGTGTCGTCGTAGCCACGCCCGGCAAACGTGAGGCCGACAGGCATGCCGATGTCGCTCATGTTGCCCATCGGCACAGTTACGGTCGGAATGCCGAGGTGACGGATAACGACGTTTCCGTTCGCGACCCACGTGCCGTTTCGCCACCCGAGCGCGGCCGAGGTGGGGTTCACATCCATGTCGGCAGGACCGACATCCGCGACCGCGGGGAACACGACCGCGTCCACACCCAATTCGTCAATCCACCGCTCGAGGTCGGTTCGACGAGCCTCCTCGAGACCTCGAAGTCCCTCGCCGATGCTCGGAATGTCTTCGAGCGCGGCAACTCCGTCACGCCGCGCATCAGCGACGTAACTGTCCAGCGTGACGTCCTCGGGCGAAAATCGCGACTGATGAATCCCGTATTGGTCCTCCAGGGCGCTACGCGGTTGGGGGAAAATCTTGTCCTCGTCAACATCGACGAGCGCGTGGAGTTTCGGGTCACCATTTGCCGCGAGGAATTCGTTCCACCCCCACATGCTGAGTTCGTGAAGTTCGCGGTCGGCATAATCGGTCGGCACCAATCCGCGCGCGACGAGGTTGTTGGGCTCGCCCTCTTTGTTTTCGTATCGGGTCACGACGGGGAAATCCGTTTCGATCACCTGGGCGCCGAGACGCTCGAGCGTGAGTTTTGCGTCGCGCCAGCGTTCGACCACCGAGTCGCGCGTCTCGATCGGATCAGCCGTTTCGGAGTCGGCGTTGATATACATTCTGGGAATCGCGATTCGCTTTCCTGACAGGGCCTTGCCCGCCGCGAGCGCCGCGTATGATTCGGGTCGCAATTCAGATGACGGTGGCGTTGAAATCCATGGCTGCACCCGCCAGAAGTCTCCGCGCGTGACGGTGTCGTCCGCGACGATGACGTCAAGCAACGCGAGCATGTCCTCCATCGTGCGAGTGTGAGGAACCACGACGTCCATCGTGGGGACAAGTGGCCAGTTCCCTCGGGTCGAGATCACACCGCGGGACGGCGTGTACGCGCAGAGCGCATTGTTCGATGCAGGTGCTCGGCCAGACGACCACGTTTCTTCGCCTAGCCCGAACGCGGCGAGGCTCGCTGCAGTAGCGGTTCCCGACCCGTTCGACGACCCCGACCCGAAGGCCGCCGTTAGAAAATCGGCGTTGTAAGGGCTTTCAGCCCGCCCGTACACGCCGCGCTGCATTCCACCGTTCGCCATCGGAGGCATGTTCGTTAGACCGATGAGAACCGCACCCGCTTTTCTCAACTGAGAAATCGTGAACGCGTCGTGCTGAGCGACCAGATCCGCGAATGCCGGCGAACCCGACGCGACGGTCAACCCTTTGGCTTGATACGAATTCTTGGCGGTGTACGGAATTCCGTCGAGGCGACTGAGAACCTCGCCACGCGCTCGTCGCTCGTCCGATGCCCGCGCATCCGCAAACATCGCTGGACTGAGAATCGGGACTGCATTCAGAGTGATTCCGTGACGGTCATAGAAACCGATTCGGTTCAGGTACGCGGCGACGAGTTCAACACTCGAAACCGTGCCCGCATCGAGAGCGGCGCGAATTTCGGCAACACTCTTTTCGACGACGGGAAAATCAGAACTCATGTCGTGATTCTGCCAGAATCCTCCCCGCATGCCGCTTCGACGCCCGAAACCCGTGCCATCACGAACGATAGTGTCAATTCCATGAAGTCGCAGCGTGTCCCCGGTTGGGTGTTCGCTGTGGCCGCAATGGCCATCCTGCAGTTTGCCGCAGCCGTAACGACCCAGCTCTACCCCATCGTCGGTCCAGCCGGAGCAGGTTGGCTGCGCCTTGTCGGCGGCGCCATCTTTTTCCTGGCACTTGTGCGTCCCGATTTTCGGTCGTACGGCCGATCGAACCTTCGCCTCCTCATCGGGTTGGGGCTTGTAACCGCTCTGATGACAATCTCGTTCCAATTCGCTGTCGCCACCATCGGACTCAGCATGACCGTGCCGATTCAGTTCCTCGGACCGCTCACCGTCGGGGTCTTGCGAGCAAAAAAGCGCAGCCACATCTGGTGGCCCGTGCTCGCACTGGTGGGCGTTGTCGCCGTGACTCAACCTTGGACGGGGTCAATCGACCCGTGGGGAGTGATGTGGGCACTGTTCGCGGCGCTCGGCTGGGCGCTCTACATCGTCATGACCCAATCCGCAGGCGATCGCGTGTCGGGTTTCAAAACGCTCGCGGTCACAATCCCCGTTGCCGCCATCGCTTCCACGTTCGTTGGGCTTCCGTCGGCATGGGGGCATCTCGACGTGTGGGTTGTACTCGCCGGTTTAGGACTAGGGCTTCTCATGCCGGTGATTCCTTTCGCCCTCGAGCTCGTTGCCCTCAAGCGGCTGACCGCCGCAGCGTTTGGCACGCTCTCGGCGGGTGAGCCAGCCCTCGCCGCCATTTTCGGTGTGACCCTTCTAGGAGAACACCTCGACTTTGTCCAGGTCGCGGGAATCGGCATCGTGATCATCGCGGCGGTCGCGGCGGAACGGACAGGTCGGCGGTCCACTGATTTTGCACCACCACAATCAAAAACTTGACCCCCGACAATAGCGTTTAGGGAATTCTGAACATTCCGAGTGCGTGAAGTGCGAGCGGGATGCTGGAAATCAACAAGACGTTTCCAAGATCGTCTCCGGAAATTCGCAACAGTATGCCGCCGACAATGAGTGCGCCGGCGAGTAGCGCGGCGGACAATCGCCGAGTGCTGCCGCCTAAGCGGCGCACGCGCTTTTCCAATTCGGGAAGCCTGAGTGATATCAGCCCTTGATCAAGCCGAGTGAGCGCAGAGTCCAATCGTTGAGGCAATTGGGAGAGTGTCGTGAGAACAGAGAGAACTTGGCGCCCAATCGCGTTGACCGTCGAGGACCCGCCGCCAGAAAGCAGCGTTCGCGCAAACGGATCGACCGCGTCCCACATGTTGAAGTCCCGGTTCAGTGCGCTGGTGACCCCTGAAATCAGAGAAATCGACCTCAACAGCATCAAGAAATCCTCGGGGAGTTGGAACGGAAGCGTCCGCACAAGATCACTGAACTGAATTGCGAGTTCACG
>JAIOXB010000006.1 GCA_021741825.1 Microbacteriaceae bacterium
TCACACACCGAGAATCTTTCGAACGAAGGCGCTCGCGGGCTTCGCGGCGAGGTCCGATGGGGCACCGGCCTGTTCAATGTGCCCGCCGTTCGAGAGAACAACCAGCTGATCGGCGATTTTGACCGCTTCATGGCGGTCGTGGGTGACAAAAATAATGGTGAGGCCGAGTTCGCGCTGAATGCGACACAACTCGTCTTGCAGTTCTTCTCGCACAATCGGATCGACCGCGCCGAACGGTTCGTCCATCAGCAAGATGTTCGGTTTGATGGCCAGGGCTCGGGCAACACCGACTCGTTGCTGTTGGCCGCCAGATAACTGTTGGGGGTATCTGCCGAACGATTGCTCGTCAATCCCGACCATCGTCAGCATCTCGGTGGCATTGTCTCGGGCAACCTCCGCTGGCTGGCCCGCAATTCGAGCGATCAGCGTGACGTTCTCGAGCACGGTTTTGTGGGGGAGCAGGCCCACCTCCTGCATGACGTACCCGACCGTTCGGCGCAACGCAACGGCGTCACGATCGAGAACATCAAGCCCATCGATGGACACCGACCCCGAGGTCGGAGACACCATTTTGTTGACCATTCGGATGATGGTTGTTTTCCCCGAACCCGAAAGCCCCATCAACACGGTGATTTTTGACGTCGGAACCGTCAACGAGAAATCGGCCAGTGCGGCGGTCTCACCGTATTTTTTGGAGACGCGGTGAAATTCAATCACGGGAAAATTCCGAGACTGCGGTCAGGCCGCGCTGACCGTGACACCACGCCAGAACGCCACGTGGTTGGCAATTTCTTTGGCGGCATCCTTGGGGTCGCGGTAGACCCACACGGCATCGGTGTTCAATTCACCATCCACATTCAGCGAATAGTAGCTCGCAAGGCCCTTCCACGGGCATGTCGAGGTGGTGTTGGAGTCAACGAGGAACTGAGAGTCGACGCTGTCCATTGGAAAATACTGGTTGCCTTCGATTTCGATCGTCTTGTCTGATTGTGCAATAACTGCACCGTTCCATTTCGCGACGTACATGGTTGCCTCCGAAGAATTGTGTTTGAGGGCGAGCGGATGCCTGAATCGAGCATACGGTCGCAACCGTGGTTCACGTGAACTTATGCAGAACAGAAGTCCACCTCGTGGGCGCCACAGTACGGTAAGGCTAAACTCACCGACATGAGACGTGTGCGCGGGGACACCCGAATCGCGGTGTTCGCACGAGCGACAGAAAAGAAAGCAGCCCAGCATGCTTGAGTCGGCGCTGTCTACGGCGTCGCACGCCATCTCGCTGCTGTTACCGCTCACGGTGGCGGGACTCGTCTTCATCGCGGCGATGCGAAAGGGGTGGTTCGCGGCGCTTCAGATTCCGCTCGACGGCGGACTGCTCCTCGGTGGTCGGCCGCTCATCGGGCCCAGCAAATCCCTGCGAAGTCTCGTGTTCTATGCCGTTCTGGGCACCGCGGTCACCGTGCTTTTGCACCTCGTCGCGCCGCTGACGCCACTCGTGGCCCCGGTCTTCCTCGAGAACCCGTTCATCCTGGGTCCCGTGACGGCAGTTCTGTACGTCGCGGGAGAGGTGTTCAACAGTTTCGTTAAACGTCGGTTGGGCATCCCAACGAGCGCGAGCCCGGCCCGGGGACTTGGCGCTCTAATTCAACAGGTGATGGACACCATCGACGGGACCCTTGCCAGCGGGCTTGTGTTGCTCGTGGCGTACCGAGTGCCGTGGGAAACTCTGGTCGTCGCGTTCGCGATTTCCGTGGTGACGCACCTGAGCACGGACGCGCTGATGCGGCGAATCGGACTAAAGCACAAGAAGCAGTAGGGCTGCGGCGACCGGAATAGTCACGTTGTCGAGACCCAGCGGCGAAACGCGTTCGATCAGGGTCAGCGTCGCCGCGACGCCTATAGCGACGAGAACCGGAACCGCACCAGTCGCGATCAGAAGTCCCAGTGCAATCACGAAGAAGACGAGAGACCCGAGCATGGTTCTGCGGGGGGACCGGACGAGAGTGCCGACCAATCCGGCGAACGAGTCGGCGAAGGTGACAATGAGAACGCTGGGCACGAACACCGCGGGCTCGAATTGCGAAATTCCAAAAGCCCCCAGGTAGCCCGCGGTGAGTACGTATTGTCCGTAGGTTCGACGCGCCACGTCGTTGACCGCGGTCAAGAGTTTGAGTTTGCTGGCTGCGAAAAATGCAAACCATCCGCCGCC
Organism: Microbacteriaceae bacterium; assembly: GCA_021741825.1. Classification (GTDB taxonomy): domain Bacteria; phylum Actinomycetota; class Actinomycetes; order Actinomycetales; family Microbacteriaceae; genus MWH-TA3. Next base: position 2,210 of record JAIOXB010000006.1, read on the forward strand.
GACCAGCGCAACGAAAAAGACGGGCGAGAGCAACACATAGTCCAACAGCACGAGCAGCCCCGAGGCGATGTGTGCGACTCGGCGCATGATTTCGGGCGAAATGTTCCAGCGGCGTTTGATGATCTCGATGCTTGCGAATACCACCCCGAACAGAAGTGCCATCGCGAGAACAATCACGAATTCGGTGGTGGTCATCGGGCTTCCCGAATTGCGCACAGCGGTCGTGCTCTGCGGGTGTGTTCCCGCACCGCCCGGCGGCTCTCCGCCGAGAGTCGTTTCACAAGAAAGCGTCCACGGCTTCGCACAATCACCTGTCCGAGCGAGGCCTCGCGAAACCCGAATTCGAGCACAGCGAGACGCACCAGAGCGGAGTCGTAGGTCGCGAGAATCAGGGCCTCGGGCACGTTGGCGAGTTCCCTCGCCAACCGGATGAACGCCGCGGGAGTCCGAAACGCCGGCTTGATGTACATCATGCCGATTTCGGCGAGCCCCGGTCGGAGCACCTCTCGAACGGCCCACCCGATCAGGCCGCCGTCGTGACGCAACACAACGATGTTGCCCCGCGATGCGGCGGCGCGCAGGTCCTCGATTGGACGCGGCGTCAGCGCCGGTTCCGTCGCCGCGAAGCGCGCAATTTCTGCCAACACGTCACCGAGGTCTGCCGGATCGATGAACGACGTAGCGTTTACAACCACAGCAGCGCCCCAATCGCAGTCGCGATGGACGCGGGAATCCAGAAGACGAGCACCCCGGTCTTGCGCGTGCGGATTGTCGACAGTTGGGCGAGTGCGATGGCTCCGAGCGTCGCGGCAACAACGAGGTCCGGCACCTCAACAAATCGCGTGACGAGGTAGGTCAGAGCGACAGCGAGGGTGAGGTGCGGTGTGATCACGCCCACGTAATACAGGCGATTGCCTTCTTCCTCAAACCCGTTCATCGTGAAAAGCACAAGTCGCAGGATTCCACACGCGAGGATGAGAAATCCGACGACGAATCCGAGCACGCCGGGCAACAGCACCCGTTCCGCGACGAGTGCGGCGAGCATCGAATAGTTGACGGCGTCGACCATGCTGTCCAACAGACGTCCGAATTCGCTCGTTGTTCCGAGCTTTCGTGCGAGGAAGCCGTCGGCGATGTCGAGCAGGAACGCGACCACGGCAAACACGATTGCGAGTCGGACGTTCGAGTCCAGCAGAAACGCGATAGCCGACCACGCGGCGAGCAGGCTGAGTAACGTGACAGTACCCGCCCACCCGACGTGAGTGGCGATGAGTCTAAGTCGCTTCACGCGTGACGCTCCCTCGGATTCCGTCGATGGTCACGACGTCACCCGTCGTGAGTTGATCGAGGGCGCCGGACACGGCCACGACCGCGGGAATCCCGATTTCGCGGGCGATGATGGCAGCGTGCGAGAGCGCGTTGCCACGTTCCGCGACAATCCCGGCGGCCTGCGTGAAAAGCAACGTCCACCCCGGGTCGATGTGGTTCACAACCAGAATTTTTCCACGAATATCGAGCGCGGGGTCGAATTCGGTGCACACGACGACGGGAGCGGTCAGCACGCCCGGCGCAACGCCTCGGCCGGTGAGCCCCCGCTCGGCATCGATCGGACGCACCGGGGACAGGTGGTGGGCGGCAATCCAGCCAGCGCCGTTGACCGCGAGGCTCGCGTCTGCGGCGGCGTAGCCGGCGAAGAGCGTTTTGCGATGCGCGACGAGCGCCTTCGCGTCAAGGCTCCACGCGTGCGCGTTGACGATTTCGTCGATTTCGTGTTCCGTCAGCCAATACACATCGCGTCGCGTGTCGATTAGCCCCTCCGCTTCGAGAATTCGTCCGACCGCGTCATAAAGCCCCCGCGTGAGATCAAACGTCTGCGCGCGGTTGAACCGGAACCTCTCGCGCCAATCGATGGCTCGGCGCGTGTGCGTCGCGACCCATCGGAGCAGTGGGCGTTGGTATTTCGGAACGTGAGCCGGCCAGTTGAGTGAGGACGTCGCTCCGTCCGCACGTGCCGCGGCGTTCGTGGTGAAGGTCGACTCGTGAGCTCTCACCGCGAGTTCGAGGACGTGCGACAGGTCGTCGGTGAGACGCACGGACTCCAATTTGAGTTCGCCAGGAGTCCGCGACCCGAACGCGGCGATGTATTCCGCTGCCGACTCAGACACGGCGGTCCAGCTCGGCGTCCCCCTCAACTCGGCAATCGACCGAACCTTCTCGTCCTTCAGCGCGCCCGCCACGACTCCGCCCACACGAGCAAGATGCTCGAGTGGTTCCAGACTTGCGCGGTCGGTTAAGCCCTGCAGGAAGGCGAGGTATTCCGTCTGATCGGCGGCACGAAAGAAGAAGCGGGTGAGGACTCCGTGGAAGACCATCAGCTTGACGTCGTTGAGGATGGGTGTCGCCCAATCGGCAAGGACCTCGACGCGGATTTGTTGGGACGCCGCCAGAAGTTGCGCGGCGTTGATGTACTCGACGTGAAAGGACGAGAAGAACGCGAGCCGCTCGGCGAACCGGGTGCGGAATCGTTGTGACCTCTTCTCCGAGCGGGACAGCAACCACAGGAAGCGCACAATGGCGAGCAGCGACGCGACATCCATTCGTCGTGTCGTCGTCGATCGACCGCGGTGAGTGACGGGGTTGAGCATCGCTTCGAAAAACTCCTGGTTCGCGCGCCCCGGCAGAAATTTCATGAGCGCGTACCAGTTGGTGATGCGGTAATAAACGTGGCCGTTGAGGTATCCCAGCATGTTGCGAAAGGCGGGTTCGTCCGCCCGAATTTTCTGTTCCGACGCGCCCACCAAGCGGACGAACGACATGTAAACCCCGGCATACAGTTCGCGGATCACGGAGTACGTGAGCGGCAACGTCACACTGGGGTAATTTTCGGAGATGTTGGTCGAGTCCCACTCCAGGTGGTAATCGAGATTGGGAACCGTGATCGGTCTCATCTGCAAAAACACCACGCGATTGCCACGCACCGCCCACTCGATGTCGAGCGGGTGGCCGACGGAGGCTTCGAGTCCGAATGCTAATCGGCTCAGTCGACGAATCGGCTCGGGAATGTTTGCGCCGTCGTCCGTCGCTCGAGAAATAACAAAGTCGGTGGCGTCGTCACCGTCGACGACGGCGTTGACCGCCGCCGAACTCGCGGCGATGGTCATCGCCCCCGTGCCGTTTTCCGTGAAGAGCACGCCCGCCGCGTCGCCGTGGAACATCTGCTGGACGACTACGGAACCTCCGAGATCCCATCGCGAAAGGCCTCGCTCGCGGGCATAGCGCAGGACGCGCAACGAAACCATGCTTTCGACGCACCGACGAACGTGGGTTCGAAGCGCTTCCTCGGTGTAGGGGACGTCGAGATACGACTCGTATTGCCCGGCGAACGACGCGTCCGGACCGTCTTCGGACACGGCGGAGGTTCGAAAACTGACGGTTGACCACCCGTGACGGTCGACACTGGAGTGAAACGACCGAAGAGCCTGTTCGTCCATCGCGAGGCTCGCACGCACGTCGTCGAGAACGCGGGTCAACGATTTGTCCGTTCCGCCGGCGGCGAAATCGGCAAAAGCCTCGTTTACCCGTGTCCGAATGTTGTCGAGGTCGCGGACAACATCGGCCAAAGGGATGACCACAAATGGTGGCACGTCCACACCGAACTCGTCTCGGAGGCGCAACAAACCCTCCGCCTTCGCTCCCCACGTCGTCATGACAGATATCCCGCGATGCCGAGCGCACAAAAGCCCAGGATCGTTGTTCCCTGAACTGCTCGGTCCGAGTTGCGAACGACCACGAGGCCGAGCGCGCACGCGACACCGATCATGGCGACGGGTAGTCCGATCGTCCCTCCCAATAACGCTCCGCTCGTGACGAAGACAGCGGCCAGAATCCCCACGGTCACGGACCGACCCCACACCGCCACATACGTGTCCTTCACGACTTGGCCCCGCGGGTCTCGGCGGATTTCGAATTTGCGCATGATTTCCAGCGCGGCCATGACGAGGGTGAACGCGGTCGCACCGGTGACAAACCGCGTGGTGTCGGCGGGCGCAAAGACGACGAAGCTCCACAACGCGAAAAACACAAAAATCACTTGGTGAGAGAGGAAGTACACCGTGAAGTGTCGACCGATCCACCGCGGTGCAAAGAATTCGACCGCGGTGAGGGCGGAGTACACGACAACGCCGAAATAGGCGAGGATGCTCTCCCACCGGCCGCTGACCGCCGCGATGATGATCACACCGGCGACCTCGACGACGAACGCCACGATCCCCATGCGAATGAGCGTCCGCGTGGGGATTGCACCGCGCTGTAGGGGTCGGTTCGGATAGTTCTGGTCGTCGTGACCGCGGTCCTTGAATTCGTCCGCGACGCGTTGCCGCAGGAGAAAGGCGACGAAGGTCACCGTGATCAGGGCGACGACTACGTGGGTGAGCGTTTCGGGAGGTCCGACGGTCGAAACCCCGACGAGAAAAACTGCGGTTCCCAGAGCGAGAACGGATACCGCAACGAGCGGGAAACGTTCACGGAGATAGCGCGAGGTAGCCCCCACGGGGATTATCGGGTAATGAATTCGGGCGTCCGACGGGCGTGGATTACGGTCAGACCAATCAAGCCCGCGAGCAGGATGTAACCGTTCCAGTACTGCAGTTCGTCACTCGTGCTCACGAGCAGCACCACACCGGACAACGTCACCACGTTGAAGAACAGTCGTGTGAACATGGCGGTCGTGTAGTTCGCGATGTGCGAGGTCACGACGTGGACGGCGGGCATAAGCCCACCGGCGAACACGATCACGTACAACAGGATGGCGATCGGGTGCGCGTTGAAATAGAACAGCCCGTTGTCGCTGAACGAGGGCGCCGACGGGAACACTGCCGTGCGGAGCACCAGCAACACGGCGAGGACAGCGGCCGCAACAACGAGGAGGATCCGTCGTGCCTTGGGGCTGAAGTCGGACGTTCCCGCGGCGACGAAAAAGAGGTTCGCGGCGGCAAACGGGATGACGCCGACGGTGGTGAGCACCGAAAGATCCGCCGGTTGCGTCATGATGATGGCGGACCACACCGCGAACGCGAGCGCGAGGAGCGAGAGTCCGATGCCGAACATTCGGAAGCCGAACGCCTTGCCCGGGATGAATCGGAGAGCGAGCCATCCGAACCCGAGGGTGCCAATGATAAAGAACGTGAAAACATTTAAGTTGATCATGCGCGACAGCGTACTGCGCGAAGGTGAATTTTTCTACCAAAATCGCGCCACCGCACGAGGTCTTTCCCACTCGGAATCGGACGACGGACGGGTGACCGTCCGGTGTGTGATTTAAGCCCCTTTGAGCCGTTCGATTTCGGAGCGCAACAGAACGAGCTCGTCGGGAGTGATCGTTCCGTCCGCGCTGATGGCGTCGACGACGTTGGTCAACTCGCGCAGGGCGGCGGTCTTATCCGACTTAGCGCGCGCCTCCGCGCGTGCCTCATCCATCGCGTTCAACACGATTCCGATGAGCACGTTCAGAATGGTGAACACGATGAAAAACACGTAGGACAGGAAATAGGGCAGGGCGAACGGGCTGATGAGCATGGCGTCTTCGAGATAAATCGGGAAGTTTTCGAGCGTCAGCAGGATGAACAGAGACTTGAGGCTCTGTCCGATGTGTCCCCACGCGTCGGGCAGGAATGCTCCGAAGAAATAGGTCCCTGCCATTCCGTAGAGGAACAGCAACAGGCCGATGAGGACGGACATGCTGAGAAGCGGCGGGATGCTCTTGACGATAGAGGCAAAAAGTATTCGGACTTCGGGGAGGAACCGAAAGATCCGAAGAAGGCGCAAAAGGCGCAGCAGCCGAAGCACCACGGTTTGGCCGGCAGCGAACGGCGCGAGCCCGACGACGACGAAATCGAAGACGTTCCAGCCTCGACGGAAAAATTCCCAGGGTTTCGAGCCATACGAGAGGATTCGGACAATTAATTCCGCGATGTAGATGCCCATTGCCACGGCGTCGATGAACATCGCGACCTCGCGGGTTTCCGACGTGATGTTCGGCATCGTCAAGACCGCGAGGAACACCGCGTTGATGGCGATGACCGCCGCGATGAAGAACTCGAACCGGCTGCTATAGACGAGTTTTGCCAGCCACAAAACGCGATACCGAGCAATCGCTTCCCATTCGCCATCGGCGTTCATCACCCGGCGGCTCGTGGAGGCGGTTGTCATCCTAATATTCTGTCACGATGACGGCGTGTCATCGTCGAATCCACCCGCGCGACAATCAGCCGAGCCCGCCGCGGGTTCGACCCGCGACCTCGGGGAGCGAGTGACCGCAGACCTAGGACCCGAAAATCTGCCCGAAGAAATCGGTGGCCACAACGGTCGAGGCGAACACTCCGATTCCACCCACGATGGACACCCAGGTCATTTTCCGCGCGATGTACCACTTTTCGCTTCCATCAGCGAACATGCCGACAATCGCCGTGATGATGACGGGAAGCGGCACGAGCAGGAACGAGAGCTGACCGTACATCGGGGAGTCGCCGAAGAACATTCCGACAAGGTCGCTTGACCAACCCGACAAGAGCGTGGCCAGCAATAGTGCCGCAAGCCCGCCAGGGATGATTTGGGACAACAGTTTCGATTTGGGTAGGTCGGAGAAGGTCATGCCGATGATTCCGGGGACGAACATCACGAAGGACCCGAGCCACAGCCACCAGCCCCAACCGACCATGTCCCCAATCATGATGACGAGCACGGCGTACTTGAAGACGAGCGACACCCACTGTTGAACCACGGGCGGCCCGACGACTTCGGTCGGATTGATCTTGTCCAAACGCTGGGCAAAACTGCGTGCCGCAAGTTCTTCCAACGCGATGCGTATCAACGCGACAGCCGTGACGAGAATGACGATGGTGTTCGCGTTTTCGGCGAGAGGGACACTTGCCCCCGCGTAGGCGGCGATTCCGCCGATCAGTGACAGTGTCGTCAGCGAGGCGACGAAGGCGAGCATGAAGACGTCGACAACGCGCTCCCACACGTCCATCCGCGTTTGCATGTGAGGACGACGAATCTTGCGGAACGTGGTCGACAGAATGATCGGGGCGAACCCGGAAATGAAGACGGCCAGAAGGTATCGCAGGTCACCGAGGTCTGTCATCGGGTAGTGAATCAGCGTCGCGACGGTGAACGCGGCCATCCCGAGGATTCCAGCAAACGCATCGAATGCGCCGATCACGACGATGGCGGTCAGGAGTGCGACGTTTCCGCTGAGCGCCATCTGTTCTTCGCCCGGAGTGACCGCGAACGCGCCGAGAGCGACAGCGACCACATAGACGATGCCCATCAACGAACCAATCATTGCGCGCAGGTAGGAACCGTCGTTGATCGTTCGGGACAAGACGGGAGAGAACTGCGACGTCCAGTGGGTCGCCTTGATAGCGCGCGCATCCAGCCACGTCATGAGCGGGATGCTCCACCACGCAAGAGCGTCACCCCACGACCGGTGGTCGGTTTCGAAGTCGTCGGCTTCAACCTCGAGGCTGCCGTACTCCGCGTCCTCGCTGCTTCCGTCACCGCCCGAACCACCGGACGAGCCACCTCCGCCAGAGGAACCTCCGCCACCGGAGGAGCCACCGCCACCCGACGAACCCGTGGAACCGCCGCCAGTGGAACCACCACGGGCGCCACCGCCACCACCGCCGCCACCGGAGGAACCACCGCCACCGGAGGAACCGCCTGCACCAGACGTACCACCACCGGCACCTGCGGTTCGCGCGCCGGCACTGGAACTCGAACTCGAGCCACCCGCGGCGGATGACGCTCCACCAGCTGCGCCAGCAGCTCCAGCGGCTGCACCAGCACTTGATGCGGCACCCGCGGCCGAGGCGGCAGCCGCAGCGGCCGAGGCGCTCGCTACCGCAGCCGTTGCTGCTGCAGCGGCGGAGACCAGTGCGACCGAGGCAACCACGCTGGTGACCTCGGCGACGGTTTCTTGAACGACCTCTTCCGAAACCTGGGTACCGGGGTCAATCCCCATATCTTCATAGAACGCTTCATCGTCCGTCAACGCGTTCTTCATCTCGGCCGCGCTGGGCTGCGACTCGGATACCGCTTCGAGAATTCCGCTCGCCGTGATTTCGAACCACGAGACCTCCTCGAACGTCGAGCCGTCGGCCCCTTCCGTGGTCAACGTGAGCGAGTGCCAACCGGGTTCCAATCCGCCGGGAATCGTAAAGTTGGCGAGAATCGAGCCATTTCGCGTCGTCGTGCCCGATGCGACGGTCTGAGGTGTCGAGCGGAGAACAACTTGGAACGGCACATTCGGCATCAAGCCTTCTGATTGAACCGCGATTGCGGCGCCAGCGATTTCATCGCCAGCCTCCGCCCTGATTTCGAAATTCGCCCCCGGCTCGAAGACCTCAAAATTTGCGGGGCTTGAGGTGTTCGAACCCGCGGTGCTGAGCGCCCCAATAGTGAATGAGAATTTCCCCGGGTCGGTGGGGGACCCAGAAATCTTGCCCGTCATTTTGTTCAGGGTAAGCCCGTTGGGAAGTGATCCCGACGCGACGAAGAACGTCGGTTCCGGGTACCCCTCGACCGCGGTGTACCCGTTGACGGTTTCGCCCACAACTGCGTTGGGGGGAAGAGTCAGGATCGGTTTCGAGGGCGGCTCAAGGACCGACAATGTCAACGGCATCGCGGTGTTGCCCAACACGTTCCTCGCGGTCACCGTGAAACTGAATTCGCCGGTTACTGTCGGCGTCCCTGAAATCGCACCCGTTTGGGGGTTGAGCGAAATCCCGGCGGGCAGTGCTCCCGCTGACACGGAATAGGTCGCTGCGGGGAAGGCGTCAGCAAAAACGGCGTCCGTGTATGCCACGTCCACATTCGTCTTGCTGACAATGGTCTTGTCGGTCGCCGTCGGAATGCGGTTGACGGTCAAAATCTGCTCGGGCGTTGTGGTCTCGAGTCCTGTCGGGCCGCGCGCCGTCACTTTGAAGCGGAAAATTCCGGTCTGCTCGGGTATTCCCGCGATAACTCCCGTGACTGGACTCAGAGTCAGGCCTTGGGGCAAACCGTTTTCGTGTTCAGCGACACGGTAACTCTCAACGAGACCGTGGAAATTGACGCGCCCGTTGAAGGGTGTTCCAAACTGGACGATTGTTGGTAGCTCAACGTTGTCTTTGTAGACGGGTTCGGCGTACACCTGGACGTTGATTAACTTCGTGCACGCCTGCCGATCAAAAATTGTCGCGCACAGGCGGAACGACGAGACTCCTGCCCTGGTCGGCTTCCCTGAAATCGTGCCGTTTTCGGACAAACTCAGCCCGCTGGGCAGTTCGCCAGAGATCGTGAACGTCGGCGTCGGGTAACCGCTGAAGGTGGGGCGTTGGTTGTATTCGACACCCAGATAGGCATCGGAGGCAATGTTGTCAAAGGTCACGGTCGGCGCAGAGGCCACAACGATGGTTTGTGGGGTAGTCGCGTCGCCCGGTCCGACTTCGTTGTGGGCCTGGACTCGGAACGGAAACGTGCCAATCGCGGTCGCGACGCCCGTGATGCGTCCGGTCGTGGGGTGAATGGACAATCCCGGGGGTAGAGCGGTTATTCCTCCGGAAGTCGGGTCGTCAATGATCGAATACTGAGGTGCGGGATACCCTTGCGCGGTGATTTCGGACGAATACGGGTTAAGGGTGTCGCCAACGAAGGTGTACCCGTGCAGGTTGTCGTACTCGACAGGGAAGAACGCGTCCCGATTGACAGTGAGAGAAAGCGTTCCGCTCGTCGAACTTCCCAGCGCGTTCTCGGCGGTGACGGTGAATTGATGTGGGCCCTGACTCGTCGGTGCGCCACTCAGCACGCCGGTGTTTGCGTTGAGGCTGATGCCCGCGGGGGAGCCAGCGGAAACAACATAATCCGGAGCCGGGTAACCGACGTCGTCCGAAACATCGGCGGGTGTCATCGCGGTGTTGTAAATCAACACCTCCTGAAGCGTTACCGCAGAAAGATCAGGGGGATCGCCGACAATAATTGTCACCGGTTCGGTCGTCGCAGGAATGGTGTAATCGGGGTCGTCACTACTAGCGGTGATGGAAAACTCGTAAACACCGTAGGTGGTTGGGGTTCCCGATACCACGCCGGTTTCACTGTCCAAGTCGAGGCCGTCGGGAAGAGATCCGCTGCCGTCCGTAATCGAATACGTGATGACGCCGTCCGCTTCTGCGGTCACCCCGGAAGAATATGCCGTTCCACGTCTGACTGTTCCCGTCAGCGTTGAATCAGAAAAGGTGATGGGCGGGATTCCCACTTGGTCCAGCATCGAATTGGGCACGACATTCCAACCTGCCCCGGCGTCATAGTCCAGAATCGAACAGGCCCCGCCGCCCCATTCGTAGAACCACGCATCGATGGGGTACCACTGGTTCGCTTGAAACGCAAAACTCCCGCTCGCTGCCGAAGAGCACCCTTTCAACCGCCAGTCATTGAAAACCGTGGTTCCGCCGATCTCGAGATAAAAGCCATCATCCGCTCGCGCGCGAAACGTCACGGTGGTGTCCGTCGGGTACGAGATATAACCGAAATAGTGAACCATGACGTAATCACCGGGGCAGCCGAAAATACTGCCACCGAAGGAGTGATTGATTTCAGAAACCGTCCCCGACGAACACAACGCATAAGGAGCGCTTCGATCGGGGTTACTCGCGTCAGCCGACCAAATCGGGTAAAACGCTTCGTATCGCAGGCCTGAAGTGTCCGTTGCAGACGCGAAAGTAACCGGCGTGAGGACTCCGGAAAAAAGGATGACGACAAGGCCGGCAAAGAATAGACGAAGGAGTTTCATGGCGGGGTGGGATAACAGGTAAAGGCGTGTAGCCTCCCCAATTTACCGCAATAACCGTGTTAGTAACCGAAAACCTTGATTTCTTTGATGCGACCGACACAAGGCGAAAAACGCTATTTCGGGAGGTTCGACTCGATTGCGTCGATAATAGTCGGGTCCGTCGGGACCGTCGTCGGACGGAAGCGCAAGACACGGAGGTCGGGGGTGACGACGAACTTCTCGAAATTCCAGCGAATGTTCCCCGCACTGCCACGTTCGTCCTTCGCCTTGGTCAACTCGGCGTACAACGGAGAACGGCTCTTGCCATTGACCTTCACCTGGTCAAAAATCGGGAACGTGATGCCCCACTTTGTCGAGCAGTACTCCGCGATCGCATCGTTCGACGACAACTCTTGGAAAAACTGATTCGAGGGGAACCCAAGGACGACAAAACCGCGGGGACCGTACTTTTGCTGAAGAGCCTCGAGATCGGCGTATTGCGGCGACAAGCCACACCGCGACGCGACATTGACGATGAGCAGGACCTTCCCCGCGTGTTCACGAAGCGTGGTCTCGGCACCGTCGGCGTTGAGAACGGTGATGTCGAGCAGTGAATCGGTCATCGGGATTCCTTCGTTGGAGAGATTTCGGGGGTGTCGAGTATTGGGTCAGTTTCTGCGTCGCGGTTGTCGCGGGCAGATTGGGCAAGAACGACACCAACCAGAACAATACCCGCACCAACCAATTGCACAACATTAAGTGTTTCGCCGAGGATGAGCCAGGCCGCGAGAAACGCGAAAAGCACTTCGCTCGTTGCGACGATTCCCGACCGTGTGGCCTTGAGGATACTGATCGACCACAAACCGAGGGCGAACGTAGTAAAAGTACCGAGCACGACGATGAACGCCAAGAGGAACCAGGCCGGGCCCGAGATTCCGCCGGTGTCACCCGAGAACGGGACGACCTGAGTGAAGATTGCAGGGTCGATTGTCCACCAGCCGCTGAACAGCGCCCAGAACACGCTCGCGACGGCCATGCCCCAGAAACCGACGGCCAAGGGGTGACGCACCCCGGTCTGGCGCTCGCCGAGGAGGAAATAGGTCGTGAGAGACGCTGAGGCCGCGAGTGCCCATAAAACTCCCTCGACATTGAGGGTCGAATTCCACACTTCGGCGACGGTTGCGAGGCCGATGAGTACCGCCGCGATGGACACCCAGATTCGGGACTTGACGTGCTCGCGAAAAAAGAAATGTGCGATGAGCGCCACGAACAGCACTGCCGTGTATTCCAACAACAACGCGATTCCGATGGGAAGCAGGTACACCGCCTCGGCGTAGGTCGCTTGCAGCATCGCGACGCCGATCACGCCCATTGCGATGAGAGGCAGGATCTGTTTCCGGGTGATTCGAAGTGCGTTCGGGTCGCGAATGAGCAGGACGGCGCCCATCAACACCGCGGCCCCGACGACACGCAGGAAGGTGACTTGGAACCCGTCGATTCCAGTACCGTCCATCAGCAATTTGATGACCACACCGTTGACACCAAAGATAAAGGCAGCGACCGTTCCGGCGAGGTATCCGACGAGTGCGCTGGGTTTGGCTACAGCCACTGATCAACCAGTTGGTGGATCGCGTGCGGCTCGATCGCTGCAAGTTCCTCTTTGGTTAGTGGTTCTGAGTGGGCCGCTTTCAACGAATCTTCCAGCTGCGCGACACTGCTCGCGCCGATGAGCGCTGTCGTGACACCCGGGTGCCGCATTGTCCAGGTCAACGCCATTTGAGCGAGCGTCTGCCCGCGCCCGAGAGCAATGTCGTTGAGTGCGCGTGCGTGTCCGAGATACTCGTCATTGATGCGCTTTTCGTCAATCCAATTCGCCGTGCGCACGCGTGAGTCGGAGGGAATTCCCTCCAGGTAACGATCCGTTGCGAGCCCCTGGGCGAGCGGCGAATAAACGATTCCGCCAACACCGAGTTCGACGAGTGCATCGAACAAACCATTTTCCGGACGGCGGTCAAAGAGGTTGTAGCGCGGTTGGTGAATGAGGAGCGTGACGCCCATGTCTTTCAGAATCGCGTGGGCACGGCGCGTCTGTTCTTCGTCGTAGTTCGAGATTCCGACGTACAGCGCTTTGCCCGAGTGGATCGCGTGCGCGAGGGCTCCCATCGTTTCTTCCAGGGGAGTGTCCGGGTCGAATCGGTGCGAGTAAAAGATGTCGACGTAGTCGAGCCCCATTCGGGACAGGCTCTGATCGAGCGAGGCGAGAAGGTATTTGCGCGAACCCCACTCGCCGTATGGGCCTTCCCACATGTCGAACCCGGCTTTCGATGAAATGATGAGTTCGTCGCGGTACGGGTGCAGGTCGCTCGTGAGGATTTTGCCAAAATTGCGCTCGGCGGAACCGGGTGGCGGTCCGTAGTTGTTCGCCAAATCGATGTGAGTCACTCCGAGGTCGAATGCGCGAAGCACGATGTCGCGTTGCACCGAGAGTTCTCGATCGTCGCCGAAATTGTTCCAGAGCCCGAGCGAAATTCGGGGGAGCAGGAGTCCGCTTCGACCACATCGACGGTAAGGAATTGAGTCGTAACGATTCGTTGCTGCGTCATACGTCATGTTCATAGCCTAGCCCCGCGCCTAGACTGTCGGCATGATGACGTTCTATGTTGCTGGCGGTTGTTTCTGGTGTCTCGACGCGGCGTACCGCGTTCTGCGCGGCGTGAATTCAGTGGTCTCGGGTTACGCGGGCGGGCACGTTGATTCGCCGAGTTACGAGGCGGTGTGCACTGGTTCGACGGGTCACGCAGAAGTCGTCGCCGTCACATTCGACGAGGCTGTCATCCCCGCCGACGTCATCCTGGATGCTTTTTTCACGATGCACGACCCACGCCAATTGAACCGACAGGGCAACGATGTCGGCACCCAATACCGTTCGACAATGTTCCCGACTGATTCGGGTCAACGAGAACTGTTCGAGGCCGCGCTTGGCCGGGCGAACGAAACCTGGGGCGGTGGCGTGGTGACGACGATGGAGGATTTCACGGAATTCTTCCCGGCAGAGGACTACCACCAGGATTTCTTCGCCAACAACCCGACCCAGGGGTATTGCCTGGCGGTGGCTGTGCCGAAGGTCAACAAGGTACGAGCAGGGTTCGCGCAGTACCTCACCGTTTAACTTCTCCACACCGGCATCGCCCGGAAAGTTCTGCACTGTTCGGCTTGTTTTCGGCGCGCCACAACAACGTCGGGGCCATCCTCGTTGGAGGCGCCGGTCGCAGGTTGGGACGGCCGGCGCCGTCCACCGAACAAAGGAGACACATGAGCGACACCCTCACCATCACCGGACTCATCGCAACGACCCCGCGGCACGTCGTCACGAGCGAAGGGCTTCCGATCACGAGTTTCCGGCTCGCATCCTCGCAGCGACGATTCGACAAAGCGACCTCGGCCTGGGTTGACGCGTCAACCAACTGGTACACCGTCACAGCCTTTCGCCAACTCGCCATCAATGCAGTTCCGTCGCTATCCAAGGGCGACCGCATCGTCGTGACGGGTCGCCTGCGCGTTCGCGACTGGCAAACCGACGACCGCACCGGGACCAACGTAGAAATCGAAGCGGAAACCCTCGGGCACGACTTGTTCTGGGGGACCGCGGTGTTCACGCGATTGGTCGCCCTCGGCGCAGACGCATCGACAACGACAACGGAAGACGACGCTGAACCCGCCACGGAAGCGGTTGCTGTGGTCTGAACCGACAAGCCAGTCTGACCTAGAATGGGGGAATGACCGCACGCACCTTCGTCCTTGCCGCGACCGTGGTCAGTTCCCTCGCTCTGGGCGGCTGTGCCTTCCTTCCGACAGGTATGCCCAGCGCGTCACCGACCCCGACCCCATCGCCCACCATGTCGGCCGAACCCGCACCAGACTTCTTTCCAGAGGGCGACGCGCAAGACAACAAGGCCTATTTCGATTGGGTACTCAAAAGTTTGTCCGCAGGCGACCTGAAGCAACCCGGTCGGGCTATGGTCAACGCGCTCGATCGCGCGGGGTTCCGGAAGAAATCAATGCAGGTCACCCAAGAGAGAACGAAAACGAACCTCGTTGCAGATTCCGTGATTATCGCCGTTCGCATGGGTCGGTCGTGCCTGGTCGGTCAACGGACCTACAAGGGAAAGTATTATTCGTCGATCGAATCCGCTCTCAAAACAGGTGGCTGCCTCATCGGTGCCACCCGAACAATCGACTGGTAAACCGCCGTGGCTGAATTCATTTACACTATGGTTCGTGCACGGAAAACCGTGGGCGAAAAACTCATTCTTGACGACGTGACAATGTCGTTCTTCCCGGGTGCGAAAATCGGTATGGTCGGCCCGAACGGTGCGGGAAAGTCGACCATCATCAAGATTATGGCGGGGCTCGACACTCCGTCGAACGGGGAAGCGCAGCTTTCTCCTGGATACTCCGTCGGAATTTTGATGCAGGAGCCAGAACTCGACGAAACGCGGTCGGTCCTCGAGAACGTGCAAGACGGAGTTCGCGGCATGTACGACAAACTCGAGCGCTTCAACGCGATTTCGATGCTGATGAGCGAACCGGACGCGGATTTCGACACCCTCCTCGCCGAGATGGGTGAGCTACAAGAAGCGATCGACCATGCCGACGCGTGGGACCTCGACTCGCAACTCGAGCAGGCCATGGATGCTCTTCGGTGTCCGCCGTCGGATTCCGAAATCGGGGTCTTGTCGGGCGGTGAAAAGCGACGCGTCGCGCTCTGTAAATTGCTGCTCGAGAAACCCGACCTGCTGTTACTCGACGAACCGACCAACCACCTCGATGCTGAGAGCGTCTTGTGGCTCGAACAGCACCTCGCCAAATACCCGGGTGCCGTCATCGCGATTACCCACGACCGGTACTTCCTCGACCACGTTGCGCAGTGGATCGCCGAAGTTGACCGCGGGCGACTATATCCCTACGAGGGTAACTATTCGACCTATCTCGAAAAGAAGGCCGAACGCCTCGAGGTGCAAGGTAAGAAGGACGTCAAACTCGCGAAGCGCCTCGCCGAGGAACTCGACTGGGTTCGTTCAAACGCCAAGGGCCGTCAGGTCAAATCCAAAGCTCGACTTGCCCGATACGAAGAGATGGCGACCGAAGCCGAACGCACCAAGAAGCTCGACTTCGAGGAACTCCAGATTCCACCGGGCCCGCGTCTCGGAGCAATCGTGCTCGAGGCGGACAAGGTCACCAAGGGATTTGGCGAACGAGTGCTCATCGACAACTTATCTTTTTCGCTCCCACGAAACGGAATCGTCGGAATCATCGGGCCAAACGGTGTGGGAAAGACCACCTTGTTCAAGACAATCGTCGGGCTCGAGCCCCTGGATTCAGGGTCGCTCAAGGTCGGTGAAACGGTGAAACTGTCGTATGTCGACCAGTCTCGCACCGGCATCGACCCGAACAAGAACGTCTGGGAGGTCGTGTCCGAAGGGCTCGATGTCATCCAGGTCGGGAATGTCGAAATTCCTTCTCGCGCTTACGTCTCGACCTTTGGCTTCAAGGGCCCGGACCAGCAGAAGAAGGCGGGAATTCTTTCGGGTGGCGAACGCAACCGCCTCAACCTTGCGCTGACCCTCAAACAGGGCGGAAACCTCCTGCTCCTCGACGAACCCACCAACGACCTCGATGTCGAAACCCTGTCGTCTCTCGAGAACGCGCTTCTCGAATTCCCCGGTTGTGCTGTGGTGATCACCCACGATCGTTGGTTCCTCGACCGCATCGCCACCCATATCCTTTCCTACGAAGGGACCGACGCCGACCCGGCGAACTGGTACTGGTTCGAGGGGAACTTCGAAGCCTACGAGACCAATAAGGTCGAGCGCCTCGGAGCGGACGCAGCCAAGCCTCACCGTTCGACGTATCGGAAGTTGACGCGCGACTAATGGCTGTCTCGAAGAGCGTGTCGGTGACCTTCGCCTCTCGCGAACAGATTAGCGACCTCGCAACCTTTATCGACCGGTCCGGATTGATCGACAATTCGGCTGCTCGACTCGTGGCGAAGGGAAACCTTCTGGTGGCGTGGGTGCAGGTTCTCGCACCGCGCGGACTGAACGACACCACGCCAACAGTGCTTGGCATGCGCGGCGCAGAGCTCGTGGCCGAGGCGAAGTTCGACATCGTCGTCCCCATCGATTCCCTCCGAGCGCGGTTCGACAACGCGGAAGAAACCGACACGGGTTTTGTCGTGACCATGCCGTTGCAAGCACCATCCGTGCGGTGGAAGATTCCGCTCCCTCCGCAAACCGGATGGGAATCCCTCGGGAAAATCGGTGCCTCCGACCTTCAGAATGTTGTCCGAGAGGGCATGAAGATCATCAAGCGCAAGATACCGAACAACGCAGAGGAACACGTCGTTCGGTCGTACCGTTCTCAGGTGTGGGGGACCACAATCAATGGGTCCCTCGGTTTACCGGCCGGTGTTGCTCTCGCAGCTGAAACTCTGGGCTTTTTCGGTGACAAAGTGATGGACGTCTCGGCGAAAGAACCGTGGATACGTCTGTCGTCGACGCGCGGCGAGATCCTCGCCAAGCACACACCCGTAGTGCTCGACGGTGACTAGCGCCTACAGAGCGGTCCTGTCACCCCGGTCGACGTCGCCCATGGTGTTGACCATCGCGTGCGCAGCGCGATCGAGATAGTCCATAAGGGTTTCACGGTGCAGCGGCGACAGCGATTCCGCATCGACGGCCGTTGTCATGTGGTGCAGCCAGCGGTCGCGTGCGACATCGTCAATTCGAAACGCGGCGTGACGTGCACGAAGTCGCGGGTGGCCGCGTTCATCCGAATAGCTGGTCGGTCCGCCCCAATACTGTTCGAGGAACGCGGTCAGACGCCACACCGCTCCGTCCAGATCATCGGGGTACATCGGTCGCAGTATGTCGTCGGTCTTGATGCCTTCGTAAAAGCGTCGAACGATACGATCAAAAGCGGCGTGCCCGCCGACTGCCTCGTAGAAACCGTCACTCATCGATGTTTGTGGTCGAAGTTGGCGACGCGCTGAATCTGACCGTTGCGCACGAACCACAGCACGCCTTTCGCATCGCGAACCTTGGTGATGCGAATCGTAACTTCTTCGACAACACCCTTGGCGTCACCGAGGTCGACCTTGTCGCCGACGCCCAATTGGTCCTCGAAAACCATGAAAATGCCGTTAAAGATGTCACGAATGACATCTTGGGCACCCAGAGCGATACCGGCTCCCAGGATTCCGAGGCTGGCGACGATTGCGGTGATCTCGAACCCCAATTCACCGAGAATCAGGATGAGAGCGACAGCGCCGACGGCCCAGTTTGCGAACGAACGCAAGACCGAGCCCAGCGTTTGAGTTCGTTGCGTCAACCGCGCGTTCTGGGTTTTTGCCGAAGTGCGCGGGCTCGGGGACACGTCATCGGCGACAACTCGAGCGATGACGCGATTGATGGTCAACACCACGATGACCCGAACGATGACGGCGCCGATGAGAATTGCCAGGATGCGAAACACTGTTGCGTTCGACCCGAGAAATGCGGTGACGTCAGCCCAGTCGGTCACCGAATGACCTCGGCGTCCCGCCGCTGGGCAGCCAGGGCGCGGTCCACGGTCGCGAGTCCCTCGATGACGATTCGACGAAGAGCCGACGGAGCAGCCTTATTGCTGGCGAGCCACGCACGAGTCATCGAACCAAGACTTTCCGTCGCCATGACCGACGGGTACAACCCGATAGCGAAGTACTCGGCAATTTTGAAGGTCCGGGAGTCCCACACGGTTTGCACCGCGTCAAAATACTCTGAAACCAAGTTCTCGAATACCGAGGGGTCGTTGACGTGGGTGTACCCGCGCACGTAGTGATCGCACTGCGAGTTTGCGATCGTCGCGTCGTCGCGCATTGTCTCGAGAATCTTTCGCTTTGCTTCCGCGGTCGGAATCGTGGCGCGAAGACGCGCGGCGGCCTGTTGACCGTTCGAGGTGTTGTCGGCAGCCAGGGCCGCGGTGATTTCGGACTCGTCCGCACCTCCCGCTAAAACCATCCCCTCGAGGAGGTCCCAGGACAGGTCGGTGTCAATCGCGATTCCCGAAATGACGCGTTCGCCGGAACGAATCGCACGGAGGGCCGCCGCATGTTCTGCTGTGTCGGCCATCGACGCAAAGGTCCGGAGGAACTGAAACTGCTGGTCCGAACCCGGTTCGGCGTTTTCGGCCAGCTCGAGCATCGCGTCCGCAACGCGCCGAATCGTGTTTTCGCGGCGGTTAGGCGCGACATACATTCGGGCCGTCGTCGCAAGCTGAGCGAGTGTCGTCCGCACTGTCGTCGACTCGGATTCGGTCGCGATGTTGCCCAACACGAGGTCAACAAAATCGCTCGGCGCCATCTCGGCGTCGCGAGTCGAATCCCACGCGCTTCCCCAAACCAGTGCGCGCGCTAACGGGTCGGCGATGTCCGACAAGTGGTCGATGGCCATCGCCAACGACTCTCCGTCGAGTCGAATCTTGGCGTACGCCAGGTCGTCATCGTTAACGAGCACAAGAGCGCCGCGGTGTTGGCCGATCAGGTCGGTCACTGTCGTGCGCTCGCCGTCGATGTCGAGTTCGACTCGATGGGTTCGGACAAGCGCACTGCCCTGGAAGGCATAGATCCCAACCGCAAGACGGTGGGGACGAATGGTCGGGTAGTCCGTAACCGCGGTCTGGAGGATGTCGAACGACGTGATGATGCCCTTGTCGTCCGTGACAATCTCGGGTGTCAGGGTGTTCACGCCCGCGGTTTCGAGCCACTTCGCCGACCACGTCGCGAGGTCACGTTTGCTTGTTTTTTCGAGTTCGCGCAACAGGTCAGCAAGTTCGGCGTTCTTCCACGCGTTGGCAAGGAAGTAGTTCGTGACACCGGTGAAGAAAGCGTCGCGGCCAACATAGGCGACGAGCTGCTTGAGCACCGACCCGCCCTTGGCGTAGGTGATGCCATCGAAGTTGATCTGAACGTCTTCGAGGTCGTTGATGGTCGCCACGATGGGGTGTGTCGACGGCAACTGGTCTTGTCGATACGCCCAGGATTTTTCCGACACCTGGAACGTCGCCCACGCGTGAGTCCATTCGGTCGCTTCGGCCGTCGCAATTGTTGAGGCCCATTCGGCGAACGATTCGTTGAGCCACAAGTCGTTCCACCACTTCATGGTGACCAGGTCGCCGAACCACATGTGCGCGAGTTCGTGGAGGATCGTGACGACTCGTCGCTCGCGAACCGCGTCGGTCACCTTGGAACGGAACACGTAGACCTCGGTGAAGGTCACGCAACCCGCGTTCTCCATCGCGCCGGCGTTGAATTCCGGAACAAAGAGTTGGTCGTATTTCTCAAACGGATAGGGGACGGCGAACTCGCGTTCGAAGTATTCGAACCCCTTCTTGGTGATGTCAAAGATGTAGTCGAAATCGAGGAACTCGGCGAGAGACTGGCGAACATAAATGCCGAGGGGAATCGTCCGACCGTCCGAGGACGTGAGGTGATCGTGTTGCGCGACGTAAGGACCCGCAACAATCGCCGTGATGTAAGACGAAATCCGCGGAGTCTGCGGGAACGTCCACGTCGCCGACGCGCCGTCGACGACGGGAGTGGGGGTGGGGGAGTTCGACACGACAACCCAATCGCTCGGCACGACGACCTCGAAATCGAACGTCGCCTTGAGGTCGGGTTGTTCGAACGCGGCAAACACTCGTCTCGAATCGGGGACCTCGAACTGGGAATACAGGTACACCTTGTTGTCGACGGGGTCAACGAATCGGTGAAGCCCTTCGCCCGTATTGACAAAAAACATGTCGGCGTCGACTACGAGAACGTTCTCTGAGGAGAGACCGTCGAGTTGGATTCGAATTCCGTCTGACACGACGGCGGGCTCGAGGGACACCCCGTTGAGTGTGACCCCGTGGACCGTAGAGGTGATTGCATCGATAAAGGTTGACGCGCCGGGTTCTGCGCCGAACGTCACTGTGGTCAGCGAGCGGAACGTCGAGTCAGAGGTCGTCAGATCGAGGCGAACCGCGTAGGACTCCGTCCGGACGACGCTCGATCGTTCAATCGCTTCGACACGAGTCAAGTTTTCTCCGGGCACGGTAACTCCTTTAATTGAACAGTGAACGCCAAATCTACCGCTCCACGTCGCGACGCGGGGATGCGGCGGTGATTAGTCCTCGAGGAGTTCCGCGACGCTGACCGAATTGTTGCCACGGTCGGACGAAACTCGGCTTCGCGCAACGCTGAGTTCACCCAAGTCGAAGCCATTGGTCATCGAACGGATGGTGTACAAGAATCCGCTGATGTCATCAAGGTTTCGGCGGGCCTTCTCGAGGCGTTCCTCAAGGTCGCGTGCGATGTTTGCAACGAAGTCCTGAGACGACGCGGTGATCTCGCCGGTGATTTTCTCGGCGCCGATGAGAGCCTGTTCGGCACGGGATCGAGCTTCGTCGAGCGTCTTTGCCGCCCGCGCACGCGTTGACTCAAGGTACTTGTCGGTTTCGACCATCGCGAACTCGTCCGCGCCCTTGTACGACAGCTCGGCGTGGTGGTCGGCTTCGCTGATGGTTTGCGTCGAATAGCTTTCCGCTTCGGCAAGAATCGCCGCGATTTCGGCGGCCGCATTCTCGTCCAACACCCGGATTTCTTCATTGATGCGGGCGGTCTGTTCCGTCGCGATACGCAATTCTTCGTTGACCGCGGCACGGTCTCGGTCGAGTTCTTCGTTCATCCGAGCGCGGAGCGTCGCAACTTTTGCCTCAGCCTCGGCCAGAACCGCAGCGGAAACTTTGTCAACCTGGTCGCGTTCTTGCGCGATTGTCGCAAGGTTGACCTTGATTTGTTCGCGCTGACGAGCGGCGTCTTGTTCCGCACGGACGCGGATTCGTTGTGCCTCCTCGTTTGCCGCAGAAACAGCCGAACGCGCCTGGCTGTTGGATTCGCTGGTTCGTGTCTTTGAGGTGGCGGTGGCGTTAGCAATTTGGTCGCGCGTTTCGGACAGAGCGTCCGTGATGAGTGTCAGCGCTTGTTCTTCGGCGAGGCTGATGGCCGATTCGAACGCCGGCCCGAGCTCTGCAAACTGTGGACGAGAAAGCCTGCGTTCTTGCAACTTCCGTTCGAGGCGTCGCGCTTCCGCATCAACTTTCTGGAACGATGCTTCGAGCGCGGAAATCGTCGACTGAAGTTCGGCGATTACTCGCTCTGCATCCTTGGCGTCGTATCCGCCAATCGTGCGGCCGAATACTGATTCTGAGCCCTGTGTGGACATTACTTGTCACCCTCCACGATTTCGGCCTGCTGGATAGGTCGTCGACCGGACGTTGCACCTTGTTCGATCGCATCGACGTTGACCTCGTTCGAGACGTCGCGGATTTTGCCCTCGAACTGCGCGAGCGCCATCGTGTTGCGCTGGATTTCGGTGATGCTTGCTTCCGCATCGTGAACAAAATCCGCGAAGAATTCCTCGCTGGATCGCGCGATATCGTGCGAACGTGTCAGCGCGTCAGAAATCGACTTCTGCACGAGGCTGCGCGAGTCTTGCAGAATCTCGGCGGCTCGAATCTGAGCGGCGCGAAGGTGGTCGTCGGCCTCTTGCTTCAATGCAGCTGCGTGGGCAATCGCTGACTCGACGTGCGCAATGGCTTGTTCGTAAGACTGCTGGGCGTAGGCATCGGCCTCGTCGTGAACCGCGGTGCTCTGAGCCTGAGCCGCTGCGACCTCAAGACCAATCCGCGTTTCTGTTTCGACTTTGTTGTCTGACGCTTCACGAACCATGTCGGCGGACTGACGCTTGATCTCGGAAAATTCGCGATACGCGGCAGCGCGCGCGTCGCTAATCTGCTGTTCGGTTTGGCTAATCATGCTCGCTGAGGTTCGTTCCGCACGCGACGCAACGATTTCCATGCGGGCGCGCTCGTCCGCGATCTGCTGGGCGGTTGCGGCAACTTCGCGTTCGACCTGGAGAAGGATTTCGTTTGCTTCGGACTGAGCCGAGACCACGATTTCGCGCGTCTCACGTTCGGTCTTTTCTGACAGGTTTTGAAGCTCGAAGTCGGTTTTGTTGGTGATCGCGGCCGTCTCGGCAGCAGCTTCTGCGCGCATCCGGCGGGCTTTGTCTTCTGCATTGCGAAGGGTTTCTTCGAAAACCGAACCGAGTTTCGCGAAGGAAGGGGTGCTCGTCGTCGGATCGGCGATCTCACCCTTGAGTCGATCGATCGAGCGGCGACGTTCGGAAATCGACAGCTCTAACGTTTCAATACGGTTCGTCATCGAACGAATTACGTCGTCCACCTGACCCGTGTCAACACCACGGAATGTCCGCTTGATGTCCGGTGTAGCCATTGAAACCTCCAGAAAGTCGGTTTGCGCGCCAAACCGTCGAGAATATCGTAGCGCATTTGGTCGCAGGAAAAAAGTTCCCATAAAATTGTCGAGATTTAGTTCTCTGTGGTGATTAAGCCCAGTGTTACGAGCTCGTTGTGCAGGAACGGGCCCAGTGTTTTTCCAAAAATTGTCGTAATGTGCCGGTAGTCCCGATAGACGCGAACGCCCCCTAAGACAAGCGGGCAGAGCGCCGCGTCGCAATAGATATCGCTGAAATCGATGGTGTTGTAACCACGTTCCGCCGCGACCTCGAAAGCGAAATCCGGAACCGAGAAACCGTCCGCACGAGACACCGCGCAGCCACTCGGGTCGCGGAAATTGCGGGAAAAACAGTTCTTCGCGTCCTCTCCGATTCCCGGGTTGTCCTTGACGACAACAAATGAAACACCGTTGGCCTCGAGGTTTCGATATGTTGACGCGAAGTTTGTTCGCTCGCGGGCGTCGGGGTGTCGGCGTCGTTGGTCCACGGATTGCACCAAGATCGCGAAATCAAACTCGCCCGCGAATAGTCGGTCGCTCACGGCAGAGTTGCGCTCCCCGCATTCCTGTTCTCGCCCCTCTGAATATGGGCACCCGGCCCGGAAGAAACTGTGAACCGCAATTCCTTCGCGCTTGCCCAAATCGTCCCACGCCACCCAGAGCGCTTTTGCGTGCGAATCTCCAACGACCGCTATCGACGTCGCGGCGTCCGGATCGCCGAGGACGCAGTCGAAAAAGTCCTCGTTATCGAGTGACGTGCAGGTGGCTGAGTCTGGCGGAGAACGCGGAAGAAACCGTGAGTCGAAGAGCACCTCAGTTGACGGAGGGCAATCGAACACCGCAGCTCCGGCCCCGTTACAGAAGGGGGAAACCAACGGGTACTCGTGGTTGGCTTTGTCGGGCAATGGGGCGGTGGCGGAAGGAAGAACGCTGTCGGCACTCACGGTGATCGAGCCTTTGGTGGCACTGTCGGTCGCGAACACGGTTCCGAGAATGAGAATCGCCGTCAGAGCGGCAGAAATTGGCGCCAAAAGAACTGGTCGGCGGATTACGGTGGCCGACGACAGACGGAATGGTTGTTCGATGAACCGAAAACTCAACGCCGATGCCGCGAAAACCAACGCAAGCAGGACAATCTTGTGGAACACGGTCAATTCCACGCCAATAACCAGCGGGGCCAAAATGAGGAACGGCCAGTGCCACAGGTATGCAGAGTACGACCGGTCACCCAGCCACACGAGCCCAGAAATCGCCGTCGAGGCGGCCGGCAATCGGAAACTGGACATTGGTGCGGCGCAAACAATGACGATTCCGGTGGCGACGACGGACGGCACGACTCCGAGCCCGGGCACAAAGTTTTCCAGCCCCGGCACGACGGACATTCCGACAATCACGACCCACGCTGCGATGACGGCCAGTTGCCGGCTGTGAGAAGAGAATCGGTCCGCAATAGTGGATCCGGCGAGTGCAATTGCCGCTCCAATTCCCAACTCCCAGGCACGCGCGAACGGGTCGTAATACGTGGCCGGGTTGGTGTGATCGAGCGTCGAGGCGTAGACGAACGAGGCGACCGTGAGGACACAGATGGCGAGCAACATGACTCGGCGAAAACGTTCCAGCGGAAGCTGCAACAACCGAGTAAACGCCAGGGTGATGGCAATAACGATCGGCCAGACAAGATAAAACTGTTCTTCGACGGCGAGAGACCAAAAGTGTTGAAGTGGTGACGTGATGTCGTCCCGATGGTTGTAGTCGACCGCGTCCCACGACAACAACAGGTTTTCGGAGCTCAGCGACGAGGCAATGACGTGTCTCGTGAGAATGTCGATCTGGTCGGGTGATCCGATCCACAGAACGGTGACCGCGACGACGGAAATCACCGAAATCGCGGCGGGCAAGATTCGTCGGATGCGTCGCATCCAAAACCCGACAAGGTTCAGCCGGGATGAACGGGATACCTCAGAGACGATCTGCGACGTGATGAGAAAACCAGAAATGACGAAAAACACATCGACGCCGGTGAAGCCGCCCGGCAAGCGTTGGGGCCAAAAATGCCCGAGAATCACGGCAAGGACAGCCGCAGCGCGGAGTACTTGAATGTCAATCCGGACACGCGATGTCGTCATCGCCGTCGCGGCTTCCACTCGTTATTCATAACAGTGTCCAAGTGTAAGACACGAGCCCAAACCCGCTACGCCTATACTTTCGTGCATGCGCATTCACCTCGCGACCGACCACGCAGGGCTTGAGTTAAGTGCACAAATCGCGCAACACTGCCGAGATTTAGGTCACGACGTTATCGACCACGGACCGATTGAATTCGACCCGTTGGACGATTACCCCAGTTTCTGCATCAACGCGGCTCTGGCTGTGCGCCGAGACGAGCTCGCCGGCGCTGACACTCTCGGTATCGTCTTTGGCGGCAGTGGAAACGGCGAGCAAATGGCGGCAAACAAGGTCGAGGGTGTACGCGCGGCGCTGGTCTGGAGCACGGAAACCGCTGCCCTCGCCCGCGAGCACAACAACGCCAACGTGTGTGCGATCGGAGCCCGCCAGCACACCGCCGCTGAAGTGATGGCGCTCATTGACGTGTTCCTCACGACACCGTTTCCCGGAGAAGAGCGTCACGCTCGTCGAATCGGTCAATTGTTGGAATACGAGACGACGGGCGATATCGCCGGCTTCGTCATCGACTAGCCATGCCCGAGGGACATTCCGTTCACCGCATCGCGGCTCAGTTTGCTCGTCACTTCGTCGGTTCCGTGTGCCGAATCTCGAGTCCGCAGGGACGATTCGGTGACGCGTCACTGATCGACGGCCACACAATCGTTCGCTCGTACGCCGTCGGCAAGCACCTGTTTCTCGAGTTCGACACGGGCGATTCGTTGCATGTCCACCTCGGCATCTACGGCGCGTGGGATTTCGCGGGGGCGGTCCAACTGGACGACACCGTTTCCGCCGCCGGTGGCCGCATGGTTCAAACCGCGGGGCGTGGGACCGTCGTGGGCGAGCACGAGGATTCGCTCGCGTCAATCGGAGCGCCGCGTCGCACGAGACTTCGCATGGGCGAACACGACAGTGTCACAGTCGCGCTCGACAGTTTCCCGCCCGACCCCGTTGGGCAGGTACGCGTTCGAATCCTCACTGCCAACGCTGTCGCCGATCTGCGCGGGCCGACCGTGTGCGAGGTGGTCGGACCGGTGCGAGTGGCCGAGATTCGCGATGACCTCGGGCCGGACCCGCTGGTCGACAGGCAGGGCGAGGAACGATTTTTGGCACGGGTCAAGCGAACCGGAACACCAATCGGTCGAGCGCTCATGAATCAGAAAATTGTTGCGGGCATCGGCAATGTGTATCGCGCCGAGATGTTGTTTCGGGCTCGACTCAGCCCTTATCTGGCGGCGAACACGCTGCCGGACGAAACCCTGCGCGCCCTCTGGACCGACTGGGTTGGGCTTCTCAAGATTGGCGTGAAGACGGGTCAGATGCTCACGATGGACGGGCTCACGCCCGCTCGAAAACGCGCCGCCCTCGCACACCGCGAGGACCGACACTGGGTGTATCGCCGTGCCGGCGAACCGTGTCGCATCTGCGGAACGCCCATCACGTTGGACATCATGGAAGCACGGAAACTGTATTTTTGTCGGAATTGCCAGGGGGTTGCCGCATGATGATTAGAAACGCTCTCGACCACGGCGTCATGATCGACATCGAGGTGACAAGCGGCATCATCACCGCGATTCTTCCGGCGACCGGTGGTTTTCACGCGGGTGACGTCGATGCCGAAGGCGACGAGGTTCTTCCGGGTCTCTGGGACGAACACGTTCACATCCGTTCGTGGGCTCAGATGCGCTCGCGGGCAAACCTTCTGCCCGCCGACGACTCGGACGCGGTCGTCGAGATCCTGCGGAAACACCCCACCGATGGTGTCGAACCGATTGTCGGTCACGGACTGCGCTGGGCGTTGTGGACGAGTCCGCCGCGAATAAGCGCACTCGACGCGGTCAGCGCGACCCGACCCGTCGTGGCCTTCAGCATGGATGTTCATTCCGTGTGGGTCAACTCGGTTGCCGCCCGCGAGTTTGACGTCGTCGACATCGCGGGAGATTCCGGAATTCTGGTTGAACACGACGCATTCCGAATCCTCAGTCGCATGTCCGACATCGACACCGACACGATGGACGATCTCGTTGCCGAGGCGTTCGCCGCGGCAAAGGCTCAGGGTGTGGTCGGCATCACGAGTTTAGAGATGGAAAGCCTCACCGACTGGGATCGGCGCATCGCCAAAGGAATCGACCTCATCCAAGTGCGGGCGAGCCTGTACCCCGAGCGCATTCACGAAGCTTTCGAGCGCGGACTTCGAACCGGAGATTCTCTCGGTGGCCGTGTCGAGATGGGTTTCCTCAAGGTCATCACGGACGGTTCAATCAACACCCGGACCGCCTACATGCATGCGCCGTATGAGGGTGAGAACTCAACGGGTGTGCTCAACACCGAGGTGACGGAACTAGAACGGCTCGTGCGCGAAGCGACCGACCACGGCGTGACCGCTGCTCTTCACGCGATCGGCGACAAAGCGAACACCGTCGTCATCGACACGTTTGAAAAGGTCGGTGTTGCCGGACGAATCGAACACGCGCAGATGGTTCTGCCCGAGGACGTGCAGCGCATGGCGCGTCTGGGATTGACCGCGAGCATTCAGCCTGCACACGCAGTTGACGACCGCGATGTCGCCGAACAATTGTGGGGTGACCGCGTCTCGTATGCCTACCCGATGAAGTCGTTCCTCGACGCGGGGGTCAACCTGATTCTCGGTTCCGATGCGCCCGTCGCGCCGCTCGACCCGTGGCACACCATCGAGATGGCGACCGCGCGAACAGCGGACGGCCGTCCGGCGTGGCACCCCGAAGAAGCGTTGACCCGCGGTCAAGCGATCAAGGCGTCAGCGCGAACCACGATCGACGTCGGTCAGCCCGCAGACCTCATCTTTGTCGGGCCCGACGGGGTCATTCCGTTCGAATGAGCCGCGCCCCGGCAAGGTCGGCGGCAATGAGTGGCGCCATGGTCTCGTTGAATTCGCGATTTACATGATCTTTGTCTCGGTAGACCCTCAGGCCGCCGATCGCCAGAGGGCAGACGTCGTCATGACAGAAAACCGTTGACATATCGATGATGTGTATCCCCAATTTGGTGGCGACATTCGCCGCGGGATCATCGATGCGAAATGCTGCGCTAGGCGTGAATTCGCACATATTGGGATCGGAAAAGTTGACTCGTTTGCAGCCAATCGTCTCATCGTCGAGTACCGGATTGTCACGAAAGGTTGCCAATGGGGTTCCGGTCTCGAGAATCTGGTTGAAGACGGAGACATATTCCTCCTCGGTAGGCGAGGGCGACCGGAGTTGGGACGTGATCACGAGGTCGAATTCGCCGGCACGAACCCGTTTCATCAGCTGCGCATCACGCACGTGGCAATCCGGCTTGGCCGTCAGGCTTCCCAAAGGGCAGGTCGACATTGTGAACGATACGATTCGCCAATCGAGTAATTTTCCAACCAAATCCATTGCGGTCCGAAGCTCGCGCGCGTGGGAATCACCAACAAACGCCACGGTGATCGGGCTCGTCGAATTGCCGTTCTCGCAAGGCTCGATTCGGTCGCATTTCTCACCCTGGCTGTTCACCGCCCCCGAGCGCGGGCGGTCGTTCTCGGTGTCGCAATCGAACAGCCACGCACCCGCGCCGTCACAGTATCGAGATACGCCGGTTACATCCAATCCTTTGCGCATCACTCGCTCCTCATCGAAAAACGAACTGTCGGTTGACGACGCGGTACCGGGGTTGAACGGCACGACCGGAGGTGGCGTGAGGGCGACGGCAGCGAACGAGACGGACGCAACGAGTGCCGCACTGGTCAGACCCGCGAGCGGGGCGACGATGAGCGGATTTCGCATCATCGGGCGACGCGAAATTCGCACGGGGGTCTCGATGAATCGATACGAAACCTCGGACAAAACAAATGCAAGGGCGATGGCCAGAATCTTGTGAATCGCGGTCAACTCAACCTTGAGGACATACGGCGCAAGAATCAGGATGGGCCAGTGCCACAGGTACAACGAGAACGACCGGTCACCGACCCACTGACCTACTCCTCGAACCGTTCGCGCGACGACGTTGGTCGCTGTGGCGGGACGGCGGTTTCCGGTTGCGATGACGACGGCAGTCAAAATCACCGCCGGCGCAACACCCCAGCTCGGAACCCCCGATTCGAGGTTGGGAATGGCGAACGTCGCCAGCAGGAGGACCCAGGCAACGCGATTGATGACCGTTGCAACACCTGCCGACAGACGGGGCGTTCCGCGGGCACCCAGGATCGCGACAAAAGCGCCGAGGCCGAGTTCCCATGCCCGAGCGAGTGAGTTGTAGTAGCCGCTCGGCTCGTTAACAGCGGTGAGAAAAACGGCGAAGGCGGCGCTGGCAATGACGATCGAGACGATGACGGTGTTGAGGGCCCGCACTGTTTGCGAAAACGTGCGGGTGACGGCGACAACGAGAAGGACGACAACGGGCCACACGAAATAGAACTGTTCTTCGACCGCGAGTGACCAGAAGTGTTGCAGAGGCGAGGGCGCCTCGGCGGAACGGAAATAGTCGGCTTGGTCGAGGGCCAAAAGGATGTTTTCGCCCGAGAAGGCCGACGCGAAAACGTGTCGACCGATGCTCTCGAGTAGCTCGGACGATCCGATCCACATCACGACTCCCGCGGTGGCGGCGATCACGACGATCGATGCGGGGAGAATTCGGCGGATGCGTCGCATCCAAAAATTCACCAGGCTCAATTTCCCGGTCGACTCGACTTCGCGCACGATGAGCGCCGTGATGAGAAAGCCCGAGATCACAAAGAAAACATCGACACCGGCGAAACCGCTCACGACGCGATTCGGCCAGAAGTGGAAAGCGACGACCGACAGAACCGCCGCTGCGCGCAATAACTGGATGTCGACGCGTATTGCCGACTTCGAACTACTCATTGTTCTTCCACGCTATCGCACCGAGTTGAGCGGTCCCGCAGGGTTGATGACTATTCCGTCGGGCCAGAACTCTTACTTACGACGCAGCGATCCCGTCACCAACAGTCCGGCGATCGCGACCAGTGCGGCCGCGGGGACGCTGAGGTCAATACCGCTGAACGTCTCGGCGAGTGGGCCGACGTAATCGACGCTCGAGATTCCGAAGATTCCCGCCACAGAACCCAACAACCAGGCGACGACCAGTTTGAGATTCCAACCTCCAGTGAACCAGTAGGACCCACCCGAGGTTCGAGAATTGAACACGTGCAGATCCTTCTGGGAAAAGTCCCCGATCGTGCGCCAATACATGACCATGCTGATCGTGGCCCACGACGTCGCAAGCGATGTCAAAAAGAGAACGGAGTTGGTGACTGCTGCCTCGGCGTCGAACACGAATCGGCCGATGAACACCAGGGCAATGGCGACCAGCGCGACGATCACGGTCGACCGCACGCGCGATAGACGCGGCAGAATCGCGTCGAGGTCCAGACCCATGCTGTACAGGTTGATGGAACCCTGCCCGAGTGAACCGATGACTGCGACGAAAAGCAACGGAAGCACAAGCCATTCAGGAGAGCCCGCGACAAAACCGGCGGCAAAACTGAACTCGTCGAATGCCGCGGTGGCGACGAATGCTCCGAACACCGTCGGAACAGTGAGCCCGACCACCATCGCACCGAAGGTGTTGACGACCACCGACTTCGCGGATGCCGTCGGTGACACGTAACGCGACCAGTCGCCGGTTTGGGTCACGTACGAGACGGGACCGGCCAATCCTGTCGACAGAACTGCGAGAAGCCGGGTGGGCCAGAAGGAGCCGAGTGCGTAGAGCGTCGGGTCGCCGGCGTAGTTGGGATCGAAGTTCGAC